>CAZCYX010000099.1:0-7343 GCA_964503065.1 uncultured Candidatus Bathyarchaeia archaeon
TTGGAGAGAATAACACTAATACAATAATCGACTGTAATGGAACATCTTTTGGCATCATGATAACTAAGAGTAACGTCACTGTCACAGGATTCACAGTGCAAAATAGTGCTTCGGGGTTTTCAGGCATCGAAGTACTATCTTCCCATAACACTGTCACTGGCAACATTCTTTCAAACAACTTCTTTGGTATCGAACTCATTAATTCCAGCCACAACGTAATCTGTGATAACCTTGCCGTGTCGAACAGTCATCGGGGAATCTACGTTAGAGCAATAGGAGGCGAAAGCAGCAACAACATAATCCTCGATAATAAAGTGCAGAATAGTGCTGATGGAATTAACTTGAGTTCATCTCGCAATGATACTGTTGCCCATAACACCGTCTCAGATAGTTCCTTTGGAATATATCTGACAAAGTGCAGGAACATTAAGATAATGGGTAATGAGGTGTTAGAGTGTGGATGGGGGATTGAACTTTACAGTTCGAACGATTCCATAGTTATCGGTAACAAAGTGTCGAACAGTCTTTCGTTTAGTATCGGCTTATCCTATTGCAATAACATCACCATATATCACAATAATCTAATTGGACTAGATCGAACTTACATCTACCTATCCTACAACCTAACATGGGACAATGGCTACCCTTCTGGTGGAAACTATTGGAGTAGCTATACTGGTACGGATTTGCATAATGGGCCTTACCAAAATTTAACGGGCAGTGATGGAATCGGAGACACAAAATATTTTGTTAACACAAATAATACGGATAACTACCCTTTACTGGGAATGGTTTCTAGTTTCAATGCTACTTCAGAGTATCATGTTCAAACCATTTGCAATTCAACGATATCTGACTTTCATTTTAATGGTACTGCTGTCTCTTTCGATGTTACAGGTGGAGATGGCACAGTGGGGTTTTGTAGAATTCGTATACCAACGGTTTTGATGAATGATACCTACCAAGTATTCGTCAACGTAACAGAAGTTCCGCATGTTCTTTTGCCATGTTCTAACAACACATATAGTTATCTGTATTTCACTTATAATCATTCAACCCAAGAAGTGATAATAGTACCTGAATTTCGATCAATCTTAATCTTGCCATTACTATTAGTGACAACATTCATTGCAGTTATGTTAGAGACGAAAGGACGTTACATAGACAGACAATTACGGCAATCTTCAAAATGACATAATTTTTGTGTAACAAGGTCATTGAGCGCATATTGTCATTCTAGGAGTTCTCTTAATGTTTTCTCTGTGGGGGGCATCATGTATTACCTTCTCCTTAAAAGTTATAGCTGGAAAGTTTGCTATTCCTTTTGCCTTCAGTTTCATTTTGGTTAGAAATCCTTTCATTGCAACATCAATTATTTCAAATTCACAATCATTTTTCTTACAGAAGTTTTCTACCATAACAATGGCTTTTTGCTCCTCATTAGAAAGGTGACGATTGTTCATTGAACCGGGATAGTGTTTAAATTTTGAGAATGGTGAACTTCCAGCTTGCGCACAGGCGTGTAATGTGCCCTCCTTGTCTATGAAATCAAGAGTAGGAACTTCGAGACTGTATACTTAGATTTTGATTTTTTCCAAAGACTTGAACCTGAAACATAAATTATGTCAGAATAAATCCTAAAGTCTAACTCTTCAACTCGAGTTCAAACGTTTGGACAGTGAAAGTGGAGACTGCAATTTGTTAGAATCAGATGTAATGCACCTTGTAAACTCCGTTCCATTGTGCGCGGCTTTTGGAGATTTTAAGCTGTCTTTTATGAGGGATGTGGTGAAACAATATTGCAGTGAGGTTAACAACAGACTTACATATTTTATATTACATACTATATTCAATTGGAGAATCTAGTATGACGGCGGAAAAAGAAGATCAATTGAAGTTGCCTTGGATTCACAGATTGATTCTTAAGTTGCCGAAGATAAATTTGCCCACCTCAGGAGATCTCCAAGGAATTTATTGGACCATTGTGATACCGGTATTTTTCACTTGTGAGTTCTTTCTCAGCTTATTTCTGTTGATAGCCTTTCCTTTTCCAATAAATCTCGTTGTGACTGGCATTATTCCAGTTGCCGTTTTTGTAGTCTTTGTTAAGGTTCAGCTGGAAAGGTTTATGAATTGGTGGAATTTGAACTTTCGAAGTGAACCCATGGAGTGGAATGTTGAAAAGGCATCAGACGAATACATCAAATTGTTACAGAAACAGAGATCAAGAAATAAAACATCAAAAGACTGACGAATGTGGTGCTTGTTCTTAGTTTGCTTTCCTTGATTTTAATGTGCAAGGGATAGTATAAATATACCTGCCTTTTAGAACGAATAATCTTCTAAAAACACTTAAGTATGGATTCTTAATCCGTGACCTTTATAAATCTGAAGAACAAAGCGTTGAGAATGCAATGAAACGGCTCATTCACAACGGAATTTTAGTACTCAAATACGAATCAAAAGGATTCCACATATTCGTAAAAGGTAAAAAAATAGACTTAACTCCTGAGCAAGAAGAAATGGCAGTCGCGTGGGTTAAAAAACTCGGAACTCCATACGTTGAAGATCGAGTGTTCGTCAAAAACTTCTTCAGAGACTTTTCTAAAGCACTGAACGTCAAGGATAGACTTCTTCATGAAGATTATAACTTCTCCATGATAGAGGAATACGTTAGAAGAGAAAAAGAGTTGAAACTTAGCCTCTCCAGAGAAGAAAAGCGGAAGCTTGCTGAACACCGAAAAATGGTGAGAGAAGCTAACAAGGAACAGTATGGATACGCTATTGTTGATGGCTCGAAAGTTGAAGTCGCCAATTATGCAGCTGAGCCTTCATCGATTTTCATGGGAAGAGGAAAACATCCTCTACGTGGACGCTGGAAAAAAGGACCAAAAAAAAGCGATATCATTCTCAACCTTTCTCCAAATGCCCCTCACCCTCAAGGAAACTGGAAAAAGATAATGTGGCATCCTGAATTCATGTGGATAGCAAGTTGGAAAGACAAACTTTCTGGGAAAAGGAAGTACGTTTGGCTTGCCGACACATTCAATGTCAAACAGATGAAGGAAATCGAAAAATTTGATAAGGCAAAAGAACTTGCTAACAAAATCGACGAAGTCCGCCACCACATTGCAAACAACCTTGAATCCACGGACTTGATGAGACGAAAAATTGCAACAGTCTGCCGTCTCATAGATGTTCTCAAGTTACGTGTTGGAGACGAGAAGAACAAGGATGAGGCAGACACCGTTGGCGCAACAACATTGAGACCGGAACACATCACCTTTGGCCCAAACGGACTCACAACCTTTAACTTCATTGGAAAGGATGCGGTTAGATGGCGAAAAGAAGCCGAATTGTCAGAGGTAGTCATAAACAATCTGAAAGAGTCCATCAATGAGTCTAAGTCAACAATTTTTAAGGGCATCCGATCAAGGGATATTTCGCTCTTTCTTGATGAGGTGATGCCTGGATTAACTGCAAAGGTTTTCAGAACTTACCACGCCTCAAACGTTGTTGAGACATCTTTAGGTAACAGCGATGTTTCACGGTCAGCTCCAGACTATTTGAAAAAATATGTAGCCACTATGGCGAATTTAGGAGCCGCAATCGTTTGCAATCATAAGAAAAAACCAAGGAAGAACTGGAAGGAATCATTAGGAAAGAAAATGGAAAGGCTGGAAAAATTAAAAGAAAAGAACACCAAAAAATCTAGAGAAGGGGCCAAAAAACTAGAAATTAACATAAAAATCACGAAGGCGACTAAGAATTATAACCTTGGGACATCGTTGAAGAGTTACATTGACCCTCGCCTATACTATGAGTGGGGTAAAAGAGTGGAATACGATTGGAAGTTATACTATCCCAAGACGCTTCAACGCAAGTTTTCATGGGTTGAAGATAAACCTACACAGACATGAACTTCTTCTGTAATTTAACTACTTCACAGCTGTCCTTTGCCTGCGCGTAACCCTCCAGCAACTCTATATTCAACTCAATGAAATGAGGACCCCACTTAAAAACTGAAAGCAAACGTGCTGCGTCCTCTTTAAACCCAACAATATAAAGAGCTGCTGACAACGCTTCAACCGTACTCAGTTTTGTTGGCACCCCATAGTTTGTTGGATTTGCAGCAATCAAATATGGAAGGCAACGGGAAGCCCCTCGCACAGAAAGTTCGAAAACTTCGTCGGCATGCATCCAACTGCAATCTATTGCAGCCAATCCCTTCCTTTCAAGTCTTTTCTGCTCTGCTGGAGAAAAAGCCTTCTTCGAAAAGGGATTTAGTATAACTGCTCCATAGGGCAACGCTTTGACTCTATGAACGACACGGACAAGATTGTGACGTTTAAGTTTCAGGGTTGTGCATTTTTTGGGGTCACATTGTTTGGCATGATAGACAACGATCTTAACTTCTTTTTGGGGCACTCTTTCGCACCTTTAAATGAGACATAGGATCATCCATAACACGCGGAATCCAGTCAATAATGTCTGTTGGAACTATATGATAACCCTTCTCACTCTGCACAAAATCCCCTGCAGCACCATTGATGAAGGCTCCTGCTACCGCTGCCTCAAACGAGTTTGCCCCCTGCGCTAAAAAGGCGCCCACTATGCCGGAAAGGGTGTCACCAGTTCCTCCAACAGTCATTCCCGGGTTTCCAGTAAAGTTTAATTTCACATGTTCTCCATCTGAAATTACATCTACATTACCTTTCAATAATATTACTGCATTTAGGCTTCGTGCAGTTTTCTGTACTTCTTCTGCTCGTTTCTTCAGGTTTATTGAGGGCTGTTTCCCTGTTAATATTTGATATTCGCCAGCGTGAGGTGTCAAGACCAGAGGGAACTTAACCTTTCTCTTATGCTTAGCAAAGGCTTTGAGGCCATCAGCATCCAGCAACAAAGGAATCTTCCTTTCCTCTGTCATTTCTACGATCTCATTCACGGCATCTTCTGTTTCTCTGTGAAGTCCTAATCCTGGTCCCATGACAATAGCAGTTGAAGTTTCTAGGTATCGTTTGATAACTGCCATGTTACGGGGGTTAAGATGCTCTCCCTCTAATTTTAAAGTAATTAAATTAGGAGACATAGATGAAATGGCGATTGCAGTTTTTTGCGGCGCAGCGATATATGCTAAGTCTACACCGGTGCGGAGTGCTGCAAGGGCTACAAGAGTTGGGGCACCAGAGAAGACTTCGCTTCCACCAATCACTAGGAGTCGACCAAAATCGCCTTTGTGAACATGGTGAGGACGGGGTTTAACAACCAAAGAGACGTCGCCAGGACCCACAAGCTTCTCAAACTCGGATGGTAAACCAATGTCTTTTACAATTAGTTCTCCAGTGTAATTTTTGGCTTTAGCAAGTCCATGCTTCATCTTGTGAAAAGTTACTGTCAAATCGGCTTTCACTGCTTCGCCTAAAACCTTCCCAGTATCGGAGTCTATTCCTGTAGGTATATCTACAGCAACTCGAAATGCTTCCATTTGGTTAATTTTTCTTACCAACTGCAGAATAGGTGGACGCAATGAACCCATTAACCCGATCCCAAGCAACGCGTCAACAACAACTTCAGCATCAACATCTGGAACAAGAGAAGAGTCAAAAACCTCATGCAAAACAATGAACTCCTTCAAAGATTGCAGTGCTTGCCAATTCTTCAGCGCCGCCTCATCTACAATATCTTTCGACCTTCCAGCAAGAATAACCTCTACTTTAAAGCCTTGAGAGATTAGATGACGTGCCGCGACAAAGCCATCACCTCCATTTCCCCCAGTTCCACAGAAAATAGCGACTCGAGTCTTGTCAGCCGAAAATCTAGAAATTATTTCAGCTGTAACATTTCTGCCAGCATTTTCCATGAGTTGCAATCTGGAAACGCTAAAATATTCAGAGTTTAACTCGAGGGCACGCATTTCCTTACTTGTTATCATCATTTCCTTCGCCATAATCCATAATTCAAACTTACAAGCAAAAATGTTTTAGGGTAAGGCGACTTATCATACCATAAGGGAGATAATATGCCGCCAATCGCTTTCGTGCTGATAAACACTGAAATAGGTTCAGAAAACGAAGTTCTAAAGACATTAAAGAAGGTTAGTGGAGTGAAAGAGGCTTACAGCGTCTACGGTGTCTACGATATCGTAGCAAAGATTGAAGCCGAAACAATGGACAAGCTAAAAGAAATGGTCACGTGGCACATAAGGCGTTTAGACAAGGTTCGATCAACCCTAACGATGATAGTCACCGAAGAATCAACCTAAACAAAACTTCCCCTTTTTTCTCATGGCGATTCTAACACTATATCAGACCGAAAATTCTTATCATTATGTGTCCTTTGTCATGATAATGTTGAGCTGACTCTAATGGTTAGAATGCACATTGGGTTCGATGACACAGACTCGCCGAGAATGGGGTGCACGACTTACATAGCTGCTTTGCTCGTTGAAAAACTGCATAAAATGGGCGTCATTTTCTTAGATTATCCGAATCTTGTTCGTCTTAACCCAAATGTTCCTTGGAAAACTCGTGGTAACGGTGCCCTCTGTCTACGAGTAAAATGTAACGAAGACCTTGTGGAAGAGATTATGGAGATGGTTGTTGACACAGTTGAGGAATATGCTGACTTAGATTATGATGGAACAGACCCAGGTGTTGTTTTCTTTTTCCATGACATCCCTGAGGAAGTTAAAGCCTTCGCCAAAAGAACTATTCAAGGCATAGTAAAAATAAAGGAAGCCTTAAAGCTAATTAAAACTTTTAGAGCTGAGGCAGTGGGCTTCAAAAAGGGTCGTGGAATCATCGGAGGCTTAGCCGCAATCGGCGAGACCTTAGAAGAAGACCACACTTATGAAATTATAACCTATCGAACACCAGAAAACTGTGGGACTCCTAGAAAAATACAAATTTCTACTGTTAAGGACATGGATGATAAAACATCGCCCCTCACATTTAACAACATTGATCCTGAAACTGGACGAATTCTTATCACTCCTAGGGGACCAGACCCAATTCTGTATGGCATCCGTGGAGAAACTCCAGAAGTGGTTAAAGAAGCCCATGAAATGATTGTATCTCTAGAATCCATTGAGAGATGGATAGTTTTTCGCACAAACCATGGAACCGACGCCCACTTAAGGAAAGTTAGTTCAATCAGAGAGATACAACCCTTTAACCCAGTCGTGGTTGAGGGATTCGTGAATGTGACGCCACGAGTTATTCAGGGTGGACATGTAATCTTTTCCATTAAAGATAAAACTGGACAAATAGATTGTGCAGCATACGAGCCCACTGGAGCCCTCAAGAAAGTCGCAAAGCAACTAATTCCTAAAGACTATGTAG
>CAZCYX010000100.1:0-7297 GCA_964503065.1 uncultured Candidatus Bathyarchaeia archaeon
TGCCTGACCGATTTTGGCTTTTGCCTGAATCATACCTGATTTAAACAATCTCTGGACTGCCTGATTGCCGATGGTCCTTTGGAGGTGCAAGATCTGGTCGATAGGCGAGTTTATAGATGGAGAGGACTCTGACTTTCGGACCTTTGAAGCAGTAATCGCTCTCTTTCTATCAGGGGTATTAGTGGTAATTTTTGTCCTCACGTTCATTGAAATAAACCAATCGATACGGACCTGCTCCATGGCAGGCTAATGATTCATAGATATGTATGACATAGATGAAAAAACTAGAGTGAGATCCGCTATTGACATGAACGTTCAAAGACAGATGTCTGATTTGCAAAAGTAAAACCTCTCGACAGCAAACCCCTCATGGCATTCGGAGATGTAGTGAAGAGTAATAGACGTTAGCGTATCGGGTAACGCATGCTCGAGATGTAGATATTCTTTTCGATGTAGTCAGCAGGGATTAAGGCCTTATTCCCACCAAAGAGAGCCGCTGCCATCTCTTCTTTAATAGTATTCTCATTGACGATCCCGAAGGGATGGGCCGAGTATTCATCCAGCCCGAGCTTTGTCGCATTCTCATTCTCATAGTTACAAAAGCTGAGATGAGGGTCCTTCTTGCACTTAGCTTGAGCATCCTTATTGGTCCAGACGATCTGTGTGCCTATTGGTGCCTCTCTCAAAAGCTGTGCCCATGACTTCCCGACAGGTAACTTTTCTGGCTCGAAGACGATCTCACCACCTTTTTCGAACGCTCTCATCTCACCGAGCGTAAACGGTGCCTCTCCGGGACGGGTTGCCTCAATGGTTTCTCCCCAGTGAAGCTTGGTCCTGGCATGAAAACCCAACTCCAGAGGGCTGAACTTCTTATTGAACTCGGATTTGGTCATCGTGCGCCAG
The DNA here is from genome assembly GCA_964503065.1 of uncultured Candidatus Bathyarchaeia archaeon. Lineage (GTDB taxonomy): Archaea > Thermoproteota > Bathyarchaeia > Bathyarchaeales > Bathyarchaeaceae > JAOUKN01. The sequence goes on from CAZCYX010000100.1 coordinate 904, forward strand.
TATGCGTAGATGCGTATCAGGGGGACAAATTCAAAGCAGTCAAAACGCCACTCAGTCATCCCGCCGCCCGCCTTGGGAACTTTTTTACCAATGCTCCTTACCAATTGATCCATGGCGCGCCACGGGCTCACCTTCGCACGCAGCACTCCACGAGGGTGCCGCATCTCTTCCCACATGCTCACATCATAACTGTCACTTGGATCTGGACCTGCCTTTTCTCCACCTGCCAGACCAAACCCAACTACACCAAATAGTTTTGCACCCTCCCGTAGGAAGTAATCGAAGTCAGGAGCAATCATGCCTTCAACCTTATAGACCTTACCCCTCACCGAAATCTCGATGATCTTACCTTTCTGGACCACGATACGGGTCCCGACTTTGAACGTCTTTCTCAAATCGGCGGCTGATTTGTAGGCACCGCTTGCAACCAGATCCTTCTCGAGAAGATCAAGACTGATCTCGGCAACCTGTGCCATGCCCGTGAGCGTACTCGTCTCTCTATCTCCCTCCTTCCAAGGTCTGACTATTTCCACCTCCACCCTTTCGTCCGGGTGTCGAATACGACGCATACCGAGTCGATAGGTTGTTTCCGGCTCTTTCTCTTGTCTTTGAACTCTCCCTGTGCCAGTTGCCATCTCTTGTTGCTGATGCACAACTGGCGTCAACTCGTGCACTAATATTTGCTTTCCTGTAACTGTCTCAGGTAAATATTGTCCGGCACCAAAAACTACATTCTGGCCCGTTGTCAAAGCGTTGACACTCACTGACCTAGCTGCTCCATTTGCCTTATTATCTGTAGGCATTCGCACCTGACTAAAATCTTGACTAAACCGAGATCCGAAGTAGTTGCGGACAGATTCAGGCAGAGGATAACCACCTTCTCTGAGAGCTTGTATGCGAGATTCAAGGGCGGGAGTGACTGCTGGCCTGGTATTATATTTTTGTTTGATCTGAGGGATCCTTTTCTCCTCCTCTTCAACCTGGCGTTGAATAGGTATCCTCAGTTTATGGTTTCGTTTCGCAAAAAATTCGTGGATCTCCTTGACCTTTTTTACCCAATACTTTTCTCGGGTTTCACTATAGGCTTGGGATTCAGTAATCGGCCAGTCGTCTTCCTCAAGGATCCTTTTTAAAATCGACTGCGCCACTCTCTCGACATTATCTTTATTCACTGGGCTTATCTGGTTCTTGGCTAATTTTTCCTGGAGCCTTTCTCCCAATTGTTTTCTGAATTCCCGCCATTTCCCTTTGAACCACTCCTTGTATTCCCTATGATGGACTTCCTCATGGTACATCGTGCTACCTCTTACCCACCAAAACATATTTTGGGGTACGTAGTCTTCTGTACCATAGAGAAGGAGATTCTTAATGACGTATTCCCAGTGCCCCTTTCCTGTTCGGTCTGGGGGTGTTCGAGTCCCAAGGCTTTCGTTATCGACTACATTATTGTCCTCCGGATTGGCCTCATTGTATTTCGGATAAGCCTCCTCTAAGGGTTCCTGCACGTCAATTTCAGCATAGGCGGTAACGGACTGGATGATCCATGCCCTCTCATCATCGTTGTACTCCACCGATACCGTGGGAGGTATCGTACATTCGGACCACTTCCCTGTCATCCCGTGAGGTCTGTGTCTTCCTAGCCCATATAACTCACCGCCCTGAATAATGTTCTTCTTCGGATTCTTCCATTCAACTTCAGCATCTGTAACCAAAACCTTATTGGACCTCCCAGAACGTTCCTGACCCTCTGTAGCGGTCGCGGTTGATCCTCCCTCCTCTTCCGACCGAACCTGAGGCCCAGATATTCGCATCACCTGATCCGCTACGCGATCTGCTTCCTGCTCATATTTATCATTCGATTGGCCAATTCTGAGCTTTGCTTGTAAAAAGCCAGACTTGAACATCCTCTGAACTGCCCGATTACCGATGGTCCTTTGGAGTTGCAAGATCTGGTCGATAGGCGAGTTTGTAGGTAGAGAGACCTCTGACCTTTGAGCCTTCTTGGAAGCCGAATCCGCTCCCTTCCTCTCAGGGGTGTTCGTGGTAACTTTCACTCTTGCGTTCATTTGAGCAGACTAATAGCTGCGAACCTATTCCTGGGCTGGCTAGGTAGAGAGAATGTCCGTGGCAGAGATAGCAAGACATGTATGGAGGTACACCTTGTTGAATGCCAAGGCCATTCCAAACCTGGCATCTGATATGAAAAGGTAAACATTTGCAAAGATGTCTCTCGTAAGCCCTTCTGAATGTTTGAAACCTGACATCGTATTCTCAAAAGTAATCTTTTAAAAAACGTCCGTCCTTTCCCTCTCACGTCCTTATTACAAGTACGGCGACGTATACTCAATTTTCTCGATAAAGATATTCTTTACAATACATAAGTGAGTAAGTAACTTCTCAAACCCGCTAAGAGATGCCCGGCATTTCGTGCGAGCTTGATTCGACGAGTACCCCCGACCCCTTAATGCCATCGTGCACTCCACGTACGTTCGTCCTCCTGTTCCGTACGGGTGAAATGCAAATCGATCCTGCCCAAGCTTCAAGGTATTGAAGTGCCTATGAGATACCCATGGCTTGTTTAGAAGCGATCGGTTCGTCCACATGATTCGACTTCCAAAAGGTGCGGCTTTCAGCAATGTCCGTTCTGAGTATCGCCGAGCACTCCTTGTCCTTGGATATTGTTTTACAAAGTCTCTCTGCGTCGCAGATCGTACGTACAAGGCGGAACGGGACAAACCGGTGGAGCCATGAGGCTTGAGTTCCAATGTGCCCAGGCTCCTGATCTTGGCATTGAACCGCTTTTTCCCCGCGGCCCATCGTAGCGCATACCACCTGGCTACCTGCAAGTACTCGGCGCAGTCGAACGTCCACAACCGGTGAAGGTTTTTGAACATCTCGTCGATCGCTAAAGCGGGACTGCCCCTGCTATGCACCAGCTTGCTCTCACCCTTACCACAATCCACTACATGTCGCCAATAGCGTGTGTCATAGCCGATGTGAGTCGGTATTTTTAACCAACGACCGCCGCTCAACTTGCGGCATATGCCCTGAACAGTACGACCGAAGAAAGTCCGCCCAGAACGTTTCGCTCTTGACGCTGCTTGTTCAAGTAAACTGATGGCCTGCTTCAAGTATTTCTCGTATCTTCTCATGTAGAGCATATGTGCAATGGTTAAGGAAGTGGAAGTCATCCCACCGGATCTGCGTAACACGTCCGGTGACGCATCTATGTTACCTGATCGATGCATCCGCTCTCTTTGCAGTGGAGAGCGTAAGCACCCTTGTTGAACCACTGGCGTGAGCTCGTAAGCTAACCGCCGTTTTCCAGACATAGTCTGCGCTGCGTATTGTCCAGTATCGAACGCGATATCTCGTCCGATAGAGAAGGTGTGAGTATTCAAAACCTGTGCGGTTTCCGGAGCGCGCGTGCCGCTGTGTTCTCTTATCTGGCTGAAGTCATGGCCAAAATGGGGTTCAAAATAGTGGCGGACGGATTTGGGAAGAGGTTGTCCGCTACCTTTTAGGGACTGGATGCTGAATTCAAGATTGGGAGCAACAGCAGGAGTTTGACCTGAGGTTTCCTTTGCCTGTATTTCTTCTTCCTCCTTTTCTTCAGGGATATCTTCTTGACGCTGAAGATTGATATTGTTTTCGAACCTGCCCTGAATTTCTTCTTCCTCTTCCGGCTCTTCTTGTCTTTGTATTGAAGGTTGTTCCCCAGAATTTAGTTTAGTCTGAATCGGCTCTTCTTCCTCCTCTTCTTCTGGTTCAACTTGTCTTGGTGCTATTGGATGCTCCGCAAAGAGCAATTTTGTCTGTATAGGTTCCTCCTCCTCAGCCTGCCTTTGAACCAATGGTGTGATCTGTTCTGCAATCGGCTTGGTTTGAATCGTTTCTTCCTCTCCGCACGAGAGGGCCTGACTCAAGGGTCAGGTGGGTTTAGGCTGAATTGTAAGTTCCTGCATCTGCATTACTTGATCAGTTATTCTGTCCGCTTCCTGCTCGTAGATATTTCTAGCCTGGCCGATTTTGAGTTTTGCCTGAATCGTGCCCGATTTGATCAGTCTTTGAACCGCTTGATTCCCGATAGTTCTTTGGAGATGCAAAATCTGGCCAATAGGCGAAGTTATAGAGTGAGAGAACTCTTGCTTTTGAACCTTAGAAGTCGAATCCGCTCCCTTTCTACTAGCAGGGGTGTTCGTAGTTATCTTTTCTCTTACACTCATTGAAAAGATCTATCGCTACGTACATATTTCTAGGTTGGTTAAGGATTGCGAATGGTTATGATAGAGATCAAAATATCAAGTTATGGGCTTTTGGTATGAAAATTCAGGAGAAAGTGAACATTTTTAACAACCTCCCACTCGTGGTTCTTAGGCAAGCCCTGTTGCTCCAGGAGGGCTAGGTCTTGGTCGTGGTTTACGCCTTGGTGGTTTGGGAAGAGGCTTATCAACAATCAAACATCCTCCTCGATAAGTTGTTATAGTGCCAAGAAAACGTCTAATCTTAACGGGCTTAAAGAAAACAAGGCCATAAGCGCTGGAATACTTGAACCAGACGAATAAGCTTGCTTCTACGATATTTGGGCCTTTTATTCGGACTATTACAGTATAGCGTGATTCACTTTTTCCCGGCTCTTTGACATAAATATCTATACCTGCAAAATTATGTTTTGAAAGTCGCGACCAATACTTTCTTTTCGTAATTGTTGGTGAATCAAGATCAAAAACAAATCTATAAATCGCCCATAAGCGAATAGCTTCATCAAGATTCGAGCATCGTCTTCTTGCCATATATACCGCCAGAGGTACTTTTTGTCTTGTTCTCTTCCGTCTTCTCCTTGGGCTGCATCCGTTTTTTTGTATTTGTATATAATTGCTAAGGCTTTTTGGGCTCGTACTTTTCGGCCTTCGATGCTGTATACGTTCTTCAACTGGCGACAGTTTTTTTATGCCATATTTATTTTTCTTTTCCCGCTGTCGTTGGAATAATTGCTCAGACAAGTGCATCAACTTCTTTGACACTTGAGCTACTTTCTGCTCGTAAATATCACCGGCTTGTTCGATATTTAGTTTTGCTTGAATAACACCGGATTTTAACAGCCTCTGCACTGCCCGATTGCCGATGATTCTTTGGAGATGTAAAATCTGGCCGATAGGTGAATCTGTAGATGGAGAGGGTTCTACCGTTCGGACCTTTGAAGCAGTAACCACTCCCTTTCTATCAGGGGATTTAATGGTAATTTTTTCTCGTACGTTCATTTAAATGGATCAATAGCAGTGGGTTGTCCTTTGACAGGCCAAGGATGGAAAATTTCTATGACAAAAATGTGAAAAATAACGTTACGTGGAGTCGGTATGAACATTTAAAGAATGGCGCCTGATTCGGAGAAGTGAACATTTTCAACAACGTCCCCCTCATGCCCCCTTTTCAACAACGTCCCCCTCATGCCCCCCCCCTCATGCCCCTGTACCCGTCCTCTCATCACGTGGCAAGGTGTTGCATTTCAGGTGATATCTTCTATTGGTGCAGTAAGTGCCGTCTCTTTTACCGCTTCGATGCCATTATCACGCTTCTGTTCTGTTGTGTACATCTCACTCACTCCGATTACTTCGCCATTTGCAGCCACAAGCTTAAAATAGTACTGGCCATCGCTCGCCACCTTTCGCTGGTAACGTTCATCAATTTGAGCATTTTCCTTGACTGATTCTATGCCGTTCTCGCAACTGGCCTTAGCAGTATATCCTTCACTTTGAAGGATAATCTCTCCATTTGCGGCGTACAAACGGAAATAGAATTGATCGTTTTCGCCAATAAATACTTGAAATGTAGGATAATCCATTTTTCCCCTCCTTATTTGTTTTTATGACATACAATTGTATGTTCATTGCATGTAATCTAATTGTTCATGAATTAATTACTGTACGTTCGTTATCGATTTGTTTACAGAATGCTCTTCCTCGTATTGCCTCTTGAAACACTCCACAGCGAACTAAAGATCTGTTACACTGATAACTCAGCCATTGAGAAAATTCATAATTTAAGGGCTGAACCCGCCCAACTGATGGGTGACTCTTTTTGATACACACCCGTCCTCTCGGTTTTTTACAGTCCCATCAAAGCCTAACTGATACATAAAGACGCGACCCCATCCCTGTCATGATTGTCTTACCAAGCTTTAGCTGACAAATGAAGATGTGCCCCATATATGCTCCCAATATATGCTCCAGCTTCTCCCATCACGCCTGGCGGCTTGTTTGTTTAGAAGTATCGTGCGATAAATTAAACATCCAATTCTTCGAATAACGATTCAGGCGCAAAATACACTTCGAATGGCCTGTCATAAGCTAGCCCAGATTTCTCGAGACGACTCATGGGCACAGTGTACTTTTCC
>CAZCYX010000101.1:0-7292 GCA_964503065.1 uncultured Candidatus Bathyarchaeia archaeon
AGTACGAAGGAGAATATAGAGGTAGTGTTGAAGGATTATGTTGAAGGAATGTGATTACGTCTTTACCTCCTAAACCTTCTAATCCTATTAAGTGTGGACAATATTCTCTGAACATGCCTGAAATTTGGAACTTCTTCATACACCTTTGTTTTTTAATGCTGTCAGTACCGTCTTAATCTCTTCTGCCTGTGATTCAATGAGGGCAAGCAGCTCTTCAGGCGTTCTGTTGTCTCCCCCACTTTTCCGGTTTGGATTAACCGCCTTGAGATCATAATTTTTTGCCTGGATCTCTTCTATCGGCACGCGCCAGGAACGTTCACTTTCCGAAAGTGTAAGGGTTGTGGGATTTAAAAGTTTAAAGAATTCGTCAAATTGTTCGAGGGTTAAGGGTTGTTTTTTGGTGATGTTGAGGTCGGATAGATCGTAATACCAAATCTCTTTTGTCGGCTCTCCTTTCGTGAAGAATAGAAGGTTGGTCTTACTGGCAGCACCAGCACTCACGAAGACCTTCGGCGGAAGGCTTACAATACACCAGAGGTTGCATTCATTAAGAAGTTTACGCTTGGTCTGGACAAAGGCGGTTTCGTTCGTACGAAAGAGCACACCTTCGTCCATGACAATCCCGCATCTCCCGCCTGGCACTAGACTATCTATAACGTGTTGGAGAAAGAGCACCTGGGTTGAGCCGGTTTTGTAGGCGAATCGAGTTTGTGCATCTTTGCCTTCCTTCCCACCAAAGGGAGGATTGGTGAGGACGACATCAAACAGGGCAGGAGCACCAGAGAAGAGGCCGCCATAAATCTCAAGCCCTGTTAATGTATTTCCATGCCAGATGTGGGGCTCGTCTATCTCCTGAAGCACAAGGTTTGCTAAGGCGATGGGATAGACCAGATTCTCCTTCTCTCTCCCATAAAATGTCCTGGTCTTAAGTGTTTCTATGTCCATCCCCGTCTTTGTCTTTTGCTTCATGTGATGGTATGCCTGGGCCAAGAATCCACCTGTGCCGCAGCAGGGGTCATAGACTACCTCACCAATCTCAGGGTCGATAACCTTAACCATGACCCGGATAACCTCTCGCGGCGTGAAGAACTGTCCACCATCGTTATTTTTCTCCCCCATCTTCTGGAGCAACCCTTCATAGACCTGGGAGATGGGAAACATATGGGTTTCATCAACATGGTCTAAAGAAAGCTCATTGATCTTATCGAGGATGTCCAAGAGGTTGCGCTCTGTATCGACCCCTGTCTTCTCAATAGACGAAAAGACCTCACTGATTACCTTCTGACGAGGAGTTGCCCCAGGTTTATTCCGAAGGTTTCGGAGATACGTTATAAGCTCTCCATTCACAAAAGACATAAAAGCCCCAAGCGTGCTCTCTTGCAACTCTTTCCTTTTTAACCCTTGAATCTTTGAACTTTCTAGCTCTTGGACTTTATTATTTTTAGGAGGTGCTGCCCAGTCTCGCCAGCGATAAGGATACTCCAAGGATGGCCTGAAATCCGCTCCCACTGCCTTTGCCTGCTCCGCCTCTTTCTCTTCCCGCTCATCAAGGATGCGAAGGAAGAGCATCCACGTCAGCTCCGGCACATACTGCAAAGCTCCAGCCCTCCCCGACCTCCTCATAATGTCACAGATGCCTTTGATGTAGGCGTTTAACAATTGTGGGGTTGTGATTTTACGGTTGTTTGATTTTTTGTTCCTCATAATCTCATTCTATCCTTCAATTTCATCTAAAAATCTTGAGCGCCTTCTATGAGTTTCAGCCCGATTAAGGCTCCGATAGGTAGCTCGCCCAATACGGCTCCACGCCCAACTCAAAAATAACCTCCTTTTTGCTCTCGTCATTGAAACGTATAGGAGCCTACGTTGTTCAGGTTCATACCATTGATTTGGCATCAGTTCATCTTCGAGGGCTGGCACAAAGACCACATCGGCATCTAACCCTTTCGCGCCATGCATGGTCATAATTATAATTCGAGTAATGCCGTCTTCCGCAGTCGCTACTGGAGCTGGTTCTTCAAAAACAATTCCCTTATCTAAGCGGTCTATAAGTTTGTGAAGTGTGAGGTTCCCCTCATGATCACACCATGCAAGAATTGTTTGTATTTCTGGCTCACTATGTATTTGGAGAGTCTTAACTATTTCATTCAGCATTTCAATAACATCATCCATTTGACGCCATCTATTAAAATTTTCAGACCAAGATTTTATCATCTCCAAAGTACCGTCAACCTCAACTACTGTCTGCCATAGGAATTTATTCTGATTCTGTGATACACTTCTGGCTTTAGCAATCCACTCGGATTCCATCTGAAATAATTTTTGAAGTAGAAACCTCGCAGCCAGATTATCAGATTCATCATTTACAAGACGAAGAGTTTCATAAAGCAAAAGTTCTGCTTCAGAGACTGTTTGAGATTTACCGAGTAGATTTTCTATCTTAAAACCATTAGTTTGGAGAGCATCAGCATATTTTTGTCCTATCTCTTTACTATGGAACAGAATCAGAGTATCCTTTGGGGGTGGAATCTTTTTTAACTCATTTTGCACTTCACTAAAAAGAACTTGTATTTCAGTTTTCTCGCTCTTAAAAGATTTTACTTCGAATTCGCCAAGACCTCTTTCCGGATTTGTGATGGGTTGCTCTTTATACATGCGCTCAGGTAGCCGATTCTCATCCACATCTATCAACTTCCAAGCTGCGTCCATAATTGATGCCCCACAACGCCAAGAGACTGAAAGTGGATAGATTTTCGCATCCGGGTAGATTTCTTTAAATCTTTTCACGCCTCCCGGGTTTGCAAATCTTCCAGTTTGATAGATACTCTGGTCATCATCACCAAAGACCATCAGAGATTTAGCCTTTGTTGAAAGCAACCGAATTAGCTCGTGATCAGCGCGGTTTAAATCTTGATATTCATCTACAAGCAGATGGTCAATCTCGTCGGTAATATCGTCAAGGATATCTTTATTTTCACTCAATAGTTTTACTGCAAGTGCAACGACATCATACCAATCCACACTGCGATAGAAATTAAGAAGTGAGCTATAGCACTCATTAAATTGTTCTTGGGTAGCGAAACCGCTTTTAGATGGAATTTCAGCTACAGTATCCAAATTAGAAATACTTGCTCTATTTGCTTTGAAACGTTTAAGATATGTATTCCTGGGGTAGCGGTCGAGTTTTCTCTTCTGTCGCTTTAATTCAATACGAGTATCTGGAAGCAAAATCTCTTCTTGGGGTTTCCCTACAACTCGGAAGGAGGTTGGCAACCCTAACTTATCCGAACAACGATGTAGTAAACCTTTCGTTAAAGAGTGCATTGTACTGATACGTGGCTCAGGAGGCTCTTGTTTTGACTTACGGCATATTTCCTTAACCTTTTCCTTCATCTCATCTGCAGCGTTATTTGTGAAAGTTATGGCAACAACCCTAGTCGGGTCGGTTTCATTACAAAGACTCACTAACCTTTCTGCCAAGATGGTGGTTTTCCCCGAACCAGGACCAGCGATAACAATTGCAGGACCTTCTTTATGCCGAATAATTCTCTCTTTTTCACGCTTTGCTATCTCTTCTAGTTTTGCTAAATCCACTCTATAACTCTCCTCTAAATGCCTTTGTCAAAATTGATTGAGGTAAGGCATCTAAGGCAGATAGTTGATTTCGGATTGAAGATTGAAGATTTTCTGATTCTGTCATCTTTGTCTTCAATTCGGCAGCGATACCCTTTTGTTCGGAAAAAGGAGGAATAGGGATAATTTGATTATAAACATCTTCTCTATTAAGACCAGGAATTCCAGTTGCTTTATTCAGTAAATCAAGCCGAAGCCATTTTAATAACCAATATATCCAAAGAAGATTGCAATTTGTCTTCGAGGCATCAATATAATAAGTAGTGTCTATTGGCCAACATGGCCCCTCAGAGTAATTTATTTGCCCAATTGAACCCTTACGGCCAATTACAATAGTTGAACCTTGAGTGATTGGTACATTGTGGTAGCCAACAACCCCATTTGAACCAAAGACAGGAATAGACCCGTCTAATCTATCTCGTTCTGGCAAACCTGAACCATACTGAAATTCACACACCTCTCCCAGTCTTTTCCTCTCCCACTTCTTTGCCTCTTCGCTTTCAAAGACGTCTCGTAGATATGCGGCGGGGAGGGCCTTGGCTGCTTCTAACTGCTTTTTGCAGGCAGTTCGGGCACGATCTACCTCTTGTAAAAGTTCTTGAAGTTTTGATGTGATGTGCTTTTGTTCAGGAAGCGGTGGGAGAGGAATTACTAGATTTTCTATATCAGCTCTCGTTACTCCCTTAATTGTGGCACCTCTTTGAATACTTGCCAAATTATTTCCTTGGAATAAGATAAACCTTGCCAAATATTCTGAGGAAATTTCCTTGCCACAGATTATTCCAGTAATATCTTGACTAAAACACAAATCATTTGCAGAAATACCTACCTTGCCTACACCTGTCCTTGTAACGACCAAAACAGTATTTTGGGGGACCAAATGTGTTGCACTATTTTTTAGCCCATCTTCTGTTATGAATTTTCTTCCGCCTGAAACCCAGAAACTTGTTACATCAGCACCAGTAATCCAGGGTATATTTCCATCCCAGTAAGTCGGGGTTCCTGTATCGGGGGTTCCGCCATTTACAAATTTTTCACACACCTCTCCCAGTCTCACCCATCGCCAACCTTCTTTTAAAGGTTCAAGCGAGGAAGGGTTTAAGGGTTTAAGAGTTGAAGGGTTTAAGGGTTTAAGGGTTGTTGACACTTCAAACCTCCTTAAAGCATTTGGGCTTTATAACCTTCTACATCTAACACGTGTTAGCCTTGTCTTACTAAAGGTTCAAGAGTTAAAAAGTTTAAGGGTTGAAGGGTTTCAAAGTCTAAGAGTTTTTGCCTTCACTGCGTATCTGTTGTAAAAGCTTGTTCATCTCTTCTGCCATATTTTTGGGTTGTGGCTTCTTATATTTTGTTCCTCGGTAGCGAGCACCTTTTAAATAGGTTATGAGGTTACTGAGCATTCCGCTGATTCTACGGCATCGATCGACAAGATTGTTATGGATATTTTCGTCAATGTATTGCTGGTCGAAGGCGATGCTCAGTTGAGCCCTAACTTCTCCACAGGAACCTTTAGTAATGAAGAGGAATTGACTGAATTCAGTATTTGTCCCTCGCTCAAATCCTTCAGCGATATTGGACATTATAGAAACAGATGCACGGCGGATTTGATCCACCAATCCATAGTCCTTGGAAAAAGAACCCTGCCTGGTAATCTCATATATTTTATTGGTGAGCTCTCTTGCCTGCCTGTAGACGTTGAGGTCCTCAAAACTCTCAACCCTTGAACTTTGAACCCTTGAATCCTTAGACTCTTTGTGATTCATGCTGCAAACAATCTCTCTTTAGTCTCGTTAATGACCCTTTTAGGGTCGCCGAGAATTTTTAAGGCCTCCAGACCCCCTGCTTTGACCACATCAGGGACATTGAACACATGAGGATTTTCTAACTCTTCAGTTCCACCCTTTTCAAATTGCCTGGCAAGAGCGAGCAATGTATTCGCTGCCTTCGTAGGCAAACTCTTAAACCAATCATCATGTTTATAGTGGAGCGCTTCTACTCTTTCCGTACGGCTCTTTGGGGCCACACCGAATCCAATCTCTGCCAGCACGTCAAAGAGGTCATATTCTTTGCGGTTCAAGAGTTCCCGAAGGAGTCTTATCCCTTGTCCATCATCAGGAAGAGCGTCTATCAGCCTTTTTCGATCCTGCGTGTTGATCCACTGGTGGCGAAAATCATCAAATATCTTAGCCTCTCCAACTAAATGTTCAGCAAGGCTTTGTTTATATTCTTCTACCGTAACCATCCCTAATCTTCCTTCTTTTTTTGTAATAATATAGGTTCCGGCGGGATTTACGTGGACATCAAACCCTTCCACGCGGATTACCTTTTCAGGAGGCGCAGATGTTTCTGGAGGGCGTGGCGGGGTAGGTCTTGTAATGAAATCTTTTCCTAAAAGGCGGGTAGCGTTTGTATAGTCATAGACGCGAAACATCAACTTATTGGTTGAAAAATGAATCCTTGATCCCCTCCCCATCATCTGCTGAAAGGAAATAGGAGAACGGACATATTTGAAGAAAACGACATTGCGAAGTATCGGCACGTCAACGCCGGTGGTTATGAGATCAACGGTGGTGGCGATAAAGTGACTTCGCTCTGAGCCTCGCAAATCTGCGATATATTGACTGCCGCCGACAGCAGCGGTGCATTTGAAGGCATAAACATCAGTAGGTTTAAAGGTTGAAGAGTTCAAGAGTTTAAGTTGTAACTTTTGAGCGTTTGAACCTTTGAACTCTTGAACAAATTGAGAATAGAGATTGTTCATTTCTGAAGCGACCGCATCGGCATGGGTGTCACGAACGCAGAAAATCACGGTCTTCTGATGAGGGCCGCCAGTTTGAAGAAGCATCTCAAAGAGGTCCTTGCACCAGGCCTTAACCCTATCAGGCAACTGGATAGCAGCTTCAAAGGATGGCGCTTCATAGTGTCCTCTGGCATCTGCAACCGATTGAGGCTCTCCTGTAATGGCATCCTTTGCACCTAAGCGCTCGATATCTTCACGCGTCACCCCTCTCTCATCTAAATCTGTTATCCTCCTGATGATCTCACAGGCAGGGAGGTAGCCGTCCTCGATCCCCTGTGCCATATCATATTCATAGACCGGTTCGCCAAAGTACTGGAGGTTATTGGCCGTGATCTCTCCATCTTCTTTACGTTCTTCTTCAGATCCACCTTCCCAATGGCGAGGAGTTGCGGTAAGCCCTATCTGAACGGCATCAGGGTTTCTTTTTAACACGATGCTCCATTTGCCCCATGCGCTTCGATGGCACTCATCAATGATAATGTGGCTGAAGTAGTCTTTAGGGTAATTTTCAAGAAAGAATTTGGCATCTTCGGTCTCGCCTGCCACGTTGAGTGTTTGATAGGTCGCAATCAATAGGCGGGCGTTCTTCCGGGGGTTCGCCGTGCTCACTTCTGCCGCATCCGCCCCAAAAATCTTATGAAACTCTCTTATCCCTTGATCGCGCAGCTCTTCACGGTCACAGACGAATAATGCCCGGCGGAGTTGCCCGGCATCGGCAATCTTTTTTAAGATATGGACTGCAATATGGGTTTTCCCGGAACCCGTAGCGAGAAAGAGGAGCACCCGCTTTTTGCCTTGGGCGATTTTCTCCAGTGCCGCACGGATGGCAGCATCTTGATAATAGCGTCGGCTTGCCTCT
>CAZCYX010000102.1:0-7254 GCA_964503065.1 uncultured Candidatus Bathyarchaeia archaeon
GCACTTCTTCTCCAGTTCCTCAGCCTTGCTGAGAACCTCTTCCACCGTTTCTCCTTGAGACATGACAATGAACCAACAAAGCCTTAGAAGCTCTGTATAGAAAAATCTTGTGTAAACAAGCTTTCCTAAATTCAGATCAGGAGGATTTTTAATGCGCAGGTTATAGATGATAAAATATTGATAGAGTCGTACATTGTTTTTCTAAATTTTCTTCGGTATAACAAAAAAATTTCTCGAACTTTTCACTCAGAAGACACCCTTACATCAAAATACCAAGCCACCAAAAACAAAATATACAAACTCCCAACCCTCTCCTCTACCCTTCTATACCCGTCTGTCTCTCCCTCCCCTCTATACTAGACCTAGACAGACAGACACACAAACTGGCGTCATATAATATACGAAACATTCATAAATAGGAATAGTCGATAAAACTCAACACTTAAAAAAAGGGTGAAGGCTAATGTCAAAACCATTCTACGTAAAAATAGAAATCCCAAAAGAAGTCGCAGATGCAGCCTATGAAGCCCTCCAAATGGCAACCAAAACAGGCCAAGTCAGAAAAGGCACCAACGAAACAACAAAAGCAATAGAAAGAGGACAAGCAAAACTCGTCATAATAGCCGAAGACGTAGAACCCCCAGAAGTCGTAGCTCACCTACCACTACTCTGCGAAGAAAGAAAAATCCCCTACATATTCGTCCCCAGCAAAGAAAAGATCGGAACCGCCTCAGGAATAGACGTCCCAGCAGCCTCCGCAAGCATAACCGAAGCAGGCGACGCCACATCACTAATAAAAGAAATCTCCAAACGCCTTGAAGGACTGAAGAAAAGAGGAGTTAGCTGATGAGCGAAAAGGAAGCAGAGGAGGAACTAACCCCTGCCGAAGTCATCCAAGTAATCGGACGAACCGGAACAACAGGCGAGATCGCACAGGTCAGAGTCCGCATACTAGAAGGCAAAGATAAAGGACGCATCATAACTAGAAATGTAAAAGGCCCCATAAGGACAGAAGACATCCTAATGCTAAGAGAGACCGAAAGAGAAGCAAGAAAGATCAGACGAAGATAAACGAGAGGCGATAACTTGTGCCAAGACCACGCGACTGCTCTTTTTGCGGACACGAATTCCCACAAGGCACAGGCATCATGTATATCAGAAACGACGGAACAATCCTATGGTTCTGCTCAAGCAAATGCAGAAAGAGCTCACTAAACATGAAACGAGATGCACGCAAAATTCGATGGACCAAATATTACGGAAAAGAAGAAAAAGGGAGAGCTTGAACATCTATTCGCTAATTCCAATGAAACTTATTTAACAGTCCCCAAATCACCCATATTGAATACTCAAGTAAACGAGGACTCATGAATGAACATTGTGTTACTCGGATCACCAGGCGTAGGCAAAGGAACCTACGCTGACACTCTCTCAAAAAAATATGTGATCCCCAAAATCTCCAGTGGAGATCTATTCCACAAAGCCATCAGAAATCAAACAGAACTTGGAAAAAAAGTAGAAGGCTACGTGTCCAGTGGAGGATTAGTTCCAGATGAAATTGTCATTAAACTCGTGAAGGAGAGACTTGAAAAGGATGACTGCCAAGATGGATTCTTCCTCGACGGTTTCCCAAGGACGATAAATCAAGCAGAAGCACTAGATAAATTCAAGAAGATCGATAAGGTTTTGAACTTTGTTGCTTCAGAAGACGAGATTATTTCTAGGCTTAGTGGTAGAAGAACCTGCAAAAAGTGTGGAGCTATCTTTCACGTAAGGAATAAGCCGCCTAAAACAGATGGGATATGCGACTATTGCGGTGGAGAACTCTACCAACGCACAGATGAAATTCCAGAAACCATCAGAAATAGGCTGAGGGTTTATCATGAAAAAACGAAGCCTCTAATTGATTACTATAGAAAAAAAAGGCTCCTTGCTGAGATAGATGCAAATTATGGATATTCAGAAATCAACAAAGTAATTTCTCAATGTGGTAAAGCACTTTTAAATATTCGAAGCCCATAGCGGGCTCACCATCATTTTTAGACGATTTCACGATTTTTTTCCAAATTTCCTCGTTGGCAATGCAATCAATATCTGCGTTCAGGTTTCCATCCTGAAAATTTCATTATTGGCCATAAAACTTTCCTACCATGTTTCCATCGATAATACAGTGCGTAGGCAATCATTGCAGCAAGCCTTATTTTCCATCGAAGGTCCTTTGAAACAAAAACATTTATGTTGCGTTCCCAGCATGTGGCTATAAGCTCCCATTGCAGTGGAGTTAAATGTTTCAAATCCATGTGTCGCGCTTCTCTAAGCATGCAGTCTTCTTCTGAAGTAAACAGTAAAGGTACATAGAATACTTTGTTATGTCTCAATTTGTCTAGTAGTTCAAGCGTTGCAATCGTATCCTTTTCGGTTTCACCAGGCAAACCAGTGATAAATGTTGCCAACGGCCAAATGCGGTTCTCGTTCATGATTTCAATTCCCTTCGTTACGATGTCTTGCCACTCTTCAGGTTTGTACGGTAACATCTTGCCCTTCATATGATCATTCATAAGTCGAACGCTTCCTGTCTCTATTCCTATTTCGACTGAGCTATGCTTAGTACCCTTTGTAACCCACCGCGATTTCTCAACAAGAATCGGACCAATCTCCTCGATTATTCTAGGATCATAAACAACGGGTGCCAACGACGCATGAGCAGGCTGAATGTACTTGACCCCAGGCACAGCAGCAATTGATCTAATTAACGTGACTATCGCTTCACGATTTGGCAGAAACTTTCCTTTAGATCGGTACAAGAAGATGTCTTCACTCGCTAAAATGATCATTTCTGTGCCATTTTTCGCGTTCAATTTCACTTCTTTCAAGATGTGTTCTAAAGAAAAGGAGTAACCTCTTCTCAATGTTGGCGAGCAGAATTTACAGCCGCGGCCACAACCGCGTGTAATCTCTACAGTGCCAAAAATCGACGGGTGCACGATGGAGGGAACTTCTTCTGGATTTGGCGACTCGGGTTCAACTATCTGTGGAAGCTCCTCGCCGTTGAGGGCCATGCGAAAAATTTTCAATGCTGTCTTTTCACCTTCGCCCATAACGATGCAGTCTATTCCATATTCCTTCTGTAACTTTGCTCTATTAATTTGCCAGGCGCCTGATCCTCCGAGAATTATTTTGGCACCCCATTTTCGCAGAATTGGCTTTTTTATTAGGGCTCTGAATTCTGCAGCTGCCACGGGTTCTCCGCCAAAGCCCACAAAAGATGTGTAGGTTCGGCTGACAAAACCTGTTCCAGCAGGCTCCATAGAAGATATTCCAATAACTTTCGTTTTCGGTCCCACAACCTCTTCTAGATTATCTGGATGCACGACTGCAACATTTTGTACGCCAAATTCCCTAATTAGCAAAGCTTCAATTTTTCGTATCCCATAGGGTGCGTATTTGGCAGTGCCATCTCCATTGTTGGGCACCGGCGGGTACCAATATTTTTTGAGTAAAATCCTCGGGACAATACCAGCTGGGAATCCTCCCATGAATGCTAGAAAAGGATTGAGTTTGAAGTCGCTCATGTCGGTACCTGCCCCTGTGAGAACGATGGGAACTCCTTGAGTTTGTGGGGAGACAAAGTTTCTTAGAAACATGTAGCTCGCAAATGTACAGATTAGTTTAAGAATTTTGCGCGTGCTATAGACAACTAGGAAACCTCATGTATCAAAACCTCTCGCATGCATACATTAGAAATTTGTAGTGGCTATTCATTACTAGGCGATTTCATAACCTTTTTCCAGATTTCCTCGTTATCAATGCAACCGATATCTGCTGCGTTTAAGTTTCCATTGAAATAACTGTAAGATCTTGCTCTGCATCCTCCACATATGTATTTGTCCTTACAGTTTCCACATCCAATAATGCGACCGTCTATCTCGTAGGTTTCTAGATTTTCTCTTTTTCTCAAATTCCAAAGTATAGGATTATTGTCCCAAATTTGTTCAAAATTGTCTTTTAATATGTTTCCAAGTACTGTGTGCTTATTTGTTGGGAAGAAAACACACGGTTTTATGTCTCCATTAGGTTCCAGGGCTATGTAGAGCCTTCCAGCTCCACACCCGCCTAGGAAGTTTGCTACCGCTTCCACGCCTTTTTTGGCAGCATAATGAGCGGATACTGTGAAATCTTCTCCTATCTCTGTTGCAAGTCTCTTTACTACACTTGCAAATTGGGGGCAAGTGCTGAAAAATCTGTCAACGGGTGTGTTGGATTTTCCGGATTTTTCCTCTTCCTCTTTTGCTTTTAGATATAAACCGATGATCTTTTTGCCTATGGTTTCGAGAAGCAACAACCTTTCTTTGGGGATTAAATCTAGTTCTGCAAGTTCCTTGGCTCTTCCTGTTGGGATGTAGTTAAAGTGCATAAATCTTACTTGCAATTTTTCTGCCATATCCAGTATTTTCGAAATTTCTTTCAAGTTGTCCCTATGAACTGTTGTCGCTATACATGTGTCCAAACCTTCATCTACACAATTATGTATCCCATCCATTGTTTTTTCAAAGCAACCTGGTACCATTCTAAAACTTTCATGGACCTTTTTGCTGGCTCCATCAAGACTTATTTCCACGTATTCTATACCTACCTCTTTGAGCCTTCTTACATTGCCCTTTGTGAGCAATGTTCCATTTGTTGCTATGCTTAAGTAAGGTATCTTCTCTTTTGCGTAGGCTGCGACTTCAAAGAAGTCTTTTCTCATAAGAGGTTCTCCGCCAGAGAAAGATAAGGCTGGAAGTCCAACTCCTGCAATGTTTGATAATTTATCTATTGCCATACAAGCCTGTTCCGTGTTTAGTTCTGGTCGATGATTCCCTGCATCTTCATAACAATGTTTACATCTGAGGTTGCATGAATAAGTGAAATTCCAGACCACTTCTGCAGGACCAGCGGGGATAAAGGGGATTTGTATACCGTACTTTTTGACCCCCCTTATCACTAGAGTGATTCCCTTTAACCATGCATCCCTATACTCCTGATCCAGAAATCTGTCTTTTATGAATTTCTTATCAGCCCGCAGGAGTTTTGTACTAATTTCAAAAAGCGGATTTGCCAATCTACGGTTCAAGCTTTCGCAATTTCTGCAAAGCTTAACATTTTCACCAAAAAGGTCCTTTAGAGAATTTATCAATAAACTTCCATCTTGCTCACAGTCTACGTCTATCTTGTCTATGATTGACTTGAGTACTGGATTGACTGCCAGCAGAAGCGCATTCTCAAAGGACTCTATCTGCATGAACTTTTCTTCCCATAGCAAACTTGAAATTTGAAAGTTTTTCATCTTAAAAGTTTTGGTAAACGACTACGCCACATCGATAAATGCGCCATAAACCCATGGATTTTGGATAGTTCCAGCTCCGCATTGTCCTTCTATAGTGTTCCCATAGTGCAGAGAAAGTGTTGGTGACTAGGTTTATGTATACAAGAGGCAGTATCGAAGTTTATGGACAAAGACCAATCGAAAGGAGATTCTAGACGGATGGAAGTGGCAACCCTTGGTGGTGGCTGTTTCTGGTGTACAGAAGCAGTTTTCAGTGAAGTAAAGGGTGCAATAAGGATTTTGCCTGGGTATTCTGGTGGTCACGTGGCGAATCCTATCTATGAGGAGGTGTACAATTGTCTTACCTGATTTTCCAATCTTCCAGTAGTTTCCATTATGTTGCGAGCACGCAACTGTAGATGTGATAAGCCTGTTATGTGGTTTTCTTTTTTTGGGGCTTCTCTTGAGTTGATACTTCTCTCAGAGTTTTCGAGGTTGATCTGAGGAAATTGCAGATGCTCTTGCGTAAATCTTCAATACCGCCCCAAGAGTTGGTGTAAGATATAAATCTAATATCCTTTACATCAAAAGGAACCTTGTTGGGGTTATCTTCATTTCGGATCACTATGGGCATCTTTCCTAATGCAAGTGCCCAGCCAAGTTCAAACATCACGTTTGGATTGTTTCCTGTAATATCTGCAATCACAACATCTAAAATCTCTAGGGATTTTTAATGTCCTCTGTTATCTATGATGAGAGACTTATTTTGTCAACTCTCAGATAACCAAAGCCTTCAGTTAAACACGCTGGTTCTATGCCTCCTTTCCAAACATCATCAAAAACTGAGGCAAAAGGCATAATCACGAAAGCCTTCCTCTCAGCTGTCTTATATTTCTCCAACAAATTTACTTGTTCTTTATTGTTGCTTCCAGAACTAATCTCAGAGGCAACTCTCAATTTTCTTAGATCCTCCTCAAGTTTTGTCACTTTTGTCTCAAGAACGGGGGCTGAACGTAATTTCACAATCTTATTCTCTAACTCTGTTATTCTTCTCTCAAGTCCAGTCTCGATGGGGACTGGCCCAATTCGAGGAGACTCCAACGAACTCAATAGAGCATCAATACGCGATACGACATACCTTGCGTTACCTCGAGTGGGATTTCTAGTAAGCTGGTAGTCAAGATTCATAATAAGATCCCTTAGTGTGTACTCTCTTCTATCCCAGAAATCATATAGGAGAAACACCAGCACTTCTTTGACATCATTGAGTCTTGCTTCAGAAAGCTGTTCTCTACTATCTACTCCCTCTGCAACATATTCCCGCAATTTTTCCCATTTGAGTACAAGCTCTGGAGGAAATACGGAATCATAGGACATAGAAATCCCCCCCGTTTCTTTTCTCTTCGTCTACACAGTTTGCTGTTGCTGTATCAAATTAAATCTTTCGTCTATGCATTATCTACCTTGCACGTAAGAAAAGCATATGAGAAAGCATTTGATGCTTGAGAAGCTTATTATAATGGACGTAGGACACAAAAGTGGTGGTTTTGCATGAAGATTAACTGCTTTTCTTCTCTGGATTGCCTTATTTTTGTAGCCTCTCTTCAGGATATTTAGGATGGTCACAGGATTCTCCTAAGTTTTGCGCGAGCAATAAATTTACATAAAAAAGCCCTTGTTTTATTACCCTTAGGCGCACAAAAATGTAACACAATGATCTTTAGCCTAATTTTATCATTCTTTTAGCCCTATTGTCATTGTACAATGGTGTTTAGCCTAAAAATGCGGAGTATTCCCATTTGAAACAAAAAGTATAACCTCTTCTCAACGCATTGTTGTTCAACGGATTTTCAATCTTGTTTTGTCATATTATAACATACACCACAAAGCTGATATGCGTTTGAAATAAAATTAGACTATCCTTTGATACCAAAGACGGTGCAATCTGC
>CAZCYX010000103.1:0-7201 GCA_964503065.1 uncultured Candidatus Bathyarchaeia archaeon
TTATCGCTTTAACTATCATTCTGAAAGATGTGTTACCACCAATTTGGCATCTCCCACAAGGCGGCTCTGTAAGCGCAGCTGGCATGGTGCCGTTGCTATGGTTTTCTTTGAGACGAGGACTGCGCTCCGGTCTAGAAGCATGTAGCGTCTATGGTTTGGTTCACATGGCTTTGCCAGGCAGTTATATCGTTGACCCAGTACAAGCTTTACTCGATTATCCAATAGCCTTTGCTGCCCTCGGTTTAGCTGGAATGTTCAAAAAATATCCGTTGATAGGAGTTGGTGTAGGAATCACAGGCAGATTCCTTGCTCATTTCGCCACTGGTGTCTGGTTCTTTTCAGAATATGCTCCTGCTGGAATGCATTCTGTGATTTACTCAGCCATCTACAACGGCAGCTACCTCATCATAGAGCTCGTCATAAGTGCAATAATCATATACATAATTGTCAAAAGGCGGTTGCTTGAAATCTATCTCTAACTGAAAACCTTCAGCGGTTAGCAGTCCCCTCTTTTTAATTCTCATTCTTTATATGATTCCAAATGGTTTGAGGGACCCACTTACGCAACGATCAAGATCTGTTAATCTCAGAGGATTTTGTAGACTGTGTCGTCTTCTCTTACTCTTTCATCTACCTTCATTCCGATACTTTGTCCAGCCTTTGCAACTGTGACATTTTCGTGTTCTATCTGCATGGAGTTCACTGTCTGTTCAAAGTTTGTAGTTGGTCCTTTAATCAAGATTCGATCTCCAACTGACAAAGTAGAAGTCAATTCCACAATGGCCACACTTATCTTTGTGAAAAAATGGGATACCCTACCAACCTCTTCAGGTTCCTGTTCACTCATTATTCTCACCTCAACTTAACAAATCTAAGATACACATAACTGCCAAATATAACTTACCCGTCACCCACTAGAAATTCAGTCCCTATCCACCGAACAAAGGATGCATAACCCACAAAAAACCTAAACCACACAGTGAGGACTCTCGTCAAAACAGTTGCCGCCGCACTAATATCCAAGGGAATGCCAAGCAACGTATAAAGGCTCGTCATAAAAATCTCTGTGAGACCAACTTCTGCTGGAATACCTAAAGGAAAATATTGAACTGCCATGCCAAGGGTATAAACGATTACAATAACAACAAATGCATTATCGAAACCAAGAGAATGCACAAATTTCTCATCTACACTGACGAAAACGAAAAAAGGTATAAGCACATCAAAAACCCAAGCTAATAAAGAAAAGACTACTGGCAAAGTAAGGTTTCTCGGATGTTCAATCAGAGTTGTAATTCCTTCGTGAAACATCTTTAACATTTTCTGTGCCTTAGTCTTCAAGTTGGTTAATTGCCAACGCCCTCTTGAAATAAAATCAACGAAGCTTAGTATCTTGTTTATGATTTTCCAAGTTGTTTGCTCTTTAAAGGATAGGTAGCTCAACAAAATTATTGAGATCACAGTTCCAATCATCACAATTATTATAAAAATTAGAATAAAAGTGGAAGGTTCATATTTGATGATAAGTAGTGCTGAGCTAATAATTAGTGCAGTCACAGTTATGACCATAGAAAGGATTCTGTGGCTCACAATCGAAGCTACAGCCTTTCCCGTGTCTTGCTCTGCACTTCTGGAAACAAGATAAGCCTTAGAGATTTCGCTACTGATGGATTCTGCTGGAATTAGAATGTCGACAAAGGTTGCCACCCAGACGAAGAGAAATGTCTTTGGGAAACCGATCTTTATTGAAAGAAGATTAAGAAGATGTTGCCATGTTAGAGAATAAAAGAGTATGCCCAGTAAACTAACAACAAACGCCAGCAAATAATAAAGAAGGTTAACGCTTTGAAGGAGTTGGATGAGGTCTTCTATGCCAATGAAAAAATGGAGGTATAAGACAAGAATAAGCAAACC
Source organism: uncultured Candidatus Bathyarchaeia archaeon (assembly GCA_964503065.1). Taxonomy (GTDB): domain Archaea; phylum Thermoproteota; class Bathyarchaeia; order Bathyarchaeales; family Bathyarchaeaceae; genus JAOUKN01. The sequence continues at coordinate 1,915 of CAZCYX010000103.1, forward strand.
AATTAATAAGAAGGGGATGGACCTTGTAAGTATAGTGCGTCTCTTTATGACCATTGCATCCGCGCCTATTGTGGATAGAGCGTTAAAGTTTGCACTATTATATTTTACTTGGTTACCTCCCACGCTTAAGTGACAAAGGTTAAACTTCTAGAATTGTGGTCTCAATTTCCCCAGTTTTTTATCTAAGCAAGCCCTGACAAAACCGTGATATTCTGGATTTGGCTTGCCAGGGCGACTCTTAAATTCTCCATGAAATTGGGAAGCGAAAAAGAAATACTTGTCGGGGAGTTCAAGGATTTCCATTCTTCTTTTGTCAGGGCTTTTGCCTGAAAAGATGAGCCCATGCTTTTCTAGGGTATCTTTGTAATCTGGGTTTACTTCCCACCGATGGCGGTGGCGCTCATATATCTCTTGGGCAGCGTATAGCCTATGCGCTATTGTATTCTTCTCAACTATGATGTTGTGGGCGCCTAGTCTCATACTTGCTCCTTTAAGCTCAACCCTTCTCTGTTCAGGCATCAAGTCAATTACTGGATGAGGAGTGTCTGGATTAATTTCGGTGCTGTTTGCATCTTCCAGTTTACATACGTTGCGAGCGAACTCCACAACTGCTAATTGAAATCCGTAACAAATTCCAAGGAATGGTAGGTCATTTTCTCGTGCGTAACGAATTGCCGCTATTTTCCCTTCGGTTCCTCGTGGTCCGAAACCGTATGGAATGAAGATTCCATTGTATTTTTGGAGTGTTTCTAATTTATTTGGTTGTTGTTCAAACTCTTCTGCTTCAATGTAGTCTATTGAGACTTGTGTTTGGCAGGATGCCCCGCCATGCCGCAAAGCTTCGTTCATACTAACATAACTGTCAACTAAGCCTGCATATTTGCCAACTAGGGCTATTTTAACCTCAAAACGTGGTTTCTCTAGTGCGGCTACAAATTTTTTCCATCCATTCCATTCTGGTCTCTTCTCGGGCATATTCAAGCGTTTGCAGATGTAGTCGCCCATCCCTTGGTTATCTAGGATTAAAGGAACCTGATAGACTGATGGAACGTTGTATGAGCAAAAGACAGCTTCTTCAGGAATTGTGCCGAATAATGCGATTTTTCTGAGGGCTTCTGGGTCGATCATTTTTGTGCATCGAGCTATTATTGTGTCTGGTTGGATACCGATTCGACGCAACTCGTTGACACTGTGTTGTAGGGGCTTTGTCTTCATCTCCTTTGTAACATCTAGGATAGGGACGAGAGCGACATGAACGTATAACGTGTTTTCGTAGCCTTCTTCTAGGCGCATTTGACGAATCGCTTCGAGGAATGGCAATCCCTCGATGTCGCCTACAGTCCCGCCGCATTCGGTTAAAACTGCGTCCACTTTCTCTTTTTCTGCAACGAAACGGATGCGTCGTTTGATTTCGTTAGTAACGTGAGGGACGATCTGTACGCATCTTCCGAGGAAGTCGCCTCTTCGCTCCTTGTTGATAACGGTTTGATAGATTTGTCCAGTCGTGATGTTGTTGTCTTTAGGAAGGTTTAGGTCCATGAATCTTTCGTACCAGCCGAGGTCGAGGTCGGTTTCTCCGCCGTCGTCTGTTACGTAGACTTCGCCGTGTATGTAGGGATTCATTGTTCCTGCGTCTACGTTTACGTAGGGGTCGATTTTTATTGCCGTAGCTGTGTAGCCTCTTGTTTGGAGCATTTTTCCCATGGATGATGTGACTATGCCTTTTCCCACAGAACTTAGGACCCCGCCGGTAACGAAAATGAACTTCATTATGCTATTCCTCTTGGATAACAAACCATAAACTACAGTGTGCTCACATTAAAATCCTTTTGTAAAAAAACGGTGTTTTGGTTATTACATGTGAGAACCGAATTTCACGTGCAGTGCCTTTAGTTTCCTCAATCATCCTCGTCTCGGTTCTTCAACGAATACAAGTAGGAGAAACAGAGAAAACAGTCCGAAGGTGCTGCTCACAAAGAATGGAATACCAGCTCCCCTTACAACCAAGTTGCCAAGCCACGGAACTTCGAAAGCTTGAAACCTGTATATGTCATAAATCAATGTGGACAAGACTGGTCCCAAGATTGCGCCTAGACTGAAGAAAGCTGCCAGTCTTCCGAAGAGTTTTCCTCTAACCTTCTCCGGTATCAAATCGGCACTTAAAGCTCTGGATGCCGGCATAGCCACATTGTGACCGAAGGATCGGAAGATCGTTATTCCAGCCGCAGAGACAAGGTCTGGGGCGAAGGGAAAAGCTATGCTGGCTACCCTGGAAGGGAGGTTGCCCAGAGCTATGATGGGTTTCCTACCGACTCTGTCAGAAATTTTCCCAGCGTAAAGGTTGCACGTTAAACCAACGAAACCTGATATGGTTAGTATGATACCAATTTGGAGTGATGTCGCCTTGAAGATATCTCCGAAGTAAAGTACACTTATGGGGATGATGAAGCCGACGGCGAAGCCTGTTGCCAGTGAAGTGATGTAGAGAATTCTGAGAGAGAACATTACCTTCTTGCTCACCTCCATATCTTCTTTTTGTTGTTGGACCATTTCTCTGGATGAATGTATTCCCCTTGTCTCTTTGACTCCCCACCATACCAAGATAAAAGCTATGAAGGCGAGGAGTGAATCAACGAAGTAAGGGACTCTGTAGCTCCACTCAAGTCCAATTCCAAGTATGTCATTGCATAGAAATTGGATGGTGCCTCCGAAGACTGGTCCCATGTTAAATCCGATCATGCTTAAGGTCAAATAGAATCCTAAGGCTTCTCCTCTTCTATTCTCGGGAACTTGGTCCACTAGGGATGCTTCGGAGGGAGCAGCCACAGCCGCGGTAGCTACTCCGTTTAGGATTCTTACTATTAACAAGGGGGCCCAGTTCCAGATGATACCAGTTAAAGTACCTAAAACGACGTCGGCGAGTAAGCCGGCTTGGATTAGTCTTTTTCTGCCGATTTTGTCTGATAAACTTCCGAATTTTTGGGAGAGAGTTGCATTGGCTGCAGTGAAGGCGGCGGTGAATAGTCCAATGTAGGCAACTGATGCGCCTAGAAGCTGAACGTAATCTGGGAAATATGACATAGGTAGAGCATATGCTAGGTTTTCCACTAGGGCAGCTGAGGAAAGGATTATCACACTGGATGAATAGAGCTTTGCAGCTCGCATACCATCCCTTCTTGAAGAAATTGTAGGATTATAGTGCCCCCTTAAATTTTTCTTGGTTGCGCGCGCAACCCATGAGTTAAACGTGACTCGTAGCGTTAGTGCGGGAATTAGGTTCACATATACATTTATAATCTACGTTTTCTGCGTGCATTTTAAGTGCGGATAACTCTTGATTTGGTGGAGGTTTGGTATATTGTTTCTGAGGAGGAAGAGGAAGTTAAAAGTGGATTTGGGTGAATTGGAAGATGAAAGAGAATCTTTGTCTAATTTCTTGCGTTTGAAACTCAAAGTTGATGTCACTTCAAGTGGCAATAAGGTTTTGGTAGATTCCGAAAATTTATCCTCAAACGAGCTGAAGAGAACAGTAAACAAATTTGTTTACCATCGAAACCTAATGGACAAATATTGGGTTGCGCTGGAAAACGATGTTGTTAAAATCAATAAGCTTGAGCGTGCCGAGAAAAAGGAAAAACGGAAGAAGAAAGGGACTCCGCCTTCAACAATTAGGCACGGTTGGTAAAGAGAAAAAATAGAGAAGCCCATCTATTATACAATAGGCACATACTGTATAACCAGAAAAAAGGCTAAGAGTTTTGAACCTTCCTGAACCTTAGTCGCTCACATATCTTTTCATACATAGAATCAATTTTCATTCGGTTTCTAAATATAATAAGAAATGAGATAACGTAAGACATCACCAAAACACTAACTGATGTTATGAAGGAAGGAGGCACTACCCAGAATATTTCTATGACAAACAATCCCAGTGACAAAATCATTGAACCTACTCCAAAGAAAAGAAACATTATTGATGCTTCCACCATGCTGTGTTCTGGTTTCTCAATTTGTCCTATAGTTTTATAAAAATCTAAAATCGCTTTTTCAACTACTCCTAAACCTAACGCTAGAAGAGTGATAATAAGAGAAGAAACCAGAAGTAGCATTTTTTCTCCCAAGATTTGGAAGATGAAGGAGCCTGGAAAAATATAAGCGATTTCAAGTACAAAACCGTAAATTCCTATTAACAGAGCCTTTACAGATATGGATATAGCCAACTGTGATTTTCTGATTGCTCCATAATATCGGAGGCCACTGGAAAGAAAGAGAGTTGTTATTAACATTAGTTTTATCCCATAAGTAAGCATCACAGGAAAATGTACCAATTCAAAAGCTTCAAAGAATTCAATCATATCAGTTGTAGAAGGAAAAGTGATGAACAGTATAAACAGAGAAAACACTAGGCCAAAAAATAGCTGATCTTCTAGGCTTAAATGTGATCTTTTTTCAATGCTAGTGAGCCGATCTTCAAGTATTCCTAGTTTCTCTTTTATTTCCTGAAGTTTATCCAATATCTCAATGTTGATATTTCTAGTTGATTTCTTTCTAGGCAATTTAACACCAGGCAGTAATATCCTAGGCGCTTTGTAGGTTAAATCTTCCATTTCAGTTTTATAGGGGCAATCTTCCATTTCGTTATCAGCTTCTCCAGGCAGATGATTGCTTTCTTAATAGCTTCTTTCGCCCTTTCTGGCTTAAGTACTCTGGGTGTGTATGGTTCAAAATGAACCAGACTATTCCTGAATTTGTTAACGCCTATCATCATAGAGTATGTAGGTTGATCTATAATTCCTGATGTATGGAGAAGTACTGTAATCTGATCTACTGATCGTATGTGTTTGAATTTTTCAGGATCTATTTGATTTCTGAAATGAGATGATAGCACCTCTATACCTATACCTTCAAAAAATGCGGTTGATAACACTACACCTTTAAACCATTCTTCATTTTCGATACAGTTTTCCAGTGTCCGTATGGGATCGCTGATTTTCCATGCGAAATTCATGAATTTCAAGAAGGTAGAGAGTGTCTCCTTTACGCTGGGTTTCTCATCTGCCATATATGAACACACTCCAATTACATCATTAGTTCTCTGAACTGAAAAAGAATTCTATTCTTCTGGGGCCAGTTTGTCCCCATCCTCTCTCCATTCTTTCCTGATGTACTTTCCCAGAGTGGCTATGTTCACTACATTCAGAAGATCTCTCAAAGCGAATATGTCTTTAAGTTGTTTCCGCCATAGCCTCTCTCCCTGGGCCCTGAACCAGTGAGGTCATTTACCTGT
>CAZCYX010000104.1:0-6999 GCA_964503065.1 uncultured Candidatus Bathyarchaeia archaeon
TGGCGGATTCCCTCTCCTGCCGATAATATGACTGCTTTCATTAGACTGCCTCCTTGATCACTTTTTCAACTGTTTTTGCTCCTTTGTCTATGATTTCTTTTGTCATTTTTTCTGACTCTGCTTCTGCGGTGATGCGTATTAATGGTTCTGTTCCTGAAGGTCTGACTAGTATCCATCCGTTTTCTAAGGTTAGACGTATTCCGTCTATGGTTACTTTTTCTTTGACTTTGGGCAAGGTTATGGGGAGCGTTCTTTCTATTTTCTTCATTGCAATGGGTTTTGTTTGTTCTGGGCATGTTAAGTTTTTTCTAAGGGTTGGGTATCTTGGTGTTTTAGATATGAATGAAGAGAGGGTTTTGTTTTCTTCTTCGAGAGCTTTTAGGATGAGAGTTGAGGAGAGGATGCCGTCTGGGCAATAGTGGAAGTTGGGGTGTATCCAGGCGCCGCAGGGTTCGCCTCCGAAGATTGCTTTGTACTGTTTTACGGCGGTTGCGATGTGTACGTCGCCGACTTTTGTTCTTATGACTTTTCCATTGTATGGTTCTGTCATTTTTTCTATGCATATGGAGGCTTCTATGTTTGTTATGATGATTCCGCCTTTTTGTTTTTGTACGACATGGGAGGCGTATGTTGCGAGGATTTGATCAAAGGAGGTGAGTTTGCCATTTTCGTCGACTATAGCCATTCTGTCTCCGTCTCCGTCGTAGGCGATTCCGAGGTCAGCTTTTAGTTGTTTTACTGTTTGGCATAAAGGTTGTAGGGATTGGGCGTTTGGTTCGGGTTTTCTTCCTGGGAAGAAGCCGTCTGGTTGGGTGTTTATGGCTGTTACTTTGCAGCCGAGGTTTCGGAATAGGAGTGGTGCGATTTGGCTTGTGGCTCCGTTGCCTGGGTCTATTATGATGTTCCATTGTTTTTGGAGTTTTATGGAGTTTTGGATCATTTGTAGGTAGCGGTCTGTTTCGTCTGTGGATTTTGATGAGCCCATGTCTTTCCATGAAGTTCTTTTGAATGTGTCTTTTTGTATGATTTTTTCGATTTGGTTTTGTTGTTTTTGGTTGTATGGTGTGGTGTTTTGGTTGTAGAGTTTGATGCCGTTGTATTGGGGTGGGTTGTGGCTGGCGGTTATCATTATGCCTGTTGTTGCTTTGAGTTCTCGTGTTAAGAAGGCTAGAACAGGTGTTGGGAGTAAGCCTAATTGGATGACTGTGGAGCCTGCTGCTTGAAATCCTGCTGTTATGCAGTGTTGTATCATGGGGCTTGTTGTGCGGGTGTCGTGGGCTATGGTGATTGTGCCTTTGTTTGTGGTTGTGGCTATGGCTAAGCCTATCTTTACTGCTAGTTCTGGGGTTAATTGTTTGTTTGCTATGAGTCTTATTCCTGAGGTGCCGAAGAGTTTATGCTGCATCTTCTAGTCGCTAATAGTTGATTTCTGAGCTTATTTTTAGTTTGTGTGTGCGTGCGTGTGAGACTACCTCTCTAGAGGGGGGAGAGACAGACAGGTATAGAGCGGTGGAAGAGTAGAAACTCTGGTTTAGTTAAGTTCTAAGTTAGGTTTGAATGTTGAATTTAGTTTATAGTTTGATGGTGTTTCCTTGCGCGCGCAGATGTACATATACATTGTTTTTGACCCTTCTAACATCAAATTTGGGGTCAATCACCTTTTTTGTGCAAAAATCCAGAATTTCAATAAAGTTGATGGTCACAAAAGATTTACACTTGATGGTAAATGACCCTTCTGATGTACTTCGCAAAAAAAGACCAGAAAAACCTAAGAACTTCGCTGAAAGAGTAGGGTTTGCTGGAAGCTCCAATGCATTTTGGATTGAAGAGAAGAACTCGCATACTTTTTCTTATCATGATGACTTTCGCCAAATGCTGTTTTTAGCCAAAAGAACGTTAAAACGTAAATAAAAACGTAAATAAAATGTAAAAAATTGAGATTCCTCTAAAAACAGCAAAAAACGTATGACAAATGTAAGGGATTTTTGGGCTTTTTCACGCTAAATAAGACAGAAACCGTCTCCGTTTCAAGTTGTCATACAAGCGTATGACAAAACCATTAAACGTAAAGGATTTTGTATGACAAAACCAATATCTGACTCACAGATGTTGTGTTACTGTATTATGGTAGTCTGACTAATGAAGAATGGTTGTCATGTGACGGAATACGGATGTCTTGTTACTGATTTACGTCTTTCTCATCCATGAAAAACCATTGTCATGTGACAGATCACCCTTGTCTTGTTACGGATCACAGTATTCTCATAAATGGTTCTCGTTCTTTCATGGTAGGCTTAGATATTTGCATCACATTATTAACAGAACCTTCTGTTTTTGATAGTTTCATGCTAATTTTGCCACCTTCATCTTGCCTCATGGTCTTTTCCTGATATTTTTATCAAGAGAAAAATTCTATTGCTGATGTATCTTATTTAAAGCGATTAACATGACAAAAGGAAAGACTATTAGATTTCCTTCTGATCTCTATAAGAAGATCAACGACGACTATGAGGGCAAAAACTTTTCAGACAAAGTTCTCAAGATCATCGTAGCCGTCCCCAAATTGCACGCTGAGGTCGAAAGGCTCACTCTAGAACTTCAAAAGGCTCAACCCAATGAAACACTAGAGAAAAACATCATCTCCGATCTCCAACCATGCGTTTATCGAGACCTCAGAAAACGACGCTGTAGAAACAAAAAAGCCCCTCTGGACACGAGTGAGTGGAGTCCAGAAGTATGCTTAGCATGCGAAGAGTTGATAGCCCAAACATTCAGCAAATTTGATCAATTGACTAAGATTCAGAAACTCTTCAGGAACATGGAACAGAAAGGGCAGAAAGTCGATCTAGTTCTTAGCCTGAGCAGACAGATGGGTGTGGTTGAAGCCGAGAGAGACGATTGGGCGGAGCGCTGGAAACAAGGGTTCAATGCGGAACGTAGTAAGTGGCAAAAAACAATCAGTAAACAAGGCACGGAGATTAATCAATTGCGAAAATATGCGTCTGACCTTAGAGCGGACAATAACTTAAAAAACATGAGAATTGAATCATTAGAAGCAAAATTGGAACGATTAGAAGAAAATCTGTCACCCATTGAACTCGAAAAGATGAAGACGGAATTAGAGTTTCTCAGAAATAGAGATAGCGAACAATTGAAGAAAATAGATCACCTTTCAAGGGAACTAGAACTTGCAAAAAGTCAACCTATGGTAGTGAGTCAACAAGAACGTATAAGATGTCTTGAGAAACATCGTGTTGTAACATTTGATGATTGTAGAGAATGCCCAGAGTTAGAAGACTGCCCTGTCCGAGACCTAATCTTTGATCAGATGCAGAAAGCGTGGCGCTCTGCTAATATTTAAGCATGTAGTTGTCTATTTTAAAGAACAAAAAGCATGAAGGCTTTTCATACATTCTTATCGATTTTTTATTAAGGGAAATCTTTAAATTTACGAGAAATTAGAGTAGAGGTAGAGGTTCTAAGAATGAGAAAAGGCAGAAGACAAGCGGTCTACATCACTCTTCCAAAAGCCATGATCGATGCTTTGGATGAAGTTGCCAAAGAACTCAACGCCACTAGAAGTTATGTTGTAGAAGCGTTGATAGAGTATGCCTTTGCCTATGTTGATGAGATTTTTCCGTATGAGGAAGAGGGAGAGACCGAGGAAGAGCCCGAAGAGGAGTAAAAAACGTAAAGGGGGGTGATCGTGGTGTCTTTGGAAGAAATCGATGACATCAAGGAAAGCATTGCTGAGAAAGAAGCGGAGATCGATGAAAAAGAGGACGAACTTGAGGCTCTTATATCTGAGGAAGCAGAGGAGATCGAGGCTCTTGAAAGTGAACTTGACGATCTCCAAGACCAATTAGCGACGGCAATAGCAGAGGTCAAGACGGAGATCGGGGAAGAAAGCGAGGAAGACGAGGACGAGGAGATCGAAGAGGAAGAATTTGAGGAAGAGGACGAGGACTAAACCCCCCGATCATCTAACAGAGGTCGTCCATACGTGCAAGCATCAATGAGTCAGCAATCTGTTAGACGCAGAAAAAGACGGCGATGGTCACGCCTCTTAAGTGGCTTGAACCATCGTTATGATCCACCGTTTTTCAGTGAAGATGATGAAGATGATTTGAATGGTTACTATGATCCTAACCCTGCTGTTGGAGAACTCGCCCTTCTAACAGAAGGAATAAAACTTGGAATGATCCCAGCCAAACAAGGCGCTCGGATGCTTCAAAAGGGATGGCAAAAAGCATGGGAAAAAACATACGAAGAGGAAGGATTCAACCTAGAACGTGTCTTTTGGAGAAGCGTCTTCGGAGTCGGTATTCTCATTCTTATCAAGATCGCTTATGATATGTATGTCTCGGCAGAATGGATGAAACGCCACCCAGAGGACTTGCTAGGGTTTCATTCTTGGTACGGAATCTTCGGTTTCGTAACCCCCATCATTGGTTGGATTATGGATAAACTAACAGGAAGAACGCCAGAAGACATCGAAAAGGAACATCAAGAAGTCTTAAAAGCGCTTGGAATACCTCCGCAAATTGACCTACTTATGAATAGGTATTTTCCATTGCTTTTGTTGATTCCGCCTCTTGTTTTCATCTTCTTAGAGTTTAAAAGGACTCAAAAAGGTAAAGGGCTGTTCTCTGATCTTCTTAAGAAAACACACTGATGCGAGACCCCCCACCTCTCGCAGAGAACAAGCGAGTCAGGATTTTCCTTCCCAAGGGGGAGTTGCTTACCTTCCCATCTTCTATTATTCGACTGATCAGCATATATGATTTTTGATGGGGTGCTACACACACGAGGTTCATGACACACACGCTCTTTTTGGTTTTGGTGTTACTCAGACGAAGAGTCTGTCTCACGAGACTTGATACATTTTTACAAATGATGAATGTTGATTAAACGTTAAAACGTAAAAAAAGCCTTATCGCCATCACCTTTTGGCGTCTAAACTCTGTTTATGCTGAAGATTTGCTAACCAAAGAATTCAAATGGTCCTACAAAGGAAGCAATTGGACCATGACTTCAGAGATTCCGATTTCCTTGTATGAAGCATACAATCAGGTTTCGCTTCAACAAAGAACAGCACACGGTGTTGCGGGCTATGACTTTCTCATCACGACGAAGGACTACAAAATGAGAAGCATCGCGGAGAGCCTGCATGATGCGGCGTCCAAAGAGGGATATGAACCATATGACGAGGTGAGTTTCATTTTGGCATTCGTGCAAAGTCTTCCCTACACTTCAGATTCGGTGACAACAGGTCATGATGACTATCCAAGATTTCCGATAGAAACCTTGGTGGATGGTGGAGGCGACTGCGAAGATACATCCATCTTATTCGCAACGATCGTGCGCATTCTTGACTATGGTGCTATACTGATCGCTCCACCGAATCATGTCGCGGTTGGTGTTTTGGGAACCAATCTTCAAGGCACTCACTACAAGTACGAAGGAGAAGACTACTATTACTGCGAAACCACAGGCAGCAACTGGAAGATAGGAGACATTCCCAAAGAATATCAGCATGTTAAAGCCTATCTATATCCAATAGATTTAGGTAATCAATATCAGCCGGGCGTGGATGCAACGAGTCGGATATGGCTGATACTCCTCCTGATTGTGGGTTTGGTTGGTGTGCTGTTTGGTGTATACGTTCTCAAAAAGTTTAAGGAAACACCAATATCCTCTGTCAACGACAGCAAGACCATGCAGGAGCAGAATTCTTGCACACGTTTACTCACAAGCTAATGCTTCTGTATCTTCCGCCATAACTTGTTGCGCGCTCTATCGTATGGGAAACTAATAATCGTCTTCTTCAAATTCATCTTCAAATATGAAAGGAAGGTGACGTTCATCCACCCTCTCAAAATCGCAATGAATATAGCCTGATTTGCTCAAACCGAATCGCATTAGATTATATGTTTTGTCACCATAACTAAAACTCTTATTGGACATCCTGAATGCGGTAGCTAAGTTGTCAAGTGCTATATGAAAAAGCCATTCAATAACGGCTTTTTCGCATAATCCTTTCCTTTTAGCATCCCAATATCTTTTTATCGTGTTTTTATCGTCTTCATTAAAATGATGCCTTTCTATTCGATGGTCATATCCAAGTCTTATTGTTGGTTCATCGATCTATCTGTGTAGTTCTGCAAAGTCATTGCCTGTCCTCTTCTTGCTTATTGCACAATGAGTTCTAAAACTTGGCATAGACTAGAATGGTTACAGGACCTATAAAAGCGTGCGCTTGTTTCTTTATATACTATTTTCCTCGTGACTGTGTATGAGTAATACACTCTCATACACATACATTCTCTCTCTCACACAAAAGAGAAATGTAAGAGAAAGGAGAGAAAGATTAAAAATTAATCCCCATGCACCCACATCCAAGGAAACTTCCATTGCCTAATTCAGATTCGAAATCTGAAATTTTGACCTTTGAGGGAAAAATGAGCCATGTTATTAGAATGTTGCAAAGGTCAAAACAAATGCGCGCGCTATCCCATTTCTATCTTTTCATTTGCCAGTTTGTAGTCTGAGATTCTGATGCAACCTACTCCGCCCTTATTTTCAAGAATTGAAGCAAGATCTCTGATCATCATTCTTTCAAAAGTCTTTCTGTGAGGCGCAATTTCGTTCGGAAGAACATTGTAACGGAAAAAGTCCCAGTTTGGTATTGAAGGATGATCTTGTCTTAGCCTTGCAACAAGGTTTGATGCCTCTCCTATGTATACGAGTTTGTTTCTGGTGTCTATTAAAGTGTAAAGAACGTTATGCGTTCCAATTTCAAATTCCAGTTCTCCTCTTTGTTTCCATTTAGTCGTGTAAATCCTAAACGGTGGCTTATTACTCAGTTCGTCATCGATCTTGTGTAAGATAGGTGACTGAACGAAACGCTTGAACAATTCTGAAAATTGGGGTTTCTGAATATAATATGCTTTGAAAAAAAAGGCTCTATCTTCTCTCGAATACTCAATATCCAAGAAC
>CAZCYX010000105.1:0-6946 GCA_964503065.1 uncultured Candidatus Bathyarchaeia archaeon
TTCGGCGGTTCTGTCGGTCTTTCTCGCCGCGACTGCAGCATCTACTCCAGCAGCGTTAGCGCCGATGATGACGATTCTCCGTGGCATTCCCAGTTAGCCTTCCTTAAGAAGTTCCTTATGCCACTCCACAGACTTTTTGAAGTCCATAAGATTCTTCAGTTCTGCGTTTAAATTGGATGGTGTTATAACGAGTAGCCACCCTTTGTTATATGGGTCTTCATTAAGGGTTTCTGGTTTGTTGCTTACTTCTTCGTTGACTTCTTCGATTTTGCCACTTAAAGGTGCCACAAGGTCTGAAACTGCCTTCACTGATTCTACAGTTCCGTATGGGTCTTTTTGCTTGATTGTGTCGCCTTTACTTGGAAGTTCTACATACACTACTTCTCGAAGTTGCTTTTGAGCATAATCTGTGATGCCACATCTCACTTTTTTGCCTTCAATTTTTATCCATTCCCAGTCTTTAGAGTAATAGAGTCCTTCCGGAACTTCATAGCCATCAACTTTTACCATACTTCTCACCTCTTAAAGAAGCATTAATGTGTAGTTTACTGTTTTAAAATTAACTATTACACTGCAACCCGGAGGGTCCTAACGTATTTCAAATCCTTAGCATACATATCAACCATTTAAATGCGAAGCCACAATAATTTTGTATACCGAAAAGTGCAGTGTCATGAATGAACGAAAAGAAAGTTCCTCTAAGTCCTTTGAGGAGTTGAGCAGAAAACTCGACCTAATTATGCAACGATTAGACGCTTTAGAAGCCCTAATTCTAGACAAACCAGAATACGATGGATTAGCCGCTACACTACAACTAACAAGAACTGGCATAGGACTATACGGTGAACCCCTAAAAATCGTCTCCCGCATCAAAACAGCCGAACGCTTCCTGAAACGCCAGGTCATAGCCAAAGACGAAATCTCCAGATGCGTCATCCAAGCCCTCGCCTTAAAAGGACCACTAAACATCTCAGCCATCACCCGTCAAGTCCAAGCAATGAGAGGAAAAGCCTCTAGAAGAATCATTAGGGCAAGACTGAAACACCTAGAAAAGGATGGTGTAGTACGTCGAGTTGAAGGTTTTGGAACATTATATGAACTTATCGAGTGATCAACAAGATGATCACTTTTTCCCAGAATCATTAACTACAGTGACCATTGACTATATTTAATTGGTGAAAAGAAATGAAATGGGATAAGAAGACAATAGACAAACCCGTAAAGAAAGAAAACTCCTCAGGGGGCGCTCGCTCACTCGGCATAGTAAAGAAGTTTAAACCTGCAATGCTCCCTGAAAGCATAAGAGTTCACAGATTCGATCCTGTAGATTACCAGACAAGAAGACTAACTCAAGGTGCACTCCTAAACGCGGAACACAGAAAAGCTAAAGCTCTCATACTAATCCGCCGAGTGGCTATCATCTAACGTTTCCAAAAAGTTGACTAATAATGTCTAAACAAGAAGATAATGGAGGTGTAAAAAAATGATTGAAAAGAAAAAACGTGAGATGCCAGAAGCTGAAGAGGTCAAAGAAATCCTTGGAGTAGTCTCCACCGAAATCCCTGCACTAATAAAAGGTGTCATTAGCTCAATCTTTTCGGAAGAAGCAGGCAAGAGCATGGGACGCGCTGCTGCAGCCTTTTATAATGAGTTGAAGGAAAGCGGTATGCCAGAAGACGTAGCTGTCAAAATGACCGAGAACTACATAGGTGTATTCACCAGTCTAGGAGACATGCTCAAGCGCACTGGAAAATGGGGCGAAAAATGGGGCGGAAAAGAACACGTTTCAAGCGAAATTGAGGAAGAAATAGCCAAAAGGGTCAAGGAGAAACTCGCTGAGAAAATGAAGGAGGAATAGAAGAAACCTAAATTCTTCTTTCCTCTTTTGTTTTTTGAGGAGGTAAAGAATGGGAAAAGCAAGAACTGCACTAAGCCTGTTCAACGCATCTCCACATGTTGTGAAATTGCTTTGTAGTCTTTTTGCTGTGTGGTTGACTTTAGGCTGGAAGGTGCGAAAAGCAAGAAAAGCCTTTGAAAAAGAGCTGATCAAGCAAGGAATGTCAAAAGAGGATGCAAAAAGACTTGGCGCCCAATATACGATTTTAAAAGATAATCTTATGAGTGGACTTAAACGATACATCAGAGCACGTTGAATCTAACATTAAAGGGCTTCGAGTCGTTGATAAATTTCTAAAAACCCGATTTGATGTCCTCGAAGATTTGGGAACAACACATGGACGAAAATGTTATGTCTAAGCCCATTGCCTCAGCCAATTGAATAACTTCGTTTGTTGGGAATGCTATTGCATGAACTCCTGATTTAATCGCTAACATATCAGTTTTTATTCTATGTTCACCCTTTGGTCGCATACACCCTAAAACCAAGGGAGTTTTGGGCATCATTAGCCTAGCGGCTACTAACACCTTTGTTATGTCCTCTGGCAAAGGAGGATTAACATTCTCCATAGACGTGCCATGAATAGGCATCAACGCAATTATAATCACAGCAGACGGTTCATATCTCGAAATCATCTCGAGAGCATGTAGTTCTCCTTTAAGTTTGCCATAATGAAGCCCTACAAGAACATGGGGCACTACTGGAACTTTTGCCTCATGTAATGCCCTCAAAGACTTGTCATAATCTTCAACTCTAACATTTAGCTGGTAAATCTCCCGTATGGTTTCATCAGAGCCGATTATATCAATTAGAGCCGCATCCACCTCTGCTTCTTTCAACTCTTTAGCCATAGAAACGTCTGTGATGCCAGTGTGCACAACAACTGTCAGTCTTAAATCACGTTTTATCTTAGTAATGGCCTCCATAAATTTGTGGAGAGGAACAGAACCGTCTGGTAAACAACCCCCGCTTATTAGACAGCCGATGGCTCCTTTGCCCTTAAGCTTGTTGCAGACATCGATTAATTTCTCAGGAGTGAGGGCTGGAAACATTGTATTGAGAACTTTTCCGCCACAGTGTTTGCATTTCAAAGCGCAAGAGGAGCCTGTTATGGAAATTGATGGAAAGGCTGCAGGTGAAGAACAGTAATAGTTGCTTTTGTAGTAGATGAAACTAGGGGCATAGAACCGAATTTTCTTCGGTCTTATAGGTGATAGTTTCGTTTCAATGTAGTCATGTAGTTCGTCTCTTGACATTTTCATGGCTTCTTGAGGCTTCATTTCAGATCATCAACATGAGGGATGGTTGGTATTAGCCAGAAGCCACTTAAAAACTCATGAAATTTGATTTTAGAAGGTATCTTGGAAAAATAGGGAATGTTGATCACTTGATTAGTCGTTATTGAACTGCCTCAACCTTGACTACTTCTGGTATCTTTTTCTTAAGGAAGTTCTCAACTCCCCATTGAATGGTCATGGTTGACATTGGACATCCAGCACATGCTCCCTTCAACTTGACCTTAACGATGCCATTATCTACTCCTAAGAGTTCTATGTCTCCACCGTCAGCTTGTAGATTCGGTCTCAATTCCTGGATGGCTTTTTGCACTCTATTTTCAATCGTTTCTTTCATTTTTTTTCACCTCTCATTACTTGTCATTAGCAACATAAATACCTTACATTTTGGAGTCTGGGGCATTAATTTGAAATAGAGGAAATATTAAAAAAAGACCAAACAAAGAAATGTCAGCCATGAGTGGATTCAAATGGGGAAGGTTGAAAACCAGATTATTTCATTGCTGGAAAATTCAGATAAACCGTTGAACCTTGCTGAAATCGCCAGTCAAATTGGAAAGCCATCTAAAACTGTCTTCAAATCTCTGCGAAAACTCTTTGACAAAGGTAAAGTTGACTGTGATGTCAAAACTCGTCGATATATGCTTGCAAAAGAGTAGCGTCTAAGCACCATAAGGGGAGAATTGACAACAAAGATTCAAAGTACATGCAGGGAAATTGATTGAGTCGGCCTAATGAAGATCAAAAGATTCTTGAAATTCCCGAAATGATTCGGGTTTCAGTGGGTTCAGCAATTGTGCTTAACTTAATGCATGGAAGACTCGACGCTTTGCCGACAACAGCGTATCTCCTCACTTATAGAAATGGAAAGTGTTCTGCCAATTGTGGCTTTTGCCCTCAAGCCAGAACCAGCAAAAGTAGAGCAGATATGCTTTCTAGGGTGACTTGGCCTCCCTTCTCGACTGAACGAGTGCTTTCTGGAATAGAAGACTCGGTGAAGAAAGGAGCCATAAAGCGAGTTTGTATTCAAGCATTGAATTATCCAACTGTTCTCAAAGACATCTTGAATCTCGTAAATGAAATTCGTGTGTGTGCAACAGTGCCAATTTCTGTTTCCTGTCAACCCTTGCAGCTGAAGGAGATGCAAGAACTTATGGAGGCTGGTGTTAATAGAATCGGCATCCCCTTAGACGCTGCCACCAAAGAATTGTTTAGTAAAGTTAAGGGATCTTTAGCTGGTGGCCCTTATTTATGGGAAGAACAACGAGAGGCCTTAAAGAAGGCAGTGCAAATCTTTGGAAAAGATCGTGTAAGCACACATCTTATCGTAGGTCTTGGAGAAACTGAAAAGGAGATGGTTGAAACCATTCAGTGGTGTGTGGATTTGGGCGTTTATCCTGGATTATTTGCTTTTACTCCAGTGTCTGGAACTGCTTTACAGAATCAGCCTCAGCCCTCTCTCAGCCAATATAGAAGACTTCAACTTGCCCACTATTTCGTAACTAAAGGATTAGTGCGATGTGAAAACATGAGTTTTGATGAAGAGGGAAGCATTATTGATTTTGGAGTTTCAACCAAACAGTTGTGGAATGTGATACATGATGGTAGTCCCTTTGTTACTTCTGGATGCCCCAACTGTAATCGTCCTTATTATAACGAACGCCCTGGTGGGCCTCTCTACAATTATCCCAGACAGCCTCTTCCCAAAGAAATAGTCGAGATAGAAAGACAAATCTCCTCAAGATGAACCTCTGGAAAACCGTTATTTTGTAGAATCCACTCGTTTATTTTGAAGATAAAGAAGGAACACTCGTTGGATGCTTGGTACTTGCTAGACGCAAAGACTATTGGCGGTGCGGTAGTCCTAAAGTTTTGTGATGCTTCTGGAGAAAGAATAAAAGAGGTTAAGGACAGTGAATATGAACCTTACTTCTTGGTACCATATCCTCTTAGTGAAAAAGACAAATACACAGTTAATAGAATTGTTGGAAAAACCTCAACAGTCCAAAAACATGACTTATTCAGCAATAAAACGAAGACCTTGGCTAAAGTTACAATAAAGAACCCAGAAAATGTTGAACGTTTCAGCAAATTATTTGAAAATGTGTGGGAGAATGAGATAGAGTTTTCTCGCGGATACGTTTATGACCATAACTTGGTTTTTGGCTCTCAATATGCCTTGAAAGGAAGTAATTTCACATCAATTTCAGACGTTCCAAGACAGACTAGAAAGAAATTCGAGACAATTTTTGCTAAAGTGAAGAGAACTGACCCCTTAAAATACGAAATACTCGAGTATTGGTTTAATTTGTGCTATCAACCAAAACCGCAGATTAAACTGGAAAAATTGGGTATAAGGGAGAGACTTGATCCTAAAAGACAGTACATTGTTTTCATGTTGTCCAGAATAGCAAATATACCCATTTCTGAAGCCTATTCTAGCCGGCACGTAAGCGACTGGATAAAATCCATAATCTACACGTACCTTCGGAAAAATAATATCTTGATTCCAACGTCAAAAGAGTTGAGACGAGGTAGAGTCTTGAAAAAATCGGTTGAGGGCGCCTTAACGATTGCACCGAAAAGTGGAGTCTACTTCAACACTATTGTAACCGACTTCGAAAGCCTCTATCCAAGCGTCATCGACAGTTACAATCTGTCTTATGAAACAGTTGACTGCGAACACGAAGAGTGCCAAAAGAACACTGTTTCTGGAATAAATCATCACGTCTGCACTAAGAGACGGGGATTTTATTCCATCTTAACAGGAGCCTTAAAGGATTTACGAATCCATTGGTTTAAACCGCTTTCAAAGGATGCTTCTCTTCCAGAAGAGGAAAGACACTTAGCAGAGGTGTTATCCAAACTACTGAAACTATTGACGGTTTCAAGTTACGGCGTCACCGTTAGAATCCATGGACTTGCATCCACACCATTAGCTGAATCAATAACAGGCTATGGACGGTATGTTCTCCAAACTTCTTGGAACATGGCTGAGGAACACGGTTTGCACCCTACTTACGGAGACACAGACTCCCTCTTTCTCGACAATCCTTCCGAAGAAGAAGTGAAATGGTTAATTGAAACCGTGAAAGAGAAACTTCGATTAGATCTAGCTGTTGATAAGCGATATCCACTATGCGTCTTGCCCGCGGCGAAGAAAGCGTACTTCGGCATCCTCAAAGACGGCACACCTGACATCAAAGGGCTCACAGTCATCAAATCGAACTCCCCGAAGTTTTTCCAAAAAGTGTTCCAAGACTGTGTAAAAGAGTTGAGCCACATTAACGACATGGAGGAGTACGAGAAGGCAAAAAAGAGGATTATGAAGATCGTCCAAAAGGCAGTGACGGATTTAAGGCAGAAGAAGATTCCACTTGAAGATTTAGAGTATTCAGTTGAACTGTATTTTGATCCAAAAGAAAAACTCTTAATGGAAGAGGCTCTGCATCAGCCCTACCAATGCGCCATCCAACTCATGGATTCAGGCGTTGAAGTGAACAGGCGAGACACGGTTTCCTTCATTAAAGTCAACCCCTTCAATTACAAAGGAAAGAAATTCACCGTAAAACCTAGTAGTCATGTGAAAAATGTGGCGGAAATAAATGTTGAAGACTATGTCAGAAACTTAAGAACAGCGTTAGAGCAAACTTTAGAACCTATGGACATTGATTTTGAGCCTAAAAGAGACATGAAAATATCAGAATGGTTTCACTGAAAAGAAGCGACCACAGTTTTGCCTCTTAGGTTCCAA
>CAZCYX010000106.1:0-6926 GCA_964503065.1 uncultured Candidatus Bathyarchaeia archaeon
ACGGCATACGAGATCGTGATGTGACTGGTTCAGACGTGTGCTCTTCCGATCTGATATATACTAATAAAAAATCCCCTTTAATCCCCTGCACAGGCTATATCCTTTTTCTTCATATCCAAATAATGCGTATACTTTTAAATAAAAGCCTTTTAAAATTAAGTATATTTTGTTATAATTAAATTGAATTTAATTGGTTTGTTACCTTCTTGACAAAAGGCCGATTTGGGGGGTAGGTTAGATCAGCTGAAACCAGGTTTCTAGTTAGACTAAAAAATTTGTCAATTTTTTTAAATACTTAAGCCATGTCAAATCTTACTGAAAAACAACGAGAGCAACTAATCGAGCTCCTGGAAAAAGGAGAAAAACTCCCCCTAGATTACAAACATCTCCTTTTCCCTCCTGAACGGCAGGAATATGAGTTGGTCTTTGCAGAGAAGGAGCGTGAGGAAGATATCCTAGCTGAAACAATGGCCGTACCCCTTCAACCTATACGAACATTCGGCAGTGACGGCTCTAAATGGCACAACATGCTTATCTTTGGCGATAATCTACAGGCAATGAAGACTTTGCTCAAAATGAAGGATGAAGGTAGGCTGATCAATACAGATGGATCCAAAGGAGTAAAACTGGTTTATATAGATCCACCGTTTGCAACCAAGCGTGAATTCCAGGGCGCGCAGGAGGAAAGAGCATACCAAGATAAGATTGCTGGTGCAAAGTTCATTGAGTTTTTAAGAAAAAGATTGATTTTGATTAAAGCACTGCTTGCCTCCGACGGGAGCATCTACGTTCATCTAGATTATCGAAAAGGCCATTATATCAAGGTTGTTTTAGACGAGATTCTTGGCGAAACACAATTCGTCAATCAAATCATTTGGAAAAGGACCTCTGCTCACAGCGATTCAAAAACTCTTGGCAATGCTCATGACATAATCCTGCATTATGGAAGGTCAAAGGATATAATCTACAATAAACAGTTCATGGAATATTCTGAGGAATATATAAAAAAATACTATAAGCACAAAGATAGTAATGGTCGATTCCTTGACCGTGATTTGACGGCTAAAGGTCTAAAAGGTCGAGGATATGAATATGAATGGAAAGGTATTAAAGGATATTGGCGGTGTCCTATAGAAACCATGCAATACTACGATGAACAAGGCCTTTTATATTATACTAAAAAGGGGACTCCCCGCCTTAAACAATATCTCAAAGATAAAAAGGGAAGTTCATTGCAAGATATTTGGGTTGATATCAACGCAATAAATTCTCAAGCTGTTGAACGTGTTGGATACCCGACACAAAAACCAGAAGCATTATTACAAAGGATAATTAAGGCGTCTACGAGTAGCGGTGACATAGTGCTGGATGCTTTCGTAGGTTCTGGGACAACTATGGCTGTGGCAGAAAAGCTGAGCTGCCGATGGATAGGAATCGACTGCAGTAAACTTGCAATCTACACCATTCAAAAACGCATGCTCAATCTTAAAAGAGATATAGGGAATAAGGGAAAAGTTCTTAGACCCAAACCTTTCACGCTTTACAATGCAGGTTTATATGATTTCTCACAGCTTAAACAACTACCATGGGAAGACTGGCGTTTCTTTGCCCTTAATCTTTTTCAGTGCCGAGATGAGCCTCACAAGGTTCGTGGTATCCACCTTGACGGATACCGTGGTGGGGACGATGTATTGGTATTCAATCATACTCTTGGAGATGGAGTAGTATTAGATTATGGGTTCATTGATGACCTGCAATCTCAGATTGGCTCTAAATTAGGATCTCACTTTTTCATTATCGCTCCAGCTGCAAGTGTAGCATTCCTAGAAGACTATGTCGATAAAGGCCGGACACGCTATTATATTCTTCGAATTCCCTATTCTATAATAAATGAACTGCATACAAGAGACTTCGAGGCAATCACTCAACCTGTTGATGAATTTCAGATAAATGAAACAGTTGAAGCTGTTGGCTTTGACTTTATCCGGCAGCCCAAGGTGGAATGCGACTATTACATCCATCAGGCAAGTGGGCAATTATTCAAAAATGCAGTGGTGAAAATCAAGACCTTCAAAAGCGTAGCAATGGCCAAAGGAGCAAGTCAGAAAAAGAATAGGGAAACCCTTTCAATGGTACTTGTTGATTATGACTATCCTTATAACCCAAATAGAAAAGGCAAAGAACCACCACCTCCTTTTGAAATGGATGCTACATTTTACGCGAAGGAGATCGAATCAAATAAGTGGGAAGTGCGCATGCCTTTTGATTTATTGAAAAACTATGTCATGTTGGTTTATGTAGACATTTACGGTAACGAATACACTGAAATCAAAACCCCTGCGGATTTCAGGAGCATGAATTCAAAGATTTATAAGAAAGACAAAAAACGAACTAAGGTCAAGTAATGCCTGAGCAATTGAGATTCCGCAACGAAGATCTTGTACTGAAGGCAAGCACTAACGTAGACCCGGCTCTGTTCAATATTAATGTTTTTGAACCTTTCATTGATGCTCTGTGTGGTATGAGAGATTACCAAAAAGAAGCTATTCGTACAACACTACGCTATTTTTTAGGTGGGCGTTACAATAGCCTTCGGCAGATGGCAGAGGAAAACTTTTACTCTAATAATGTGCTCCAAGACAGATATGGAACTTTTCGTAAAATGGAGGACCACTTACAGCTCCCCGATCAGCTTTCATGTTCAATTGACCTGGCAACAGCAACGGGTAAAAGCTACGTCATGTATGGAATATCCCGCATCATGTTGGCTCATGGCGTCATTGATAGGGTTCTCGTTCTTTGCCCTTCCCGTACCATCGAAAATGGATTGACAAAAAAGTTCCAGCAGCTTTCGAGCGATGCGACACTCAAGGATCTCATGCCTCCAGACTCACGAGTACTCAATCCTCACATCATCAACGGTACCGAATCAATAATTGATGGATCCATCTGCATTGAAAACTTCCATGCAACGCTTCAGCATGTCAAATCCTCCATTCGGGACAGCTTAGCTGGGAAGGGCGACCGTACTCTTATACTCAATGACGAAGCTCACCACATTTATAGTCCGACTGGCAAAGATTTGAAGCGTTGGAAAGAGTTTCTCTTGGCACCCGAATTCGGTTTTCATTATATTGCTGGTTTCTCCGGGACTTGCTACATTGGGAATGATTATTTTTCTGATGTAATCTGCAGGTACTCACTGAGCCAAGCAATAGAGCAAGGTTATGCAAAAATAATTGATTATGTTGATCATGACATTTCAATCTCCCAAGATGAAAAATTCCAAAAAATTTATGATAATCATTTTCAAAATAAGAAGCATCTATATAAAAAAGTTAAACCTTTGACTATCCTTATCACTAAAGATATTGCTGCATGTAAAAGACTTACAAATGATCTTATTGAGTTTCTATCAAGTCAAGAAAATCTTTCTGCTGAGGATGCAGCTAAGAAAGTATTGATTGTAACTTCTGCTAGAGAACACCAGGCAAACATACGAATGCTTGAAGATGTTGATAGGAAAGACAGTATTATTGAATGGATTACTTCTGTAAGTATGCTGACTGAAGGATGGGATGTTCAGAATGTCTTCCAAATTGTTCCACATGAAGAAAAGGCATTTAACAGTAAGCTGCTCATAGCTCAAGTATTGGGGCGAGGATTGCGTATTCCTAATGCGTATCGTGGTGAGCGTCCTATTGTCACCGTCTTTAACCATGATGCCTGGTCAAACAGAATCAAACATCTTGTAGACGAAGTAATGGAGATTGAAAGAAGGGTTTATTCTGGCCCTGTGTCCAAACCCGCAGACTACCATTTCACTTTACATCATATTGATTATAGCAAGACTCAAGATATTGAAGAATTTCCACATTCAGGAGAATACGATTTCTCCAAGGGATGGATAAAGCTTGAATCGCAAGTAGACCGCCTTGAACGGGAAACAATATATGCCCGTGTCAGTACAGGTGAACGAAGAACCAAGAAAACATTGGTACGCTATAGAATGTACACTATCGATGAAGTGGCCGAGCATATTAGTGCAAAGCTTATGGCCATAGACACAGAGGAAGGAACAAATTACGCAGATAAATATACCTTCGAATGGTTAAAAAAATTAATCAAGGAATCATTGAAGAGAGTTGGAGAAACCAAAAAATTAGTTAGTGAAGAAAACCGACAGCGTCTGCAGAAGGCATTCGGTGTTGTCCATAGGAAATCCCATCACACAGTACGATATCGTATGAAGCCGAGTGCCATAATAAAGATTAATACTACAGATCGCAGACGTAACAGCGTCGGCCTCAATTCAATAAGGCGCGGCGAAACAACGATTTTCATGGACGATGACTCTATTAACCTAAGCGATGACGAAACTCAAATTATCCTCAAAGACATCATAAATGACGAATCTCTTCCGCGCACAGCTTTCCAAAAGGTTGACAATACTTTCCATTTCAAAGTCCCTCTAAATGTAGCCATTGCCGACCATAAACCAGAAAGAGAATTCCTTCGCCATTTAGTTAAACCAGAGAACGCAACTAGTATTGACGCATGGATCAAATCTACTGACCAAGATTTCTACCCAATAGAATATTCATGGAGGAAGGGTGAGCACGTTAAGAGAGGGTTTTTTAATCCTGACTTCTTCATTAAGGCGGGCAACCACACTCTTGTTGTCGAGATAAAAGGCGATGAAGAGTTACAAGAGCCTTCTGATGAGAATAAGGGAAAATTCAAAGCTGCAGAACAGCACTTTCAAATACTCAACGACTTACAAGATGAACAAGAATATAATTTCCATTTCCTATCACCTATTGATTATGACAAGTTCTTTCACTTTCTCAGGGAAGGGAATTTTGATTTTGCATCAAAGTTAGACGTAGAGCTTCGAAATAATAACAATTAATATAAGCAATTATCAATACAATCACCCCCAACCCAATAAAACCTCCTATACCCATCTGTCCTACTTTCCAAAAACCCCTTTTCTAGTAAAAATTCAAGATACTCCCCTGCTCTATTCTTACCCAGCCTGCATTCTTTTACAATTTTTGAAAAATGGACTTCTCTAAATTTGCCTTGCACATAGTCATATTGCTCAATAAGAAAATTCATTATCTTTATGTGAGGATGCCTTAATGAAGTATCTTTTCTTACTGTCTCAAGTAGCTTCTCCTTAATTAATATCTTTTCTCTAGCTTTGAACCCATTTGATATCTTTCTTTTATAGCCCTCAATACCATGATTAATAAGAAATTGATGCTCTCTTCCTATGCTGAGGCTTTCTTTAAGCATCTCAGCATTTTTTATTAAAAGGTCTTTGATATTATTAATCTTGCTATATAGATTTGACAGTTCATTAGCTAAATTGATTTTTGGCATTTTAAAGATGACCTAAGTCTTTTAAGCTGGAGTAATTGTTATAGCCTATAATAATATGGTCAAGGATATTTATTCGCATTAGTTTCGAGGCCAGAACAATGTCTTTTGTTGTATTTATATCCTCTTTGCTGGGCTCAGAGCTTCCGCTTGGATGATTGTAAGCCAAGATAATTGAATTGCTATTTGCGAGCAAAGCTGATTTCAATATTTCTGAAGGAGACACTAATGTTGATTCAAGCCCTCCTTTACTAACTTCATAGACACCATTAACCTTATTTTTAGCATCTAGCATTAAAGACAGCATGACCTCTCTTGACTCATTTTCTAGAGGTTTAAGAAATCTGTAAACATCATCAGGTGATTGTAATTTGACAGGCTCGCAATTACTTTCCCTCTCTAACCTTAACCAGACCCTATAACCGCGATAATCTCTATCATAAAAAGAATGCTCTTTTGGAAAAAATGGAAGGGTTTCTTGAACAATGCCCTCAAGGTTATTTGCTTTTTGCTCAGGTGCATCTAGCTTATCCTGATGAGTAATAGTCACTTTCCCGTAATCTACATTTACCTTGATAGGCATATCTATGCCAAAACCTGCTTCCTCTAGCCATTTTCCGCTTAGAGCTATGTAAGGCAGAGCACCTTGATGCTTAAACCTCTTCAATACTTTCAAATAGTGTTCATTAGTCATTTTAGATTAAACAACTCATATTGAATTACACCATGCTCTTTTGCTTCAGAATTCATCGGTTTAAGCTTACCTATATGTGAATGCCATCTGTTAGCAAACTGCCAATTATGCCTGCCTTCAGGCAATGAAATATCTGTCTCATGAAGCAATGAATCAGCGTGCAGCAAATACATGCTTATGCTGTGTATAGCAGCATTAGTGAAAGCTGTCCTTATCATATTTAGGTCAATATCAACTCCAAACAATCTTGCAATAGGAGCATATTTATTGGCAGTTAATAGGAATCTTCCGCTGCCAACGCAAGGGTCTAAAATATTGATTTTTTCATTATTCTTTTCATTGAGAATAGAGCGGCACATAAAATCCACAACCGGCTGCGGCGTAAGATACAAGCCTTTTCTTCCCGCTTCTTTTGGGCCAATCACATTTTCAACATAGATATCTCCTAAGTAGTCATATCTATCTTCCTTAATCAAAGGCAGCTTATAAGCTTTAACAAGCTTTTCAGCTAGGCCCATGTTTGAGAAAAACCATTCAAGCCTGCCTTCTATATCATTCATAATTGGAGGACAATTATCTACTGCCAAAAATTCAAGCAAGTGCTCATAAGCCTTGCCGCTATTATTGAATTCTCTATATAAAATCTCAAATAGCTCATCATATGCCATACGTACATCTTTTCTGATGGTTACCACCCTTTAGACAATTTTCTAGGCCCTCTTGAACATCGACAATCTCATGGTAGGCCTCAACCAGCTCTAGCAGATTCTTATGGATGTGACTGTTTCTTGCTGTATTTAGCCCGAGGTTATAGATGTAATTAAGAAAATTTACTTCTATACCGCAG
>CAZCYX010000107.1:0-6841 GCA_964503065.1 uncultured Candidatus Bathyarchaeia archaeon
CCGGCCGTAGTAAATCCAACGGGGGTTATTAGCTCGTCTTTGAGGACTGCAGAGACAAAACAGAACAAAACCTTGGTGAAGTTGCCTTCGTCTCTGCCCCAGTTGGCGACATTGACACTCTAGAAATTAAACCAAACCATGGATACATAGTGCAAAAATCCGCCTACATTGCTTCCACGCAAAACGTGGATTTGGACGTTCAATGGCAAGGCTTCACAAAAGGCATTTTTGGACAGGGACTATTCATGATAAAAGTCACTGGCGATGGGACATTGTTCATAAACACTTTCGGTGCCATAGACAAACACACATTGAAGCCTGGTGAGACTTTGATTGTTGATAACTTTCACCTTGTAGCCTTCAGCGACTCTTGCGACTATAAAGTCAAAAAATTCGGGGGACTGAAAGAAACTCTGTTAGGAGGAGAAGGATTAGTTACAGAGATCACAGGACCCGGCGACGTACTTATTCAAACAAAGAACCTTAGAGAATTTGTTGAGTGGTTATGGACATTACTTGAACCACGAGTAAGAGCAAGAGCCCGATAAAACAGCATAAAACCCTTTGACAAAAAAAGGAATTGTGGTGCTAGAGGTTTTCTTCCAGCATATCAATGAATTCCTCAGCCTGCTTCATACCTTTCTCCCAAAATCTCTCATCAGTGATATCAAAGCCCAATTCGGCAGCGAGTTCGCGGGGAGACTTACTGGAACCCGCAGCCAAAAGCTTCTTCAGCTTAGGAACAAATCTCTCACCTTGTTCCTTGTAAAGCCTATATAGAGCGAACACAAACAACTGGGCATACACATAGGGATAGTTGTAGAAGCGATAATTTGCGATGTAATAATGTAGCTTCATCGTCCATTCCCACTTCATCACATCCAGCCAATCAACAGAATCACCGTAAATCTTATCCCGAGCTGCAACCCACAATTTAGCAACAGTTTTTCCATCTAAGAACTCGCCCCGCTCTATGACGTGATACATGCTCTGTTCAAAGAAAACCCTGGCAGAGACTTGGAAAGCCGACATACCAAACTCGTCCAGTACATTGGCAAGGATCGCCTGTTTTTCCTCCTTTGTCTTGGCTTTAGAAAGTAATCGTTCGGTCAAGAGGAGTTCTCCAAATATACTTCCAGTTTCAGCAATGCAACTACCTATCTCATAGTTGCTCGGCTTCTGCGCCCTTGAACCAAGATACGCATGAACAGCATGACCAAGCTCATGCGCTTGAGTGTAGACATCACCCATCTTCTTGTTAAAGCTCTGCAAGATGTAAGCGCTCTTTCCAGCTAGCCATGAAGAACAAAAAGCCCCTGATGTTTTTCCTTTTCGTACCTCACCGTCAATATGCCGCTTCTCAAACATCTCATCAACCCAACTCCCTATTTCCTCGTCAAATCCCATGTAGGCGTCCACAATTTCCTTCCGGGATTCTCTCCAAGCATACTCCATTTCGGGAGCATTAGGCAAGGGAGCAACCACATCGTAGTTACCTAACTTGTCCAGACCCATCAGCTTAGCCTTTAGTCTAAGATACCTCTGATATAAACCCACATTCTTTTCAATGGTCTCCATGAGGCTGTCAATCGTCTGTTGATCAACATCATTGGCAATTAAGCTCTGGGTCATTGGAGTTGGATATTTTCTCAGTTTGCACATTTGCATATGGTCTTCGCATACTGAGCGGATAGCGCTTGCCCAGATGATCTCATCCTTCCCCAAATTCTCATAAACTATCTGATTTGCTCGTTTCCGCAGATCACGATCTGGACTCTGATAAAAGCCGATTATTTCGCCATAGGGAAGAGTCTTTATCTTGCCCTCAATTTCTATGTCAAAGGTTCTAGTAGAGAGCCAATCACTCTGAAGCATCTCCCATGCGCTAATTCCGTTCTTGTCTTTCATAATTATCAAGCGTTCCTCTGTCTCTGAGAGCATGTGTGGCACTTTTCTCAATATTCTTTCAAGATAGTGTTTATACTCTGCCAGCACCGGGTCTGTGACCAACGATGGATTCTTAGCAAGTAGCTTACCCAACTCGATATCTATGAAGGCCAATGCCTGGCCAACTTTCATATATGCTCGGCGTGCAGCATCGTTAAGCTGTTTAGCGACGTCATCAGTCGAATCGGCGAAGTACATCAAAAGGCAGTACTTGACAACGCCTTCAAACTTGAGAGTATAAGCGTCTTTCATTTCCAGAAGTTCCAAGAGACTTTTTGCATTAAGGCCTCCAATCTTGCCATGATATTTATTCCGGACTTTTTCTGCTTCAGCCACCATAGACTCCAGTTTCTTTTGAATCGAGGTGGGGTCGGTGCTTTCAACAAGTTGTGATATATCCCAAATCATCTCATCCTTAGTCATAAATAATCAACCAAACCAGTCACTAATTTTTGCTAGCGTTCTATTAAAGTATGCGCTGCATCTCACGTGCACAAAAACTAAATAAGCCACTGGCACTGTTGCCATTCCGAATGATCGAAGGTGAGTTAAATGAGTAAACGTATGGAGAGATGGATTACCAGTTTGATATCAGGGTTGGATGAGCATGTTAATGAGGAAACACGAAATAAAGTGTTAGAACAATGTGGACGACAATGTCAATCTCAAAGTTTTATCCAAAAAGCTAAAAATATCTACAAGAAATCGAAGGACATGGACGACTTTATTGACAAGTTTGGGAAAGTCTACAAGAACCTACGTAGCGAGGGGAACAACGTCTATATCATCTACCCAAAATGTTACTGTTCATTTGTCAATAAGATTCCTCCGGGACAGTTGTCAGCTACATACTGCAACTGCTCTAGAGGATGGGCGAAGGCATTGTTCGAGGGTGCCTTAGGGCGCTCAGTTGAAGTCGTCATGGAAGAATCCATCGTGAAAGGAGATAAGCAGTGCAAGTTTAGAATTATTCTATGAGCTCTCTTGCCATGAATCTTGTCATGAGTCCGTTTATCCACTCTTTTGGTTGTTGCTTGAACACTTCAAGGGCTGCTTCTACTCCCGAGCCTTTCACATCGAACCCTATTTCCAGTAAGACTTGCTCTAGAGCTGCCAAGGTTGGGACTATGTATTCTGGTGAAGCTATAAGCCCCATGTGCCCTATCCTTATCAGCTCTCCTTTACCGTAAGTTTCTACACCTTTCACCAAGCCTCCGAGGCTCCCCCCTATCATTATGTTAAACTTCTCCATCATCAGTCTCCTTATCTGGTCCTCTTTGCCCACGGGAACTTTCACGGCTGTGACCGTTCCAGCCGCATCCTTCTCTTGAGGTAGGACGTTTAAGCCCATAGCTCTGACTCCCTCCCTCACAGCCTTCCCAGCGACATAATGTCTCTTGAACCGGTTCTGTAAGCCCTCCCTCAACGCTATCTTCACAGCTTCACCGAATGCTAAGATGTTCGTGGTAGGCATAGTGACTGGATGAGTACCGCCCCACCTCATGTACTTCCAAGCGGAGAAGTCTATGAAGTACGGGTTCATGTATTGCGGTTTCTCTTCGATGCTCTCCCAAATTTCCTTGCTCATAGCTATCGGGGAGAGGACGTGTATAGACCCGAGGGCTTTACTCGCGTAGCCTACGCAGACATCTATATTCCAGTCGTCCATACTCAACTCACAGCCTCCCAGCGAAGCAATGGCATCGACTATACAAGTTTTACCCGTCTCCTCAGCAATTTCACTGATTTCTCTAATTGGATTTTCCACTCCAGACGAAGTCTCGACATGTACCACGAAAATTGCCTTCGCATCTTTCTCCTTGACTGCAATCTTCTTCACCTTTTCTGGGTCTATAGCCTTTCCGAAACCTTCCCTCATAATAATGGGTTTTCCTTCGAAGGCCTCCACAGCCATTCTGATGTATTCTCCGAAGCACCCGTTTGTGAGAATTATCACTTTGTCTCCAGGCTTAATCATGTTCGCGACTGCCATGTGGGTTGCTGCCTCACCTGAGCCTGGATATAAGACAATCTCTCCTTTTGTTTGGAAAATCTTCTTCAAATCTTCGCAAACTTTTCTGAACGCCTTCTCCCAGTCGGGTCCATAGTGTGGAAGAACTCGACTCTGAAGCTTTTCTAAGATTTCTGGATAGGGCTCACTGGGACCAGGGAGCATGAACAGTCTTTTCTTAAACGACATCTTACTATTCTCCTACAATATGCAAACATGTATGCTAACTTTAAGTCTAGCCAAGAATAGATAAAACTAGTTATTTATGTTGCGATGCCAGAGCTGTTTTTGGTATCTTGTGGGAATTGTGCACGTGAAATAGGTTATGAAGGGGCTTCCGAGGGCAAATAAGATTATACGTGCAATTGCCATCTGCCACATCATGCTTAGGTTGTCTTCAATTGGCAATGTTGTGAGTGCGAGCGTATTTTGAGTGAACGAATGTTGCGTATATGCCTGCAAATACAAGATGCAAATTATCCCAACAATGTAAAGCATGGAATGAAAGACGTTTTTCCTAACAATCTTAGAAGAGTAGGCTCTGTCAAAGAGAGTAAACAATGAGACACCAAAATACATGATCAACAAACTAACCGCATACAGCCCAATAATCAAAGCCAAAGAAATAGAACCCGCATAAATAAACTGAACTGAGATATAGATGTCCAAACTGAGAGTGGCGAGTAATGTAACGCTAAGAATTCCGTAAAAATAGAGCAATGCAAGAACGAATTTTCCGAGACTCATAATATTCTCAGTAGTTTTGTTGTAGCGGAATGTCTTAAATCTTACGATTTACAGATATACAGATTCACAGGTCCTTGTACTTATCAAGTTCCCAGTTAGTGACACTCCTCTGAAATTCATTCCATTCAGTCGTTTTCGCCTCCACATACTTGTCGAACACATGCCCTCCCAAAGCTTCCTTCATCAACTTACTCTTCCTAAACTCATCTATCGCCTCTCCCAAGTCAGCAGGCAGAGTCTTTATGTAAAACTTTGCAAGTTTGCTATCGTCAAATCCGTAAACATCCTCTTCAACAGGAGCCGAAGGCTCAATCTTTTCTTCAATTCCCTTAAGACCTGCCGCCAACATCACAGCAAAGGCTAAGTAGGGGTTGCAACTTGGGTCAGGGCACCTTAACTCAAGTCTAGTGGACTTCTCCCGACCTACACTATATCTTGGAACCCTAATCAACGCAGACCGATTCCTTTGAGCCCAACATATGTAAACCGGCGCCTCATATCCACGTACCAACCGTTTATAACTGTTAACAGTAGGACACAAGATGGCTGCAATCTCTCTAATATACTCAAGTTGACCACCCATGAAATGGTAGGCTATAGAAGAGAGTTTGTATTTATCTTCCCCGTCATAGAAAAGGTTCTCTCCGTTCTCACCAAAAAGCGACTGGTGAGTATGCATTCCACTTCCGTTAACGCCTAAAACGGGCTTCGGCATGAAAGTCGCATATAAACCGCTATTGTTGGCAACAGTTTTGATGGCTTGCTTAAGCGTCATGACCTTGTCGGCGCTCTTTAACGCCTCTCCATATTCTATGTCAATTTCATGTTGGCTGGGCGCACATTCATGATGGGTCATCTCCACATTTATCCCAAGGTTTTCTAAGGTAGACATCATAACAGCTCGTATGTCAGTCGCTAGGTCTCGAGGAGAGAAATCAAAATATCCAGCAGTATCATGATAGGTCCTGCTTTCCTTCGATCTAAATAGAAAGAACTCAATTTCCGGTCCAACATAGTAGAAGTATCCTTTCTCTTTTGCCTTCTCTTGAACTCTTTGGAGAACGTAACGGGGATCACCAGCAAAAGGAGTCTTATCTGGTTCATGAACCTCACAGATCATTCTAGCAACATTCTTTTCGCCGCGTGGCCACAGAAGAAAAAGATATGTTGAGAGATCTGGAATTAAGAGCATGTCACTCTCATGTATCCTTGTAAAACCCTCTATTGAAGAACCATCAAACCATTTCCCATTGTCCAAGCAATCCTCCAGTTCTCTCGGTGAAGTAGTCACACTCTTTAGGCGTCCAGACAAATCAGAGAACATTAAATCAATAAACTCGATTTTGTCAGTTTTCACCTTCTTCATTATATCCTCTTTTTCCATAACCTTCACTTTTCCTGCCCTTCAGCGCCACTGACCTCTCAAATAATCTTAATCTCTGGCTTAAGACTTTTTTCTACATAAACAAACAATGTTTAATAAAAGTCAAAAGCAAAGAGATAGAGTAGTTATTCATAAACGTTATTTATTCCAAACCTTCAAGAAAATTTATACCTCAAAAGAGGAAAGCCAAATGAAACAAAGCCCAATCTTTAAGATCGACATAAGTAAAATTGAAGGAGCCGGAGACTTTCCATGCCCCAACTGTGGGGTTATTATATCTCCAGACGATGAAACCGAGACCGTCTACAGTCTCATAGAGACAAAAACCAAGAACGAAACCTTAGAAGAATTAATACTTCAATGTAATAAATGTAAGAGCAAAATTCATTTAGTAGGCTTCCTAACTCTACAGAACCCTACTGAGTCTTCATAATAAAAGATAACCAGTATACAGAGCTATCTATCGTTGGGTCCGTTCTAGTTTTTCATATCTTCTTGTGCCCACCAAATTTATGTGCCGATTATAGGATTTTCTGTTTTGCACAGGAGAAGAGGTGACAAATAGATTTAATTGGGTTGAAATACGAGTTAGGGATCTGGGAAAGGCTAAGAAGTTTTACGGAAACCTGTTCATTGGAAGATAAGCGGGGACGAGAACAAAGACTATACTTATTGGCTGATCGATACAGGCGAAAAGCCAGATGGTGGAATGTGGCGATTTCCCAAAGGAAAACCCTTAGGGGTCCTTGTTT
>CAZCYX010000108.1:0-6664 GCA_964503065.1 uncultured Candidatus Bathyarchaeia archaeon
ATGCGTTTGAAATAAAATTAGACTATCCTTTGATACCAAAGACGGTGCAATCTGCATGTCTTTACCTCTGAATTTAGATGTGCCTTTGGAATATCAAGAGGACGATTTTTCTTGCACCCCCGTTTGTATCAAGATGGTCTTGGACTATGTCCGTAAACAGAATCCTGAAGATTACATTCCTAACTTGAGCGTTGAAGAAATCTCTGAAACTATGGGAACGGATGAATTGGGGACTCCGCTTGAAAATGTCGAAAACATTAATGAGAAGCTTCAAAAGGCGTTGCCATCAGTGGAGTTTGTCTCTGAGATGAATTGTAGTTTTATTGAAATAGAAAAGGAAATATCAGATGGTAAACCTGTTATTGCTTGGGTTAGGATTCCGCATCCTCATTCAATCGTAGTTACAGGTTTAAACAAAGCTTTGCTCATAGTTCAATACAATGACCCTGAATTGGGAAAGAGACAAATCGAGATGGGAAGGTTCATTTCTGCTTGGAATCAGAATGACAATGTTCTTATAAAAGTTAAAATAGGTGAAAAAGTACAAAGAATCATACCCGAATACGCAGAGAAGAAAGAACAAAGCCGTGAAGAAAAATGAGTATTCTACAACAAGTGACGAAAGAAGCCAGAAGACATGTTCTAAGTCACTATGGTAATCTTCTCTCTGTGGATGAAGCTTTTTTTGATGAGGAAGAGAAGCTATGGAAAGTTAAAGTGAGAACTGACTATCCGAGATTAATAAGGAACGATTCACCAGAGGAAAGATTTGTTCGGACTCTTCTCATAAGAGATCTGGGAATTATTTGCCTGAATGAAGAAATGAAAGTTTTAAAGAACCGTTGTACGCCAAGAAGTGAATGTGTAAACATTCTTAGAACACGCCTCAAGACATGGGAGGAAAGAGCAGAGAACATTGTGGTTAAAACTTCTGCTCTCCAACTTGCGAACACTGGTATAGCTCATGTTTTTCTCAATCCTATAAGCACTATCTTGGCAAATTTTCTGGAAGAGAATACAACTGTTATAACTCTTGAAGAAATAGAAAAACTGAAAAAGACAGAGAGATATTTCCAATGGATACGGCTACTTGAGGATTTGGCTTTAGTTCGTAAGGAAGATGAAGGGTATACATACGGTAATATGTTTACAGAATTGAGAAGACAAAAGCCAGAAAACAGACAGTTCTTGACTCATGCATTAGCCTATGTTATTCGAGAGCGTTATTCTGTGCTGAAAGAGGTATTTAAATTAAAACAGTTCGAAACTCTTGTCCATCTGGACAGTTGCTATTACAGACCCGCATTAGAAGCTAGAAGGGTCATCTATCAAAGAGCAGAATCTCTATTCAATCGATATCTTACTAAGTATAGATATCGGTCCAGAGTTGAACTCCCAATAATTCTACTTGAACTTTACAATGCCCAAGCGTTGAATCGGAAAGGTCAACTATATTATGCCAATGAAGATCTTTTCGAAGAGATGTTAAGAATGTCAGAAGAATTCCTGACAGTCTCGTCTCCAAAGATTTAACTATTTTGACTTTTACGAGGTCTTCCGCGCTTCTTCTTTGATATCCTCAATTGTTGTCTGCATAATTCTTGAAGCAATCTTTTGATCTGCATCGTCTTGTATTTCTTTCCATACTCATTTAGACAGAAACTTGTCACATATATCGTGCACAGACTTTGAAAGAACCGATGGTCCATTAGAAACGTATAACAAAATAGGCAATACTGAGACAGAACTCCACTCCTCCACTCTTAGACTCTTATAGTCACTACTTACCTTCCCCCCTCTAGACGAGGCTATACCCGTCTCTGTCTCTCCTTCCCCCTCTATACTAGACCTAGACAGACACACAAACAGCCATATACAATAACGATTAACATCCTATAACAAAACTGTTTATAACACAGAACCATCACTCCTTCATGGAACAAACCAACCCACACCTCAACTGGAATGAAATCACATGCCCATAAGACAACCCATCGTAGTCGTACTTGGACACATCGACACTGGAAAGACCCTACTTTTAGATCAAATCAGAAAAAGCAGTGTCCAAGCACGTGAAGCTGGAGGCATAACCCAGCACATCGGTGCAAGTTACTTCCCAGTAGAAACTCTAACAAAAATCTGTGGTTCCTTACTAGAAAAACTGAAAGGAAAAATACAGATTCCTGGATTACTTGTTATTGATACACCAGGACATGAAGCCTTCGCAAATCTCAGAAAACGAGGCGGTGGAGTTGCAGATATAGCAATCCTAGTTATCGACGTTCTAAAAGGTTTTGAAGCCCAAACCCATGAATCTATAGAAATCCTACAAGCAAGAAAAACTCCTTTTCTCGTAGCTGCAAACAAAATTGATAGAATCCCAGGTTGGAAATCTAACCTAACCGAAACCTTTCTGACATCCTATCACAAGCAGGATCAATACATTCGTCAGGATCTTGACGAACGCCTCTATACAATTATCGGAAATTTCTCTCGACTTGGTTTTCGAGCTGACCGCTTTGACAAGGTAACTGATTTCACCAAGACTGTAACTATAGTCCCAGTCAGCGCCAAGACAGGAGAAGGCGTACCAGAACTCTTAGCGGTCCTTGTAGGCTTGGCCCAACAGTATCTCCAAGCCCGTTTAAAAGTAACAGAAGGCCCAGCAAAGGGTACAGTACTGGAGGTTAAAGAGGAAACAGGCCTTGGAGTAACAATTAACGCCATCATTTACGATGGAATACTACAAAAAGGCGACCTCCTCGTCATCGGAGGAAAAGAGAAAACCCTTGTAACCAAGGCACGAGCACTCCTTCTACCCAAACCACTGGATGAAATCAGGGATCCCCGAGACAAGTTCTCTTCCGTTGATGTGATTTCGGCTGCAGCCGGAGTAAAAATTGCGGCTCCTGACTTAGAAGATGCCTTAGCGGGCGCACCCTTATTCGTGGTCCCTTCAGAAACTGATCTCGAGAAATACGTTAAGAATGTTTCTGAAGAAGTGGAAAAGATCAGAATTACCACTGAATTGGAGGGGGTTGTGTTAAAAACCGATACGTTGGGTTCTCTTGAGGCAATTAGTGAATGCTTAAGGTCAAGTAATATTCCTATACGATTAGCAGATGTCGGCGATGTTTCTAAACGCGACATAACCGAAGCCGCAGTGGTTAAGGAACATGAACCGCTTTATGGAGCCATTCTAGCCTTTAATGTAAAGATGCTACAAGATGCAGAAGAAGAAGCAGAGAACAGAAAGATTCCAATCTTCCAGCACAATATCATTTACCACCTTATTGACAACTACATAAAATGGATGAAAAGTGAACAGGAAGCTCGTCTTCAGAAAGAACTTGAGGTTTTAATTAGGCCAGGCAAAATAAAAATCCTCTCTGGTTACGTCTTTCGGAAAGCAAAACCTGCCATTGTAGGAGTCGAAGTTTTGGCAGGAACAATAAAACCCAAATATCCCCTTGTTAAGGAGGACAGCACAGATATTGGCGAGATCAAGCAAATCCAAGATAAGGGGCAAGCCACATCTGAAGCGAAAACTGGAATGCAGGTAGCCATTTCGTTGGACAAGCCAATCGTAGGACGACACATCTTTGAAAAAGATACGCTCTATGTGAAAGTACCAGAAGATCATGCCAAAATCTTATTAGCAAAATTCCGAGACCAATTAGCAACAGAAGAATTAAATGCACTAAACGAATTTGTTCAAATAATGAGACGCAAGTTACCGTTTTGGGCAGCTTAAAATATTCTGGAAATTAATGCCGAGAGCTTTTTGCAGTCCACGTATTATGTTCCCATCGCGTGCTACATGCTATTACAGAAATTTTTATCTTAGTATTCAACATTCATATAATTTATTAAGTCTCCTGATATAATATACCCTGTCTCAAATATGGAATAAAAATGGGATTCATTAGGTAAGTGATAGGGGTTATAAGTGAAAGCCATAGAAAAGAAAGCTAAGTCTTTACGAGAAGAAAGGAAGCCTTCAATATTTCGTGAAGTTTATCCTATCCATGAACCCTATGTTTACGCTGCCGTTGTGAAAAATCCGACCACCCATAAGATACGATATGAAACAATTGAGCCAACTCTTCTAAAAGAAGAAGAGGAGAAACTCAACGAAATCAAAGGTCTCCTTATGGAAGAAATAGATGTCAGTCTAAAGGACCTTGAAACTAAAGAAAAAGCTAAGGATTATCTCAAAAGAAAAGTTCTAGAAATCATAAAGGACTATCGCATAAAAATTGCAAAGGAATCAATCGATAAACTCACATACTATATTCTGCGAGACTTCATCGGCTACGGAAAAATCGATCCCCTTATGAAGGATCATCTAATCGAAGATATATCCGCCGATGGAGTTAACATTCCGATTTACGTTTGGCATAGAGAGTATGAATCCATACCTACTGACATCCTCTATGGAGATGTAGACGAACTAAATTCCTTTATAATGAGACTCGCATATCTTGCTGGAAAGAACATTTCTATTGCAACACCTATGCTTGACGCCTCCCTCCCCGATGGAAGTCGTATTCAACTAACTTACGGAAGTGAAGTCACTCGAAGAGGCTCAACCTTCACTGTCCGCCGATTTCGTGTAGACCCACTAACAATTCCTGATCTTATATCTTTCAACACCTTATCCTCTGACATGGCTGCTTACTTCTGGTATGCCATTGAGAACAGAGCATCCATTCTTGTAGCAGGAGGTGTAGCTGCAGGGAAGACAACCACCCTAAACTGTTTGTCGATGTTTATAAAACCTGAACTAAAAATCGTAAGCGTCGAAGACACAGCAGAACTTAACCTACCCCATGAGAATTGGATTCCTTCGGTTGTGCGACCAGGATTTGGACTCCAGGGAAAAGGGACTGGAGAAATTACGCTGTTTGATCTTTTGAAAACTGCAGTAAGACAAAGACCAGATTACATAATTGTGGGTGAAGTTCGTGGAGAAGAGGCATATACGCTTTTCCAAGCGATGGCTACGGGTCACCTAGGCATGTGCACGCTTCACGCCGAATCAGCAGATACTGCCATTCGCCGATTAGAATCCGAACCCATGAATATTCCTAAGCCTCTCCTCACCATGATCGATGCTATAATGGTTCAGCTACGAACTGAGATTCAAGGTAAACCATCCAGAAGGGCTTTCACCGTAACAGAAGTTACAGATCTAGACCCAAGAACCAAAGAACTTCTGACCAATGAAGTATATCGTTGGGATGCAAAACATGACGTTTTTTCCTACTCTGGTCACAGTCACATCTTAGAAAGGAACATGAAGACACTAGGCTTAGAAGAAGGGGAGGTACAAGAGGAACTTCATAGAAGGAAAGTAGTGTTAGAGTGGATGGCGAAAAACAACATTCGAAAGTACACAGATGTCGCCACAGTAATCCGAGAATACTATCTTGATCCAGTTCGTGTTTATAAGAAGTCTCGATTGGGAGTGAAATGAAAATAAGTGCACTTGGGAAAAGTCTTAGAAAAGCCTATCGACAAATCGTAAATGTGTTAGGTCCATTTGTCTCGCCCATTCTCAATCGTATTTATCATTTGAATGAAAGCTTTCGATTAGGATTGACAAAACCTCAAGTATTAGCCTATCGAGTCATAGGGGAAAAGACAGATCGATTCTTACCTTTATTCCGAGACATTGACAGTAACCTTCGGAAATCCAGTGTAATGATCAGTTTTAAGGCATATGTTGGCTTATGTATTTTGACAACTTTGTTTACTTCAGTTTTTACTTTAGTACTTGTACCACTCATTTTAATTTCAATTCTCCGCCTTTCCTTCTATTCTTCAATGCTCTTTGGCGTTGGAATAAGTTTACTTGTGGGAGCCTTCACCGTAATCGGTTTCTATGTTTATCCCATTTATCGTGGAGACAACTTGAAAAGAACATTAGAGGACGGCCTTCCCTTCACAACTGGTTACATGGAAATATTGGCTAGGGCAGGTGTACCGCCTTACAGAATATTTCGTTCATTAGCTCAAGTTGATGCTCCTTTGGCGGTTTCAAGGGAAGCTAGAGTGATAACAAGAGATGTAGAACTTTTTGGATTCGACGTTATCTCAGCTTTGGAGGCCGCATCCAAACGATCACCTTCTGAGAAGTTTAAAGAATTACTTGAAGGTTTCATCGCAACTGTTCATTCTGGAGGAAAATTAGCGAATTATCTTAGAGCTCGCTCGCGTCAGTACATGAAGTTAAATAGAATTGCCTTGCGAAAATTTTCAGATACCCTTGGGGTGTTATCTGAATTTTATGTAACCATGTTAGTTGCTGGGCCGCTTATTCTTGTTGTGATGCTTGGAGTGATGGCAATGCTGGGGGGAAACTGGTCAGGTTTATTCAATTCCCACTTCATGCTGTACCTTCTCACTTACCTCGGCATACCAGTTGGATCAATCATATTCCTGATAGTCTTGGACGCTGTTTCACCGAGGCGATGAACATGCCTAGAATCGAAAAGTGGGAGAGAGGGATCGCGTGGATTGTATCTTGTATCCTAGGCACTGCCATAATAATAACAGCAGTGTTAATGCTTTTTAGCGAGCCACTTTTTGATGATTATATACTGCTTGCCTTAGTTATCACTGTCTTTCCCTCGGCTGTATTGGACTACGTGAATTATCG
>CAZCYX010000109.1:0-6659 GCA_964503065.1 uncultured Candidatus Bathyarchaeia archaeon
CATTTTGCTGTTCTCGATCATTCCAGACTTAGGATTCGTTGCAAGACTAACATACAGAGTGCTCCTGATTCCGGTGATTGGAGCCATATCTTACGAGCTTTTGAAGTTCAGCGACAGATACAAGGACTCAAAAATAATGAGAATTTTGACAATGCCAGGCTTAGCATTTCAACGCTTGACAACGAGAGAGCCAGATGATGATATGATGGAGGTTGCAATAAAAGCCGTGGATGAAGTGCGCAGGTTAAGCGGTTCCTAACACAACGCTTTATCTCACCATTCGTTTTATTTTCTCCGAACTCACAGCACGTTTAAATGCCTTCTGAGCTTGTAACTTTTTGTACTCTTGATATGTTATCTTCGAATAAGGATAAAGCTCCTTGAACCTTTTATAGGTCAATCTCAAGTCAGTTTCCGTATACTCACCAAATTCCCCTCTACCATACCTCATAAGCTTTGGATGAAACTTTCTTCTAGCCCACGAAAGACCCAAGATTATAACGATAAGTCCAAGAAAAACCAGAAAAGGCATATAAAAAAGGGGGTCAATCATATGATCACTTTTATTACTCGCTTGTTTCAGCTTCACTTTTTTTACTAGACTTTATCGGAAGCACTGATGTACCTTCCAATCCGATGACGTTTAGGATATCTGCTGAGGATGGGACCACAATTTTTGTCTGCTGAGAGAACGTGTCTCGAACAACATCAAGTTTCTTGTTCAACTGGGCATTTTCCATAAAATATTTGTTTGCAGATTCAGAAACCACTTTTATCGCTTCGGCTTGAGCTTTAGCCACTAGTTGAATGGCTTTGGCCTCTCCCTCTGCCTTTAGCACTGCAGCTTGTTTATCTCCTTCGGCTCTAAGGATTGTGCCTTCTTTATCCTGAGCAGATGCCTCTTTTCTTCCAGTGGCTAATAGACGTATCTGTCTTCTTTCTTGTTCAGCTGTTTTCTGCTTGTGCATGGCTTGTTGGATGTCAGCCGGCGGGTCTATTCGCTGAAGTTCAATTCGGTTAACTTTTGTCCCCCATTTATCAGTTGCTTCGTCGAGCACTTTTCTCAGTTCCAGGTTTATCTTTTCTCTGGATGTTAGGCATATATCTAGCGACATTTCACCTACAATGTTTCTAAGCGTAGTTTGAGCTAGCTTAACAATGGCTAGTTCAAAATCTTCTACTTCATAAAGAGCTCTTTTTGCATCAACTACTTGGTAGTAGATTACAGCGTCAATTGTGACCACCACATTGTCTTCAGTGATGATTTCTTGAGGTGGAACATCTATGACTTGTTCTCTCATGTTTACTCGGAACATTCTCTGGACAAAGGGAATGATGAATCTTAAGCCTGGCTCAACGGTTTTTTCGTATGCGTTCCATCTCTCAATTATTCCTTTCTCGAATTGGTTTACCTTTCTAATCCCGCTGTACAGTATTGCAACTATTATTACTAGTATGGAGCCCAGCAGTATTCCTAATATTTCCAACATTCTCATTTCACCTCTTCCACTATGAGACTAACTCCTTCTACCCCCACAACCCTCACTTTTGCGCCTTCTGTTATAACTTTGTCGTATACTGGACGGCAGAACCAAAGTTCACCTATGAGCTTGATTACTCCACCATCAACAGGGTCTATGTCAGTCTTAGCCACCGTTATTTTGCCCATCAAAGCGTCAATGTTAGTCTTCGTCAAATTTACGTTCAATTTCCCTAGCAATCCTCCACCATGCATCTCCTTAACCTTAAAAGTGCATCCCTTTAGGTGATTTAACCGCCTCACAAGCTCGCCGAAATTGTCCGTGTTCACTTCCATAAGAA
This sequence comes from uncultured Candidatus Bathyarchaeia archaeon, assembly GCA_964503065.1. Classification (GTDB taxonomy): domain Archaea; phylum Thermoproteota; class Bathyarchaeia; order Bathyarchaeales; family Bathyarchaeaceae; genus JAOUKN01. Next base: position 1,822 of record CAZCYX010000109.1, read on the forward strand.
ATTCGCCGTTCTGTCTCGTAAGCGTATAAGTTATTCTGTGCTTCCTCGAAAACTTCGACAGTAATTGCGCAAGTTTCAGCTCGTCAGCTTTTATTGTGAGGTTAATTCTCATCATTATCGAGTATCAACGAGTATTTAGCATTATATATACTTATTGCTTGTCAGGTTTTCCCTTGAAATATAGTTTTTCCATGCAACTATCGACAGCCCACTCTGACATAGATACGGTTAATGAGAGTAAAAGCGGAAATAATAGCTAATCGTTTGTTCATTGATTTTTTAAAAGAAAAATTGCGAGTTACCTAATCGCCTTGAAAGACATCGCCGTTAAAGATCACGTTTTCTAAGCCTATATTGCCTGTTCCATTGACTACGCTTATGTTAAAGATTGTGGTTCCAACAAAGGAGGTTCCATATATGTATGTGGCGGAATTAAATGTTCCTTCGAAGTTGCAGTTTTCAACAGTGCAATTTTCTAGTTCTAGGTCTAGATTTGTGAGGTAGATTGTGCAATTTGTTATTGAACTTCCTATAATTGTTACTTTTGAATCCCAGTATCCGTACCAATCTAAGTAGCAAGAACTAAAATCTCCGTCAATGAATTTGAAATTGTTATCTCCGAATTGCAGTGCAATGTAGGGGCTCTCTCTGATATCGAAATTCTTCGTAAAACTCTCTTGTGGTACTTCAATGGGAACTTCTTTTTCAACTATTCTTGGAAAGAAGGAATATGTCACACTAGTAGAAATAATTACTGCAACAACAACCAATGAAACGAATGTAAACAATATTTTTCGGTTCAATCGGTTTTCCTCCATAATCCATCCCTCTCATCATTCTTCTTGTCATTGTTTTTTTAACTATTACGGTTCATTAAGTAGAGAGAAGAGTTGAAATGTTTCCTCTACAGAAGCATAAAATATGTTTACTAGTTTGTGTTAACGCTAATCCTTCTTATGAGGGTTGGAGGCGTGAAAGCTAGGCTGAACCTTTTAAGATTTTCCTTAATTGTGATAGGTTGCTTCAGTAGTTCTTTGATTCCTTCAACGTGAGCTGCTCCAACAAGGGCAAGTATGTTAGGCTGTTCCTCTTCCCTCAACCTTTCGGTGGCTATCCACGCCAGTCTCACAGCCATCAACGTATTGCGTTCGTCAAGCAAGACATGCCAAACTGTTGGTGCTTGTCTGCGAAGGTTTTCTAGTCTTCTTTGGTACGAGTTGAGAACTTCAGTTTTGTAGCCTTCTTCCCACAATTGGGTGACTTCATCTTCTTCGTTGACGAAAGGAATGCGTACAAGGTAAATCCATGTTGGAGTTGTCAAGTGCTGTATTCTTTGTCTTATTTCTTGTTCTGACATGTCTATGAGCCATATGTTGGCGTCAATGTTTCCTAGGGCTTCGGTTGCTCCGATGAATTCGCACTTTGCTGTGCATGTGCCGCGTTTTGGACATAGTGAACAGGCATTGTTTAGAATTCTGAATCGTTTCATGTCTAATTCAATGGCGAGATCGGTGGGTTGAAGTCTTCTAACTGCTTCGTAAGCGTCGTAGAGACTACGTCTTGTGAAGTGGGCGGTGCCGACTAGGCTCACGAATTTGTTGTAATTTACGTTGTAGATCTCGCCTTGCATTTTTGTCACGCTCGTTAGTCAATCTTTATTGTTTTTTTCTTCTCTTCCTTCGTCGCCTTCTTTGTCCTCGGTATGGTTACTTCTAGTACACCGTTCTTGTAGTTTGCAGTTGCTTTGTCAAACTCTATGTCTCTGGTTGGTAAGTCAATGTTCTTGTAGAAGTTTTTTGCTTTAATCTCTGCTTGTGAGTTTGTGATGTTTAGTTGTATGTCCTCTTTTTCAACGCCAGGCAACTCTACGTAAAGTTTCACGTGGTCTTTGTCTTCGAAGACGTCTGCTAAGGGTTCGCGAACTTCATCTATGGCTTGCTTTGGAAGTCTTAGGGGTTCACCGAGTTGGAAGCGTCCTTTGGCAACGTATCCTTTAACGCCGGGTTCTTTGATGGGTTTGATGTCCCATTCGCCTTTCAATTTGCCGCTTCTTATGGCTGTCTCGATTTCACCCATCTCTTTGAACATTCTTTCTGTGAGTTTTTTGAAGTAAGAGTCTGTGTCGCGGAAGAATTCGTCTATGTAAGACATTTGTTTTTTTCACCTCCTACAGTTCTTCTAGTCGTTCTAAGATCTGAAGCAGCTGTCTCAGTGCGATGCTGACCATGAGAAATTCGGCTTGTCCAAGCTTTGAACAGCTATATTTCCCATTTTTAGACTTCATTAGGAGACCGCTTTCACGCAGTTTCTTGGTGCTCTCCCAGACGATTTTGGGATTTAAATCAAGGTCTTTCATCAGGTCTACGAAGCCTAGAGTCACGTTTTCGTCTTCAAACAGTCTTTTCATTATTCTTAGTCGATTTTGATGTGCTAGGGCGTGGAAGAGTTTGGAGAATTGGTCGAACTCTTTTTCGAAGGATTCTAGTTCGTCTTCTAGGCTTTCTCTGGGCCACTCTTCTAAGGACAGTGGTATTTCGGAGATGACTTCGTTATCCTTTACCAGTAATAGTCTTAGTTTCATTTTGCTTCACTTTGATTACCGAATGGTAACTTAATCTATGGTAAATTACCAAATGGTAATATATAAGCTTTCTGGCACCACAACAATCTGCCTTTTGACACATATGTTTAGGAAAAATGTCTATCTGAGCTTAATAACTTTAGAAAGTCTCTAGGAATGCGACTTTGTATGACACCAACTCTATGGGTGCGCACTCTGCATTTCTTAGCCACCTATGAAAACATCATGCGCATTACCTAATAGCGAGAAGAACAGAGAATATGGAATTACTTTGGGTCTAATCTGCTTCCATGTTTCGAGCGCACCGTAAGAGTCGAGAGTCTCAGAGAATATTGGAATTGCTTCTGAAATTAGCAAACCCTTTCTTCTCTTTAGTGATCGTTCTGTCAAGTCGTCGGAGACTTCTTTCATTATTTTAACCTCTTCGGACAATGAAATGGTTCCATTTTTCTCTAGAGCGTCTAGGTTGTCTTTTAGCCAGCCTCCCTTACGAGCCTGAAAAACGTAGTCCGAGAATGTTGCAGACTCGCCACGGTGCATCACCTCATCTGCAAAAGCAAGGGTTCGACCAAGAAAAGCTCCAGCGTGATCAGCAGAAACGGGGAAGAGGGTGGCAAGAATGGCGAATGCTCCTCTTTCAAGAAGGTGGGCTGGAATACCTCCCATAAAAGCGGAGCACGATGCTGTCTCGCAACCGATAAGGAATATGATTGGAGGAATTTTTAGAAACCTGTCAAAGGATCTATATGATAAACGATCATCTTGAAAAATGAGCTCTCCCTCATCCTTCATCACATTGTACGTCCCATGCCCATAGTAAACAAGAATCCTTGGATTGGTTGAATTGAGAGTGTCAACAAAATCACCTGAACTCGCAACTGTCTTGACTTGAATGTCTAGACCTACCTTTCTGCATGTGGATTCAAATAATTCAAATTCTGAATAGAGCCTATCTTCTCTGGATATAGCATTTACAACCAAAACATCTTTCAGTGACTGTATACGTGTTCCAATAAAAAGTCTTTGTGATACATGATTATAATGATGAAAGAGTGCTCCTGAAGGAGTTATAGGAATTCTAGTTGTGGGAAATGTTTGGCAAATTGCCATGCCATCGTCACATCGAGCTATTTCAAAGGGCAAGTCGGACACAATCGTGAGGTAGGAAGGTTTAACTCTCTGCATAGTTTCAACATATAATTCTGGGATACAGTCACTTAGCTTTCTCTGAACAGTTTTGAACCATTCTCCAATATTCATGTGCCATAATGACCTTGTGCCTTCAGATAAGTAGCCGCGACTAATATGTTGCCTTAAGAAGTCCAATTCCTCAAACAACAAGGCTGGAGCCATCACACATTTTAGGACTGGTGAGAGTTTCCGAGACGCAAACAACCCAACGAGCGTCGTTATGAAAGCGTTCTCTCTTATGCGAGTATTTGCGAGTTCTCGAGCAATATTCACGATCTGTTTGTCCAACTTATTCATATCTATGGAGATTCCCCTTCCTCCGCGAAGAACTCGGCCAATCACGTATCTCAGTTCTTTCTTGTGTCTGACTCCTACTTTCTTCTCAAGCTCTAAAATTACATGTTCACTACATGAGGGATTAACAGTAGGAACAAACATTGTTATTTCACTTCTAGAAAAGGTCTCATGCAAAGTATCTAGTGCGATTTCTCTAAGAAGAAAATATCTTTCTTTCTTCATCTCCTCAGACATAGAAGGAAATTGCTTAAGAAAATCCCTAATAGGCTTCTCCAGCATTGAAGGAACGTTTCTCAAAAACATTTCTATCTCATTTGCCGTTGTGCCAAGTGTGATGTCAACCGACCGTTCAGCGAGTATTTGTTCTGCCATTTGTCTATTAAGAAGGTAACATGTTTCGGTGTCTGGAGGGGGATAATCCTCTTTTCCCAATATTTTAGGAAGCTTTCCTCTAGTCTGTGCAAGAACAATCTCATTTGCAAGACAAAGCAAGCTTGCCGTTACTTGAGTTTCTGGCAAGAAGTTCTTTTTGAGGCAATATCCTTGTTTGAACTCCGTTGAACACGGTTTATCAGAAAAAGTTTTTGCGCCCATGGTACTGAACATCATTACCAACTGGTCAAGACATCTGTTGTAGACCTTCTCCCTTGATTCATTATGTTCATAAAGTATTGGATAAACTCTTTCGTTTGAATGGAAACGTTTTGCAATGTGATTGTTTGTTGTCAAAACAAGCGATGGGCCTGTCTTGGTAGATGAGTGTTCTATG
>CAZCYX010000110.1:0-6469 GCA_964503065.1 uncultured Candidatus Bathyarchaeia archaeon
AACTATTTTCTATTTTAGTTTTTTAGAAAGAATTGTATAAAATTCTGTACAGAAAGCCCCACGAATTGACATGAGTAAACTTCACTCATAATAGGTGGATGTTATGTGGAGGACTCTAAGTGACCAAGCTTTCTTTTAAACTGGTTAATAAACTCATTCAGAAGGAGCTTCAGGTGCCTAAACGAGTGAAGCGAACCAGCATCTTAACCGACCCGCAAAAGGGACATTTGTCTAGTAATCCGTACGAAGTTCTTTGGCAGCCATTACAGTGAGTCAAAGCATGATTGTATGTGTAAAATCCAACACGGTATCTCTTAGAGATCTCTTTCGTCACAGACAAGAGTTTGTTTGGGTCCTGCTGAGAGTCTGGAAGCTGTAAGATAGCAAGGTGACCCCCTGGCGTCAGTTCATGGAAACTTGCTTCAATGCTTAGTCTTTTCTCCCAAGATGAACTGTTTTCAAATGGTATTGGAACAAGGTCTGTGTAGAATGGCTTATCTTTTGTGCCACTGGCACGAACCTTTGCCCAACCATACTTTTCCACGTCCAACTCTACAAGTCTTTTAGAAACGTCTGCAGTTGGCACTATAGAAAGTGTAGTCCGAGTTTCAGGCTTTTTTGCATTTTTCTGGATGCTTTCGTGAAGGTATTTTAGGGTTTCTTTGGCGAAGTTTAGAGCCTCTTCGTCTTTATATATTGATTTTCCGATGAAGGATTGGGTGGCTTCGTTTAGTCCGATGAAACTGATGAGGTGAGAGGCATTTTCAAGTCGAAGGTAGGAGTCGCCGTTTGCTTTTTGTGTGAGGAATGGGAGCAGTTTCTCTCTAACGCGCTGTTTCAGGGTTAGGTATTTTATCTTCAGAGCTCGTAGAGCCATTTCTAGTTGTTCATCTAATATCTTGAGGAGCGTTGATTGTTTGCCTTCAGCTTCATAGGTGGCTCTTGGCAGATTGAGGATGACGCTGTCGACGCTTCCGGTCTGTAGTGTGTCTAGTTCCCAGTCTTTTTTCCAGTTTGCGGCAAGTCTGAATCCAGTTGCGATGTAGGAGGCACATTTCTGGTTCTTGTTGCAAAGGTTGGCGAAGTAGGGGATGCCTCTCTCAGCAGCTAATTGATGGGATTGAAAGAGAAGAGACTCACATTCTTTGTTATTGAGCGTTTCAGGTCGGATCTTTATAATCAGGGAAGGATTGAAGAGCGGTCTCTGCTTTTCGTTTTCACGCATCAGTTCAAGGAGAAGTGAAGCGATGAGGCGGCTTTCTTCAACAAAATCTGCGTATGTTCCCATTATTTTTCCGTTAGGTCCCACTGCCCTCTTTTTTTCCAGAAATTCAGGAATCATCAACTCTAGGCCCACCGAAGTTTTGAAAGGACCTCCACTGTTAGAGATGGATTGGTTTAAGTTGGAGATGAATAGGCGTAGGCTTTCTTTAATCTCGTCAGGCGAAAGATTTTGGGTGAAGGGTGCCAAGAAGATGTTGAAGTAGTCGAAGGCTTGTTCATCTATTATTTCTGTGGAGGCGATTTTTATGATGTTTGAGGCTGTTAGGAGCGCGGATTGGAGAGTTTTGGGAGGGGTATATGAGGGGGTTGTGAAGTCTGTTCCATCTATTTTTAGTCCGTGTTGGAAGAAGAAGCGTAGGTCGTGCATGAATTTGCTTGGTTTTAGAATCCAACAACCCAAGTTGTTGAGGTGAAGAGTTCCAGAGAGATGAGCATCGGCAATATCCCTGGCGAGGACGTTTAGGAGGGTGTATTCTTCTATTACGGCGTCGCCGGCTGCTTTGTGGACGGCTTCAACTCCCAGAGATATTGTGCTTGTTGCTTTCAGTAGTTCGGTAACATCGTGGACTGGGAGTCCGAGGCGTGTGAGTTTGTGGCGGTATTCTTCGAGGCCTTTTTGGATTAGGATTGTGTTGACGATTTCGCGTATTAGTGGAGCTGTGAGGTATTTTGTTTTGAATTGGGATAGGTGTCTCTCTGTTTCTCTGGCGACTTTTTGGGCTAAGTCAATTGGGACTCCGGCTTCTTTTATGAGGGAGTCTACGATTTTGTTTCTGTCGAATTCTTCCATTGAGAAGCGGGAGGTGCGGACCATCATCTTTTTTCTTTTGAAGTATTGTTTTTCGATGTCTTCGCGGAAGTTTATCATTGTTTTGCCGAGGTCTGTGAGGCGGTATTTTTTGGCTTCTGTGTCTGGTTCGATGAGGTCTGTTTTTAGGAGGAATTTTAGGTGGTAGGCGAATCTTCCTGCGTCTCGGGTGGGGCTGAGTTTTAGGATGTTCATCATTTCGGTGTATGATAGGGGTCCTTTTTCGTAGAGGAGGCTTAGGACTTGGAGTCGTAGGGTTGATGAGGCTGCCTTGAGAACGTTGAGGCCTGAGTATCGTCTGCGGGGCAACTGAAAACCTTCTTTTGTGGCTATTAGTAGGGTGGTTTTAGTTTAAAAATTTAGAGTAAACTTTGCTGGCTAGAACAATTCTTATGAAGAACTACTCTTTACAAATAATTGTGAAAAGGGGGCTGTCGGCTAGCTTGGTCTAGGCTCTGAGCCTCGGGCGCTCGGGACGGGAGTTCAAATCTTCCCAGCCCCACCAACCGCCATTTTGAGTGAGCGTTAGGCTGTAAGTAGTTTCTTTTTTGCCATTGTTTTTTCTATGTCTTTTTTGGCGCCTATTTTTTGGAATATCTCTAGTGCTTGGTTGAGGAGGTTGAGGGCTTTTTCTCTGTCGCCTTTCTTGTCTCTTTCTAGGTACACTCGAGCGTATTCATAGAGGATATTTTTGGCGAAAATGTAGGCGCCCCATTGTCTTACATTGTAAGCCTCGGCCATCTGAAGGCCCATTTCGAAAAGCTCGATACATTCTTTCCATTTCTTCTGGGCGCGAAAAAGCATTGCTCTTAGTATATTAGCCGCAGCAATGAGGAAGGTATCCCTTATTTCAAGAGCAAAGTCCTGCAGACTGTCAATTAGGTTCTCGGCTTTTCCGATTTCTCCAAGCTCTATGTAAGTCGCAATAACCCATTGAGAAACGCCCATTTGACGGTATTTTGCTCCAGCCTTTTCATAGATTTCAAACTCTTTTTCATAGAATTCTCTTGCCTTCACATATTCCCCTTTGTCAAAATGGAGTCCTCCGAGGTCTCCGTAAATGCCAGCGATTCGTTGAATCTCTTTTAACTTTTGGGAAATGTCCACAGATTCCTTGTAGTATTGTTCGCTCTTGTCCCAGTCGCCCAACACCTGATAAGCAAATCCAAGAACACTTAGAGAATGCGAAAGGTTGGGCATATCACCGGCTTTTCTAGCTAACATAACTGATTCTTCCGCAAAAAAAAGTGCCTTGTTCATATCTCCCATAATAATATGAATGTATGCCAGATTGACTCCAATAAATGATACATGATCAACATTCCCTACCTTTTTCGCCAATTCAAATCCTTTCCGCAAACATTTCAAGCGTCTCTCATGTTCTTCAATGGGATACGATCCAGCAAGGTTATTATATGCACGCAATGCGACTTCAATAAAACCGTTATCGAGTGCTATTTTCAAGGCTCTCTCTAAACATTCGACGGCTTTCTTCTTATCTCCAGTATCGCCAAAAATTGTTCCCAAGCTGGCGTACGAACCTGCAACAACTTCAAAGGCGTTCAGTTTTTTGGCAAGCTCAAGAGCTTTCTCAGCCCAGGAAAGAGCTTTTGTCATATCCTCAGTCCGATAATACATATGAGCCATATCCTCGTAGAGGCTCGCTAATTCAACGCTTTCAGGATCGGTTTCCAAAATCTTCAAAGCCTTGTCGTGGTGCTCTTTAGCCTTTTTCACATCGCCCATCTCATCCCAAAAGGCATTTGCCATCTTACGGTGTACTCTCGAAGCTTTTCCTTTCTCATACAATTGCTTCCACAACAGCAACGCATTGCCCCAATATTTCATACAGGCATCATATTCTCCAACAAGCTTCTGGATGTCGCCAAGCCTCTCAAGAACATGCCCTTTTTCCTGAAGCTTACCTTCCTTCTCCTCAAGAAGCTCAAGGGCAGACTGGAAGTAGGAAATTGCCTCATTATTAGCATAAATCTTCGCAGCCTTTTCTCCAGCTTTCAGGAAATAGTCAAGCGCCTTGTTTTTGTCCCCACATTCAAGAAAATGATAGGCGAGTTCTCCGAGATGTTCATCAATCTTTTTGGCGTACACCTTCTCCAAAGCAGATCCCACAGCGCCATGAAGTTTTCTATGTCGCAAAGGGCTAACTTCATCGTGCACAACATCTCGCACTATAATATCGGCAAAGGAACACACGTCCTCTCCACGGATCACTCTTTGCTTGATCAAATCTGTTTTGAGCATCTTTTCCAACAATTCAAGTAATTTATCCTCTTCAACGCCAGTAACTCCACGTATAGCCTCAAAACTGAAATCTTTTCCAACGAAAGAAGCCATAGTCAACACATGTTGACACTCGTCTCCTAACCGACCTATCCTTCTCTTTATAACGTCCTTAACGGTCTTCGGAAATTCAATCCTCGAAACTTCTTTAATCTTCCATTTATTCTCCTCACGGTAGATGGCTTCCTCTTCCTTTAGGGATTTTATCACCTCTTCAACAAAGAACGGATTGCCCCTCGTCTTCTCATAAACCAGTTCACAAAACGCTCTCGGAACATCCTCTTGCTCTAATATTCGCTTAATCATATCCGCTGCATCCTCAAAAGACAAGCGCTCTAATGGAACGGATTGAAGCAAACGTTCCCTATTCAACTCCGTCAAAACAGGAGACAAAGGATGTCTCTCATCAATGTCAGTATCACGATAGGCGCCCAAGAGAAGCAGAGACTCCTTAGAGATTCCGCGAGCCAAATAATGCAACAGCAAAAGCGAAGACTGATCAGTCCACTGCAAATCATCAAGAACAACCAACAACGGAGTATCCTTAGAAATGTTAGTCACAAACTGCGAAACCGCCTCAAAAAGCCTGTCACGTTCATGTTCAGGACTTATGGGCAGAGACTGAGGAACCGCCCTAAGCTTCTGCTGGAGTTCAGGAACCAGCTTAGAAACTTCACCTGGATAATAACCAATCACTTTATACAACTGCTCAGGAGTACAGACTTCCAAATAATTCTTAATCACCTCCTTCCAGAGAACGTAAGGAGGCACACCATCCATTCTGAACAACGCTGGACATCTACCGGATAGAACTTGCATGCCAAGTAAACGTGCATATCCCCCCAACTCTCTAGCCAACCGTGTCTTGCCGATTCCAGCTTCCCCATACAGAAAGACAACACCACCTTCGCCATGAACTGCCCTATCAACAAGCTCCCGAAGAACGCCCATCTCTTCAACTCTATTGATAAGCTGAATCTCTTTTAAAGCGGGAGGACGGGGACTCGGGACAACAACGCTTGGTTCACGAGGAGGCACATAAATTTCTCTTAAGAAATCCTCAGTAACCCTCCTTAACACTTTAAGCAAATCCTCGGCAGTTTGAAATCTCTTCCCAGGTTCCTTCTCTAAAAGCTTCATGATACACTCAGCCAAAGCCTTCGGAACCTTCGGATTCAGCTCACTCGGCGAAATCGGAACGTCATGAATATGACTAAAAATGATCTTTGCAGGATCTTCTCCAGGAAAAGGCGGTTGTCCAGTCGCCATCTCGTAAAGTACTGCACCAAGAGAGTACAGATCAGATCTAATGTCACCATCCTTCCCTAACGCTATTTCTGGAGCCACATACGTAACTCCCGCTACCATTCCTTCTTGCGTGATGCTGGGTTCACCTAACATTTTAGCCAAACCAAAATCCATCAGCTTCGCAATACCCTCTTGAGTAATCAGAATATCTTCTGGCTTAATGTCTCCATGCAGAACACCTTGAGAATGCGCGTACTGGAGAGCCTTGCAAATGTCTACGCCTGTTCTTAAGACTGTTTGTACGTCGCATTTGCCCTCTGGATATGTTGCCATAAGATTTCGCAGACTCATTCCATCAACAAAGTCTAGAACAAAAAACTGTTTTTCTTCTTCTTTGCTCTCCCCTTTAATCCAGCCTTTAACTCCCAGTTCCTTGCCTGTTACACGCGCGGCGCCAATCTCCTGGATGGAAACAATGTTCAGATGGTTAAGTTTCGCCACCGTTTCTGCTTCGCGTACAAAGCGTGATTGCGCTTCCTTGCTCAAAAATGCCTTCTTAAACACCTTGATTGCGACAACACGGTTCAAAACGGTGTCTTTAGCTTTATATATGACGCCTCTTCCACCCTCATCGATCTTCTTCAAAATGTAATATCTACCATCCTGCAATTGTTTAAGAGATGACAAGAAATCTCCTCCCTGCTAACTTCTAGTCACATTTTCTACTCTACTGTACAATCTTAAAAATATATCCCAACAGAAATTACAGCCAGCTGGAAAGGAGGCTGTCGGCTAGCTTGGTCTAGGCTCTGAGCCTCGGGCGCTCGG
>CAZCYX010000111.1:0-6440 GCA_964503065.1 uncultured Candidatus Bathyarchaeia archaeon
CACCCTCAAAAAACATGAAAACCCCACTGGTCACAGTCAACCTCAAACGACCAGCTAGCGCAATAGCAAAAAAACCAATACCAAAAGCAAATATTATCGCTCCTAGAAGGTTCATCCTGACACTAAATAAGACAGCATTAAGTTCAATTGCAGTAAAACCCATATTGTCATTGATGATTAAAATTGAAAGGAGAACAAGTACAGGGGCGAGGAAGAAAAATCCATCGCTTGTCTTTAGTTCTGACATGACTTCTACTTTGTTTTAATGGAATTTTAAGATTTCTGTGAAAATGTTCTATAAGTATTCTCTGTCTTACTTTCCCCCTTTCCTCAAAAGAGAGACTAGCTTCATCTTTTCTAAGTATCGCAGAAACTTTAACACATCCTCCGCCTTCGTCTCAGTGTATTCTGCAGAAACAGCCTTAATAATTTCGTAGAGGGTTCTCTTTCCGTCCATAAAATTTAGCACCTCTACCATCTTCATTCTGAAAGTTGTGTCTTTTTCTTGCTTCTCTTCGTACCACTCGTACTCTTTCTCAGTCAAAGCCTTTCTAACAGTTTCCATTGATAAAGATCCCTTAAATGATCTTTCAGGAACTATATTTTTCGATTCCTTTTCAGCCTTTGTCTCTTTTATTCTATGAGGAATAGACATTGCTTTCGCCTTTGCTATGTAGGAAAAGGCTTCGTTAATTCTTGCAATCTCCTTTTCTCCGGTGACAGAAATGTCTTCAGTGAACTTGTGGATGAAGTTTTCTAGGTCAGTGTTGCTGGCAAGTATCTTTACGGAATCCACTGCTTCTTTTTCGCGTTGTGTTATGTGTTCTATTTTGTTCCTATAGTAAAACGCTTTTTTTGCAAGTGACTTCGCCAATTCGTCTGGCTTTTCTCTCAGTTTTGGGTCTTCTTTTATGCGGTATAGTTCTTCAATGGCTTTTCTTTCTGTGTCTCTTATCCTTGCTATCCCCCTAGAGCATGTTTGGTTGGCTAGGTAGAGAGCATCACTCACATCGGCATTTGCGATAGTTAATGCAGCAACAGTTGCGATCCATCCCACACGTTTTAGACTGTCAGAAGAGACCTTGTCAATGGTATCCATGCTGCTGTGGTAAAAGAGATCGGGCCATTGAAGCAACATAACACACGGAACCTTGATTGTTGCGTCTACAAACTCTACATGGTCGCTTCCGCCAGTATATACATTTGCTTTGTACCTAAAGGTTGATGCCGATCCAAACATGATGGAGGCATCAAACTCTTTTATCGATTCTTCGAGTAGGTTTATTATGAAATCGTTTAAGTATGACGGTAGAGAATCAGGGGTTCTGTCTAAAGTGAGGGTTGATTTACATAGCTCTTGGTTTTGTCCAACCATATCTAGGTTGATCCCTGCAACCAGTTTGTTCGGCAATTCTGGGTGATTATATAGGAAGGCTATTGTGCCATAGGTTTCAGGTACCCAGATAAACCTAATGGTCCTTGTAGGTCGCGTAATCTCGCCAGAGGCAATTAAGGTATGGATGGTTCTAGCGATTTCCAGTAGTAGTCCGCTACCTGAGGCGTTATCGTTGGCACTAGGTTTTGGATGGCAAAGATGAGCTATTAAGAAGACTTCTTCGTTAGGTTTAGAAGAACCTGGAATTGTTGCCACTACTATATCTAGATTGCTGGAAAACAGTCTCGCATCGACTTTAGCTTGGAATTTTACAGGTTTATCCTTTTTCAGTAAATCTCGGAGATGGTTTCCCTGTCTCTTGCTTATAGAGAACCCAAAGGTTACTTTGTCTATGTCTTCTTTTGTGGGCCAAATTGCTTGATATGCGTGAGCGTCAGGTATGTCAACGCTTTCTCTAACATTCTTCATTTCGTAGGTGAGTGTGTCCGTAATGACGCCGACTGCACTTCTCTTGTAGACTGCTTGTTCATGGATAAGTTTGGCTCTGCCAGTAGCCAAGACAAACTTGCCTTTGACATCTTTGCCTTTATAGTCCTTTGCCTTCAGTCCTGCTCCAACATCAACGAGTTCGGCTATCATGCCTTCTAGAGGGGTCGCTTTGCTATGGGTATGTAAACATGTGGGGATGTCTGCGTATCTGCAGATTAGTTTCTCTTCTGGTTCAACTAATCTTAGTTCTGCGCTTTTCACTTCCCAGCCGATAGGAGATGTGTGGGTCCAGTATTTCTTTGAGCCGTCTGATGTGAACTGTTCGACTTTTGCATCTTTAATTCCAATTTTTAGTAGCGTGTCTCTTACGTATTCTGCAGCCTCATGAAACATTGTGGAAGCCTGAATTCTATGAAAATTGGAAATCTGCTGAACATAGAGTTTTGCGTTATCTCCAGAAAGTTCCTCTTTAACAATTTTTCTAATTTTTGATCTCATAAAGATCACGATTCTTCTTGTTATGGTTTTCTCTTACAGACTGCACTTAAGGCTTATGTTAAAAAAGCAGAATTACTAATCCAAATGGTTTGAAGGTCTTTTTCTCTTCAGACATGTCTAAGTGTGCAGTTTATCGTTTCTTCTCTTCCTCTTTTAAAGCTTCAAATAAAGCATGGAAGATAGTGTATCCTTCAGAGGAAGAAGGTTTTTTCGTTAGCTCTCCTTCTGTTTTGTGAGAGGAGCGATACTTTTCGTCTTTCAATCTTCTTTTGTTCTTTCCCCTCATTTTATCTTCTCCTGTGAAGAGAATTAAACCCCAAACCATAACTAAAGTTATTATAACTAAAATGAGGAATATCAGCATCCCACCCGCTTCAAATGCGATTTCTTCAAACATTTTAACCGCTCCTCCTTTCTCTTCTCAGTTTATCCCCTTTCTTTTGGCAGTTTAAAAGCAAAGTTTCCAGAGCTAAAATGAGCATGCTCAAGGAGTATTTCTAAAACTGATACATCCTAATACATAGCATGCAAGTGTTTATGTTTTTATCAAATCAGAATTCTGGGTTCCCATACACTAGAGATTGGAACTATGTAGGATGTACACGCATACAAAACGGTATTCACCCCTTTAGGGGATGAATAAGAGAGAGGGAAATGAATAGGGGGTACACGTGTACATCCTACGTCGTATTAAATAATGCAGCACCCTTTATATTTTATGGAGGCTCACTGTCGCGAAATTTATCAAGTAATTCAATTCATTGTTTACACTCATTTCGTAAATCAACCAATAGGCGATTTTGGACATATAATGTCTGGAGAACCAACGGGTTCTAGGCTAAAAGGCGTGTTGAAATAAACTTGATACGCACTTCTTTTGACGAAAACAAGCGAGAATACGGTTAGCGTGCATTTACACAAAAACCGCATTAGTTTATGTAACACCGAAAAAAACGAGATTTCGCCCGCTTTTTCAGATTGCACCAGCAATTTTGTGGACGGGGCGGGATTTGAACCCAGAACTTTCTCTTTTTCCAAAAGAGAACCTTCACTAAGAGAAAACTTCTGGTTGTTTTCATTCTCGCTCAAGCTATCTCACCTCCTTTTGGCTTTGACACTTTGTTGGTGGCTTGATTTTTATGTTAGTTTGGCTAATGTGGAAGTGAATTTTTCGGAAGGAAATGGCTATTTTTCACGTTTCTGTGTGAGATGTACTGGAAATTTTACGAAAAACATGCGCTTTCTACACTCTGCATTTCACATGAACGCTTGAAAGAACAGTATATCCACATCGCGCGCTTGAACCATGCGCTTTCCGCCTCAGATCGGACGAGGCGAAAATGATATATTAAAAACTCGCAGAACCCCAATCAGGTGATAAAGATTTCTGCCTCAATTGCAGAATTGCTCAAGATTCCCTACATGTACTTCACATTTGATTTCAGCCCAGACGGAAAGCTAATCGTTTACTCCTCCAATGAAACTGGACTTCTCCAACTATATTCATTGCATGTCAAGCCTGGTTCAAAACCGACCCAATTAACCAAAGGAAAAGACCAAGTACTCCAAGGGCTTATCTCGCCCCAAGGAAACAAACTGGCTTTCCCCAAGGACAAAGATGGAAACGAGGAATTCCACATGTATCTGCTTCCACTCGAAGGCGGAGAACCCGAGCGCACAACAGAAACTCCGTACCGAATGTGGGGCGGATACGACTGGCACCCAAATGGAAGAGAAATCACACGAACCGCTGCTTCAATGAAATCCTGCGGCTTGGAAACAATAAATGTGCAAACGAAAGAATGCCTCATGCTGAAAGAGCAGACTCCGCCAATAGGAACAGTGCAATACTCTCACGACGGAAAATGGATTGCCTGCGACGCCCAGACAAGCCCAAAAAGCACTCAGATCCTAATCGTGAATAGAAAAGATCCATCAGACACCATAATCAACCGAATCAAGGAAGACTCAATGGAAAACTCTCCCTCATGGTCACCAAACGACAAGAAACTCGCCTACACAAGCGACGCCAACGGCACACGCCAAGTCGTCGTACAAGAGTTCCAAAGCGAGGACAGAACATTCTTGGAACTGGGAAAAGAAGAGGAAGTACCAGAATACAGCCAACCGCTCTGGAACCCTAAAGGCGACAAAGTCTACTACATCGTAAGCAAACACAGCCGCGCAACCCTTCACGGACACCCAATAAACGGAAAAAGGGAGAAAGCCCTGCCATTTCCAAAGGGAGCCATAATCTCCTTCAAACTCAGCAAGGACGACAAGATCGCCGCCATGCACGCCTCAATGACTTCTCCAAAAGGAGTCTACCTGTACACATTAGGATCCAAATCCACCCGTCTACTAACACCAAAAAACTACACCTTTGATCCAGCCAAACTGGTCAAACCGCAGTCAGTCTGGTATAAATCGTTTGACGGGCACAACATTCACGCATGGTACCTACCTGCAGCCTCTGGAAAATCTCCCCACCCAGCCATAGTCTACGCTCACGGAGGACCATGGGGTCAGGTCTTCGATAATTGGGCAGGCGACACAGACATTCTACATTGCCTCTCGCAAAGTGGATTCGCAGTTCTCACTCCCAACTTCAGAGGCTCAACAGGATATGGAGCGACCTTCCGAAAAATGGACATAGGAGACGCAGGCGGCGGAGACTTGGAAGACATTGTCTACGGGGCTGAATGGCTTCGCAAACAAGCAGACATCGATGGATCAAAGATCGCAATCTATGGCCATTCCTACGGCGGCTTCATGACTCTGATAGCTCTCACCAAGAAGCCACAAGTTTTCGCGGCAGGAATCAGTCTGTCTCCAGTCACCGATTGGCTCGAATCATACGATCTGGAAGACGCCGCATTCCGCATCGGTGACGAAATGCTCTGGGGCGGACCCATCCCAGAAAAAAAGAAGCTACTAAAAGACAGATCTCCAATAACCCATATTTCTAACATCAGAGCCCCAGTCATGATCATGGCGGGCAAAGGAGACGCAAGATGCCCAATACAACCAATTGAGAAATTCGTTCAAAGGCTCAAAGAAATGAAACACCCGCACGAATTCATACTTGAGGAAAAGGCTGGACACATTTCATCACTGTTCAACTGGAAAGAAAAAATCCCTTTGGTAAACGGCATCCTCAACTTTCTCAAGAAAACCTTGACATAGAATCAGCGCGCGATTTCCAAAATAGATAGACCTTGGTTTGCAGCAATAGTACTTTTCTAAGCTTGCGGTTGCACTTCTTGGTTGTACAACTCGCGTTTTCCTTAGGGTTGATGGTAGAATAACTCTTTGAGAAAGCGCAGGTGTGCGTTCTTTACGTGGTTTCTGCTTTTCATTCTTCCGCAGTTCCCAAATGAATGAAAAAAAACTCGTGAGTGCAGGGGTTCGCGCATGGTGGACGGGGCGGGATTTGAACCCGCGTCCTCAGCGATGCCAACGCTGCGATCATTCCAAGCTGATCTACCCGCCCAAGTCATACGCAAAAAGAACACTATTAAACATTATGTAAATAAGATTTGTTAACCAATAAAAACAAGAAAGATATTGCCACATTTCCTAACTAATCCCAACGCATTCTCGTAATAACAATCTTGAAAACTATCTTTTCCTAAGGCAACACCCATTTCAAAATCAAACGGCTAAAACTAAAGTTTCTTTCGGCAGTTGATAATGAAAACAAAAAATTTTTTTCCGAGTTCAAGAGACTTAACAAGTATCAACCCTAAATGCAATAAAACAACCTTTCTCCATCCGATAGGGTCTTCGCAACATTTATAACCCGACACTCTCATTGAAACAAAAGGCAATATGAAAACAAAGGAAAAAAGGAATAACCAGACATGGGTCACCGAAAAAAACACGCCCCCAAAAGAGGTTCACTAGCCTATTTACCCAGAGGACGTGCCGCAAGTCAAATCGGCAGAATACGATTCTGGCCCACAGTAGAAGAAGGCCCCACATTACTTGGGTTCATGGGCTACAAGGCTGGAATGACTCATGTCTATGTGATAGAAGATAAACCAGCATCCCCAGA
>CAZCYX010000112.1:0-6430 GCA_964503065.1 uncultured Candidatus Bathyarchaeia archaeon
GATAAAGTGACTGCCAGGATTTGGCCTTATGTCAATAAGTTCTGCGAACTGGTAAAAATCCAAGTCCATAACAATCTCACTTTGATGTTTATGCACGAACTTGTGATTCACCATCTTTTCCATGAACCCCCGCTCCCAAACGTAGTAATCCCCCTCTTGGAACTTCCCAGTTTTTTTCCTCTTGTAATAGACTAGGATGTTCTCATCTTTCTTTGGGTCGGGGAGTAAAAGGTGTTCATCTTGAATAAGCTCGCTTAGTAGATGGGCGGTTTTTGGAGATATGACGACTTTTCTGTCGTTCTCTTTGGCTACGTTATAGAATGTTCTGAATCTATCCGTGTCCCGTCCGTAATGGGTAACGAATACTATCTTATCCGTTTTGGAAATAACCTCGTTGCTTAATCTCTTTACCTGTAATTCGGAGTAGTTCTTTCTTCTTTCTGTTTTAACCATTCTGGTTCCCTCGGTTATCATAGCCACTGGGTCAGATACGTGTGCCTTTTCTACAAATTCTTCTGTCATCTCTTTTCGAGGACCATGGGCTCTAAGGTCTCCAGTGTACACGATTGCGCCTTTAGAGGTATGAATTATGAAGCCGTAGGAGGCAGGAATAGAATGGTCAACATGGATGGGTTCTATTAATAAATGTTCGATTCTTATTTTGTGTCCTGTTCTGAATCTTTTATAGTGGTGGTTTCCAAAATTAATGTTGCTGGTGGCTTCCATTGATTCAATGAATATTTTCGTTCCATAACCGCAATACAGGGGAATTTTTTCATCAAGAAATGGAATGTGTCCAATGTGATCTATATGGGCGTGAGATAAAAACACGGCATCAACTTTCGGTTGAGTATAAGGAAGGTCTGTGAACGCCAACTGTTCTTTCTTGTATATCCCATTAATTTTTGGTAGTAGGTTAAACTCAAAGTAATCTCCTAAACCATTTACTGCTCTGGGTGTAAGCCATCCCATAAAATAATCTGCACCCGAAGTAAAAGATTGCCCGAAGTCTAGAAAGATTCTAACTCCTTTGTCTTCTAGGAGGACCTTGTTTCCTCCAATTTCATTCACTCCACCGTAAAAGGTGAGGGTTGTCTCTTGTTTTGCCATTTGCGCTCCTCAATACAGCATTTTTGGTTATGTCTTAAATGTCATTAACTTTTCTACAAAGGTTAGAAATTGCCAAGATGACTTGAGGTGGTGTGAAAATGCTAAAAACCTTTGTGTATCGCGGAGAACTCGCATTCCTCACTGTTTCTTTTTTTCCACCTCCCTCTAAGTATCCTTCAATAAATTTTCTCGCCATGAACTCTACAACATCGGTGGAAGAGAGGGGAAAGACGTAATGACCAGAGTAATAGAGGAATTCAGCTATGTCCCATGCTTGATTTCCATTTCTCGATGCTTGTTCAAGATCCAAGAAATAGAGTTTTCCTTCTTTTGAAATTAGAATATTTTCGGGTTTGCAGTCTCCAAAGGTGACTCCAAGTCTATGAGCCTCGGCGATCTTTTTACCAACTTCCTTAACTAAAGCGATGTCTGCTGTTACTTGCTTGTTGCTAGACGAAATAATTCGCTTAATGACATGGACTAGGTTTTCTCCCTCAATGAATTCTTTAAAAATTAAGCCTTCTTGCGGGCTTACATAGAGAACCTTTGGGACGAGGAATCCTTTATTGCTTAAGAACTGGTTGATGGCGTATTCTCTTTCTAATCTTGACTGCCCAAGGACTGCAAAGGATTTCGTCCCCACCACCCATAATGCAAGTGGAAACCATTTGAACCCGTGCCAGTCCTTGAACTTTTTAACCACAATTCTCTGCTCTTCTTTGTCTTTTTTGAGCCTAAGCTGATAGACATCGTTTAGAACCCCTCCCATGTTTTCTATTTTCATGTCTAAAACCTCTCCGCCCGGAACAGTTTTTCTAACGAAATCTTCGATTGTAGTCTCGTCAGAGAGTGCTACTAGTCCAAAAGGGGTTGGCATCAACAGATATTTTTCAGGTTCTTCTAATTGAGAACTTAGTTCTTCTATTTCGACATTTCGATGTGTCTTCATGAAAATTTCTTCTTCACTCGTTAAGGGAACTGTCATTTTTGGAAAAAAGCTAACTAGATGGATGAGTGCTGCTTTTTGAAGGGATTTGAGGAAGGTTTGGATTCGGAGTTTCCTTTTTTTGACGGTTTTGATGAAATTTTTGGTAATTTTGATGTGCTCGTTTGAGAAGGCTATTCTATTCTCTTCTGCTAACTCGTTGAGTGCTTGGAGGTATCCCTCCATTATGGATTCTATATTTTTGGTTTTTACATCATCACTTAGCATGTTAAGGTAACTGTAAATTATTGGTGGAAAGAGTCGAGCCCGTTGCTTCATGGATTTGTACATGAAATATTCTGCTTGAATAAGGAACTCGTGGGACAACTCAGGATATTCCAAAACCATGTTTTCTAAAAGCTCTTGAATTATTCTTTTCTTCATCTGAACCTCTTTTTGCCACAGATATTCCTTGTTCACAAATGGTTGATAAGGAACGGTGATCTTCTCGGCAAAAAACTCTCCCAACCATCCTTGTTCCACATCACGTTCAAAGGCACCTTTATCAACCGCTAAAATGAATACATTTGGTTTGTTCAAGGGTTTTTGGTAACTTTTTAATCTGAGTCGAAAATCGCCGAGCACAAGTAGAACATTTACGTCACCTTTGTAGTTGGCATATCCACATATCCGTGAACCATAGAAGCACGCAGCAACTATCTCTCTAACACCAGCAATACGCTTGCAAATGTCTAAGACTGTTTCCTCTGAGACTTCAGATGCCATCTGAATCCTTATTCCTTATCACCTTTTCTGTTTATCCGCATGGAACCTCTGCTACGATTACTTCCTTTTTCTTTTCCTGTTCTTTGGGTTTTAATCGTTCGGCAGTCTTTTCTGTTTTCTCTTCTTCACCTGGGCAGTTATGTTTTTCTGGTAGTCTATGGCTTTCACAATACCAACCTTCGCATCTGTGACAGTGATAGGGCATTGGAGTGGGCTTAAGGCAATAGTTGCAATGGGATGAAGCATAACCCATAGTCGCCACTTGAATCTTGGATTTCGGGGCAAGCTTCAGCAATATTTTCTTTGCCACCTCTTGGCATTTTTCTCTAGGCGCGTAATCAGGCAGAACTATCAAAATTTCGTCTCCACGCTGAACAATCGTGTACCGATAGCCCTCGACTTCTCCATCCCCGATACCCCTAACTCGTTCATGCAATCCTAATACTCGAGTAACCACTTTCCAACTTAACCCTGAAAGCACAGCCCTAAAAATTAAATTAGACATGAAACTTCCCCTCTCTTTTAACACACATACCCTTATTTAAGAACGTCTTTTCCTTTAGCCGCCTTGAAGATGTGTTAGAAATGCTTCTATTGCTTTCCAATTTTTCCTCGTACCTACAAACACACCATTATGAAAAGTTTTAAATGTATTTCACTTCATACCCGTTGGATGGAGGAATAAGATGAGCTTTTGGGAGAAAACTAAGGGCTTTTTGCTTTCTCCAACTGAGACATTCAATAGTGTGAAGGACGAGGGCTGGGGCGGATCTATAGGCTATTTCGCGAAGTGGCTAATTATATGGGCAATACTGTTAACAATCATTTTCGCTGTTCTCGTGAGTTGGATTCGAGGGATGCTTATATCTTACGCTGAGCTATATCCAGACATTGATATTACACAGGTAACCACATGGTTTGACTTATTTGCAGGTGCTATGGTAATTGGAGTAGGTATCATTGCATTCATAGGCCAGTTAATCGGCATACTTATTGGCAGCCTATGGATGCACATCTGGGTCTACATCTGCGGAGGAAGAAAAGGAGTTGGGCAAACAATAAAGGCTATGGCTTATGGCAGCACACCGTCGCTTCTATTGGGATGGATTCCCTTTTTATCAATAATATTTAGCATCTGGACTCTGGTTGTGCAGATCATAGGTTTTCGACAACTACACGAAGTCTCCACTGGAAGAGCTGTTCTCGCCTACATAATGGGGGCAATAATAATCCCAGTAATCATCGTTGCTATCGCCTTCGCTGCAATCCTCAGTGCTTTGCTTGCAATAACGCCCCCTACATGACCTTTCCAATTCTCTTTTTTTCTCCTGCTATTTTGCAAATGTTCAATGCTTATATTGCCTTAACAGTTTTTAGCTAGATCATAGATAGGTATGATGATGTTCTGTAGCACTTCATGAACAAGCATAAAGTCTTCTACATTCTTCCTCGTGGTTTTATGCATGTATGAATAGCCCTCGACTTTTCCGTCTCCGATGCCGTTAACTTGTTTACCAATCCCTTTTTTTAAAAACACCTTCATTATGGAGGATTCTCAGTCTTCTTTTGATTTCGCTTCTCCAAAATTACAACTGAAGACTGGTAGACTTGCATGAAGTATTTATTCTTGACAATTCCCGGGAGTATTAAATGTAAGTTTTATAAGGAGGGTCATCTGAAAGAGATAGCCAATGTGATGAAACATGACTCCAATACCCATAGGACAATTGGAATGGCTTGGCCTTGGCTTGATATGTCTTATTCCAATCATCTGGTTCATCATAGGCATCCTACTCTGCATTTGGGTATACAGAGACGCTGAATCTCGAGGAATGAGTGGCGTACTATGGCTTATCGTGGTTTTACTCACTGGCATAGTCGGGTTGATCATATACTTAGTTGTTAGAAAAGACAAGAAAAGTCCTGCCTAGAAAGCCTTCCAAATAGGGCTTAACCAACAGTTTGATAGTATTAGCTAGCATTACAAGCATTTTAATAGAGAAATACATCATCATCTTTACGTGACCACATCATGTCTTACACAGAAGATACACTTGTTTATGTTCTCAATTATATTGGTCACTTGGTCTGTCATCAGGTACCTGAACGAAACCTCTGGATCGGTGGTCGTTATCTTCCTGTGTGTGCCAGATGCACTGGTGCATATCTTGGTTTCTATATAGGCTATCTCTTGTTGCATATGCGTAAAAAGGAAGCATGTGGTCCACCCAACCTTTGGATCACATTTTTTATGGTAACGCCAATGATAGTTGATGCTGGGACTCAGATTATTAGTTTCAGAACAAGCACAAATGAGATTAGGCTAGTGACTGGGCTGTTTTTTGGAGTAGCTTTGGCTCCCTTCTTGGTATATTCACTTTCACAGATTCCTACCTGCAGGAAGGTTCTGATTTTACGAGACTTTCTTCCCAATAGCGTTAGACTTGATGATAAAGATTCGTGGCTTGGCTATAGAGCTCTCTGTTTCGGTTTGCTGATCGCTGTCGCTTTATTCTTCCTTATCAATTCTATCGTAGGGTCTACTAATCATCTTTTTTACTGGTTGTTAAGCCCTCTTATCATCAGCTCTGTCGTTCTACACATTTTTCTTCTGCCGATTTTTCTAGCGGTTTCATTTCTACTCTGTCTGAAAAGAAGATTCTATCCTTAGCTTGCCGTTATCTGGTGGTATGTTCGTAACGCTTTCAGGGCTTTTGCAGCCTTTTCAGGTAAATTGTAGAGAGGCATATCTGTATCCTGTAATGTTTTGTGGACGAGTATGAAGTCTTCTCCTCCAGCTGGAACATCAACAACAGGTTTGTCAAAATGTTTTTTTGCAACCTTAGCAATCATTGTGGAGTCTTCAGGCTCAAAAAAGCATGATTTCAACATATTTATAACCATGACCCCATCTACATTGGGGTCTGATAAAACTAAATCTAGAACAACTGAATATCTGTCAGCCCTTGCATCTGCAATCAAGTCAATGGGATTAACTGCTTCTATCTTTGGATAGCGACTTTCAATTTCTTTTTTAGTTTTTTCTGACAGAACCGCAAGTTTTAGTCCGTTTCTCACTATAGCGTCTGCGGCAAGTATGGCAGGTCCACCCACATTGCTTACTATTGCTATATTATCCCCACGCAGAGGAGGTTGCTTCGCCAAAGCGACTGCTGAATTGATCAGTTCCTCGTTATCCTCCACCCGAATGATTCCAGCCTTCTTTAATGCCGCATCAAACACGGTGTCTGAGCCAGCTATTGATGCTGTGTGGGAGAGCGCTCTTTGAGCTGCTTCTTTTGTCACACCACCTTTGAGAACTAAAATGGGTTTCGTCTCTACAACTTTTTTAGCCACTTGTATGAATTCTCGTCCGTTTTCAATTCCTTCCATGTAGAGACATATCACTTTCGTTTCAAGGTCTTCATTAAGGTATTTTAGTAGGTCTACATCATCGATGTCAATTTTGTCTCCCATAAAGGCGAACTTGCTGATGCCAATTTTGTAGAAGCATGCCCAGTCAAGAAGGCAGGCGCCGACTCCTCCACTTTGAGATATAACTGAGATGTTGCCTCTTCTTGGCATTAGGTCTCTTTCGAAGGTTGTGTT
>CAZCYX010000113.1:0-6394 GCA_964503065.1 uncultured Candidatus Bathyarchaeia archaeon
CGCTCTTCCGATCTGAACCCACATTCAGAAGGTGTATCGCAGAAGCTGGCTTAAATCCCTACGTTTTTGAGATGGCAAACATCCGAGAATTTTCTTCTTGGTGTCACCCAAGTACGCCTAAGGAAGCGACTGAGAAGGCAAAAGACATTGTGAAGATTGCGGTAGCCAAGGTTAGACTACTTCAGGAACTCCAGACGATTGAAGTTCCGGTAACGAATCAGGCTCTTATCTTAGGTGGTGGCATTGCTGGAATAAGTGCTGCACTAGACCTTGCTGACATGGGCTTCAAAGTATACCTGGTTGAGAGGAGCGAGAGCATTGGGGGTCACATGGCACAACTAGACAAAACCTTCCCAACCCTCGACTGCTCCATCTGCATTGAAGGCCCAAAAATGGTTGATGTCTCTCGCCATCCCAACATCGAGATACTATCATACGCCGACATTCTAAGCGTAGAAGGATTTGTTGGAAACTTCAAAGTCAAGGTTCGAAAGAACCCACGATACATAATTGCCGACAATTGTACAGGCTGTGGCGAATGCCGAGACGTCTGCCCCATAGAGTTCCCAAACGAGTGGGACCTAAACATGGGTGTTAGGAAGGCAATTTCAGTTCCCTTCGATCAAGCAGTCCCCCTTATTTACACAATCAACATGGATCACTGCATTGAATGCTACAAATGTGTTGACGCTTGCGGCGCCCGTCAAGCCATAAATTTTGACCAGAAACCCGAAGAGGTTAAGCTTGAGGTGGGAACAATCATAGCCTCTACAGGTTTTGACATTTACCTTCCATATGACAACAGTCTCTATGGTTATGGTAGATTCGACAACGTCATAACAGCCTTAGAATTTGAAAGGCTAATTTTGGCTGCAGGACCAACTGGAGGAAAGGTGGTTCGAGCTTCTGATGGAGAGAAACCTCACAGTGTGGTTTTTATTCAATGTGTAGGTTCAAGAGACGTCAACAAATATGAATATTGCTCAGGTTTCTGCTGCATGTACTCACTAAAGAACTCAATTCTGCTCAAAGAGAAGTACAAGGACGACGTGGAAGTTTATATCCTTTACATAGATATGCGCACCCACTTCAAGGGTTACGAAGAATTTTACAGAAGAGCCCGTGAGTTAGGGATTAATTTTATTCGAGGACGAGCATCAAAAATCCTTGAAGATCCAAAGACCAAGAATTTAATAGTCCATGCAGAAGACATGACCCTTGGGGGACCAATCGAATTAGAAGCCGAACTCGTTGTTCTGTCGACGGCTGCTATTCCAAGCAAAGGAACTGACGAAATGGCGAGAATACTCAGCGTAACTCGAGGAGGTGACGGTTTCTTTATGGAAAGCCATCCTAAACTTAAGCCCCTCGACACGGCTGTAGACGGCATCCTTCTCGCTGGCGCCTGTCAAGGACCCAAAGACATCCCCTACAGTGTGTCGCAGGGAAGCGGAGCCGCATCTAGAGCCGCAACAATTCTTTCGAAGCCAAAATGGAAAATCGACCCCATCATCGCTGTAGTTAATCCTGACAAATGTAGAAACGTCAAGGTGAAATGTGGCATTTGTTCGCAAAGGTGTCCCTATGGAGCCATAAAAGCTCCCGAAGGCCAGCCAGCGGAGGTTGTGACTGCCATGTGCCATGGATGTGGCACTTGTGTCGCCGAATGCCCAGCTGATGCCATCACTCAGATGCATTTCACTGACGCTCAGATTTTTGCTCAGATTCGAGCTGCCTTGGAAGAAAATCCTGAGGATAAGATTCTTGCTTTTCTTTGCAACTGGTGCAGTTATGCTGGTGCGGATTTGGCTGGAACAAGCCGTTTTGAGTATCCGCCGACTCATCGGGCTATTAGGGTTATGTGTTCTGGGCGTGTGGACAGAGATTTTGTCATGGAAGCGTTTAGATTAGGCGCAGGCATGGTTTTAGTTGCCGCGTGTCACTTACCCTACGACTGCCACTACATCAGCGGAAACTGGAAAATGAAAGCACGAATGGAAGCGTTAGCTGGAATGCTGGACAAACTGGGCTTGAGCAAAGAACGCTTCAGAGTGGACTATGTATCAGCGGCTGAAGGACTAAAATTCCAAGAATTAATCACAGAAATGACAGAACAAATGAAGACAATAAGAAAAGAAAAGATCAAGGCAGAAAACGAAAAACTCAGACCCATACTAGAAAAAATGCTATCAAGAAAACAAGCATAACCGCTCAATTTCTGAACTCTACACTCTTTGTTGTTTATCGAAATATTCTTTTAACATTCTTTCAAAAACCGATTTTAGTTTATTTGTTGTTAGCTCGACTATTATAGGTTTTTTCTTATAAGTATCAACGAGTGGCATCAATTCAATAATAGGGGGCAACCTTTCACCATGTACCCAATCGCTTCTCCAATCGTAGATAGTTTTTATTGTCTCTTCAAATTTTTCATCAAGCATTTTTTTGTTGCACTGTAAACAACAGGGTTCCAAGTTGTCACAGAAACCAAGTCCTGTCCCATCATAACCAATACTATAGCATTCCCAATAAGTCTCCTCGTTAAAACAGATGGGCAGTGCTTTATAGATAGACTCTATTCTGTTCTCCTCTACATACTTCTTTACATCAATTTTGGTAGCAAATCGAATTTGTTTCTCTTCTTCTTGAAAAGACTTGAATATTTCATCAATCGTCATATTTTCATAGCTAGGAAATCTTGGAAATAGATTTGGAACTTTTTTCGCGTATCTAATTGACTTAACAAATTCGATCTTTCCATCATCATTTAAAGACTCTATAAAAAATCGTGTGATTTTTGTAGCCGACCCGTAATCTTCAAGATACTCCTGTTTCATTGACTGAATTAATTCTTTTATTCCCATTATTTCTTTGGATTCAAATTTTTTATCATATTTCCTTATTATACCGTCTTTTTCTACCCAATTAATAAATTCCATGTGTTTTTTCAGTTTTCGTGAAAGCCTTTCTATTAGAGAGAGGATAATAGTGAGTACCGTAAACGAAGGCAATTCTAATTGTTTTTTGCACTCTGGGCACTCTTTCAGCTTTCTTCCACAATCAGGGCAATATTGAAATTTAGCGAAACGATACAGTAATCCGATTTCAATAAATAGTTCTGCGGTATCTGGTTTTTTGAAGTTGTTTATATAGTTTATTAGGCTCTCTTTTGAACTAAATAATTCTTTGAAAACTTCAAAGACAATATTGATCTGATTTTCCAAAATTTCCTGTTTCTGTGGGCTTTTGAAGGTTGGATAAATATCTTTCCGAATCAACATAATTTGGAATTATTATCTTACAGTACGCATAAGCATTTCTAGTACAGAAGATTTCATGGCTTGTATCTTTTTCTTACTGCTACTCCCTTGTTACCTATATTTTCAGGTCTGTTTGGGAAGGTTTATTTTGTTTTGTAAACAGTGTTGTTTATGGTTGTTTCGTTGGCTCAGGTTCAGCTCCAGGTTGTCTCAAAAAAATGTTTGAGGGAATAGACAGATGGGTAGCGGAAGGATGGTTTAAGAGTCGAAGCGATGCTATAAAGACTATAATAAGCTTCTACCAAGAAAGGGAAAAAACACGTAAATTCTTCAAGATGTTAGTAAAACGGAGCGAAGAAGCAAAGAGACATCCCGAGGCTCGCATTCCTTTAGAGGCGTTGTAGAGGCTTTTACCGTACTTCTGCATCCAAAAACAGTTGAAGCCTAGAGAAAATTGAAAAATCGATAGGTGTCTCGTATAACATTAGCTTTATTACTGCAGAAACCTGAATGGTCAAATATGAGGATAAAACTATCTAAAAGGGTTCTCAACCACATTATTGCAAGGCATCCTGAAGTAAAGACTTATGCGCATAAAATTATTGAGACCGTTCAAAACCCTGATTTAATTATTAAAGGATCAAGACACGAGCTTAAAGCCCTAAAATTTTATCCCAGACTACATATAGGATCAAAATATCTTGTCGTTATCTACCGCGAACTACATGAAGAAAAGGTTATTATAACCGCCTACTTCACATCTAACATGAATAAAGTCAAAGGCGAATTAATTTGGAGAAAGTCGCAATAAGCCTTAAAAAGATTGATTTTGACTATGATGAAGAAGCGGATGTGCTCTACATTAGTTTTGGAAATCCAAGAGAAGCGAAAGATAGTGTTGAAGTTGAAGATGGAGTTATATACAGAATAACAGACAACGAAGTCGTAGGCATAACAATAACAGACTTCAAAGCTAGAACACACAAAAAATAAATTAAGGCAACGTGGAAATTGTTTATTTAAAACCGATGTTTCCGATGATTAACATAGATTTTAAGGTTTTTCTCGTTCCATTATTACAAAAACGTAACTTTGATCCTTAATGTGTGAAGACTGGGAAACAACTCGCCAACCTTCCTGTGCTAAAGCGTTTAATTTATCCTCAAGTCCCGAGTGTGTCGCCCTAAACGACTGATCGGAAACAACCTTATATTCCTTAACCATTTTTATTCCACCTCCTTATCTAAATGAATAATAACGGCTATGTATAAAGGGCTAGCGTACTTTTTGTTACAAACAGAAAAATCTTCCAACATCACCACACGACACCCAAACAGACAAATGAAGAAGACAAAAATAATTTGGCTGCTTTCTCTCAGACCTAGACATTAGATTTCGAATTTTTCTATTATCTTTCTCTCCTTTTCACCGACAATCTCTGCGACAACGTGTACGTATTTTTCCAGTCCAGACCCCACAATCCTAGCCTTCAACAATTCATCTATCTGAAATATCCCAGCCGAATTCGACATCCTAACCCTTATCACCACAGGCTTCTCTGTTCCTTCCGCAATCTCCACTTTCTCTATCGACATAGCCGAGACAGCGTGAATGTCAACCTTCCCAGCTTCAAAAGGTATTCTGGCTCTACCTTCCTCCATATCCAAGGCATCTGCAATTCGAACGATACCAGCCTCTAACGTCAAGACTCTTTGTTGAGGATGATGAGACAGTAAGGCATGCATTACTTCTGAACTAATTATTGCAGTTTCCTCTTTAGAGTAGACTGTGGGAAGGTGTCGTTGCAGGAAATGAAGAGCCAACATGACACTGTACTCTTCATGCCTCTCTCGCGTGACTATCATTCCCAAATCATGAAAGATAGAGGCAAGAACAACAACGACTTCCGCATCCTCATTGGTTAAACTATAGTCCTTAACAACATTTGGCACAATTCCTTTCTTGATTAGTATCCTTAAAAGTTTCAGCGCAGAGTTTGCAACAATCTTCACATGAGTTGGCCCGTGGTCAGTGTAGCCCATACGATTTATAGCCATAACATTAGCGCATCTCCAAAACGTCTGCAATTCAACATCCGCCTTCACGAGATCCACGATCTGTTTCAGTTTCTTATTCTTGAGAAAGGGAACGCTAAAAACGTATGACAAACGCATTCACCACACATACACCCCTATTTCATACCTTCCAAAAATAAATGCATTACACAGCCTTCTCTCTCCCCCCTCTAGAGAGGTAGACTCACACACGCACACACAAAAGGATATATGCCTTCGTCAAACACCAAGAAACGACACTACGAAGGACGCAAAAATGAATACTTGGAGACTATTAAAACTAGAGACAAACAACGCCTTCACAAACATGGCAATTGACGAAGCCATTTTGCGGGCCAGAATAGCCGAAAAAGTGCCAAACACCCTACGCTTTTTCAGATGGCATCCCTCAGCCGTTTCTGTTGGTCGTTTCCAAGATGTCTCCAAAGAGGTTAACATAGAAAACTGCAATGAGTATGGAGTAGATTTTGTGAAACGAATCAGTGGTGGAGGCTCTGTTTACCACGATTGTGAAGGAGAAATAACTTACAGCGTAACCGTGAGCAAAAAAGACCTGAAAACTCCCGATATTTTTTATGCCTATAAACTGATTTGTAATGGCTTAATAGAGACAATGAAAATCTTGGGAATGCATGCTGATTTTGATCCAGGCAATCTAAAGCATTGTCCAAACGTGTTGGTGAATGGAAGAAAGATTTCTGGAAGTTCTCAATCTCACAAGGGAGGAGTTCTTCTTCAACATGGAACATTCCTGATAGACGTGAACTTGGAAAAGATGTTTACATTTTTGAAGGTTCCTTGGGCTGAAACCTGCATGGAAGTGGTCCCCATAGCAAAAAGGAAGATAACTTCAGTGAAACAAGAACTTGGATTAGACATATCTTTACAAGAAGCCTACGAAGCTCTAGTTGAAGGCTTCCAAAAGGCATTAGAAATAAAACTAATCGAAGGAAAGTTGACAAGTTACGAGGAAGACCTAGCAGAAAAACTTTGTGTGGAAAAATTTTCAACTCTGGATTGGAACCTAAGAGGCAAAACTGTGGTCGCTTCTTTTCAGTG
>CAZCYX010000114.1:0-6346 GCA_964503065.1 uncultured Candidatus Bathyarchaeia archaeon
TGTGGCCTGCAATCTTTAAAACTTCGTCTGCTCTGCCTAAAAGCCAGAAGTACCCTTCCTTATCTTTCATGCAATAGTCTCCAGTATAGTAAACATTTGGGAATCGGGACCAATATGCTTCCTTATAACGCTCAGGGTCCTTATACAACGTCATCAGCATGCCTGGCCAAGGCTTCTTTATGACTAGATAACCCCTCACGCCGGGAGGTGCTGGTGTACCTTTCTCGTCTATGACAGCGGCATCTATGCCTGGCAACGGAAAGGTTGCAGACCCAGGCTTAAGCGGAACAAGCCCTACGCCAGGTGCTGGTGAAATCATTACGCCTCCTGTTTCTGTTTGCCACCAAGTGTCCACTATTGGGCAGCGTTCTCCGCCTATGTTATTGAAATACCACATCCATGCTTCGGGATTTATCGGTTCTCCTACAGTGCCTAATATTGTTAGGCTACTTAAATCGTGTTTTTTGGGCCATTCCTCGCCGAGTCGCATGAACATGCGTATGGCTGTTGGTGATGTGTAGAAAATTGTTACCTTATATTTTTCGATTAGTTCCCACCATCTATCGGGTTGTGGATAGTCGGGTGCCCCTTCATATACAACTATAGATGCTCCATGCATTAATGGCGCGTAAACAATAGAACTGTGTCCAGTTACCCATCCCACGTCGGCAGTGCACCAATATACACTGTCTTCTTGTATGTCAAAGACCCACTCGTATATACAGCTTATATAGGTGAGGTAGCCTCCTGTGCTGTGGACTATGCCTTTTGGTTTGCCTGTTGTGCCTGAAGTATAGAGAATGTAAAGTGGGTGAGTGCTTTCGATTGGTAGTGGAGGAACATTTGTTTCTGTGTCTTTTATGATTTCGTGATACCATAAGTCTCTCCCTTCCTTCATTTGGATTTCTTGGCCTGTTCTTCTTACAACTATCACGTTCTCCACTGAAGGTGTTTTTTCCACTGCTTCGTCAACTATTTCTTTTAACGGTATGATTTTTCCTCTTCTAAATCCGCCGTCCGCTGTTATGAGCACTTTTGCTTCCGTGTCATTGATTCGGTCTGCTAAAGCCATTGAGCTGAATCCCGAAAATACTACAGTGTGTATTGCACCTATTCTCGCCGTTGCTAACATCGCAATGGCTAGTTCTGGTATCATCGGCAAATAGATGGCTACACGGTCTCCATCCTTGACGCCTAGTTTCTGAAGTGCAGATGCAAAGCGATTCATTTCCCTATAAAGTTGCGAGTAACTTAGCGTTCTTTCTTCACCGTTCTCTGCTTCCCAGTATATGGCTACTTTGTTTCTTCTCCAGCTCTTCAGGTGCCTGTCAACACATAGGTAGGAAGCATTTAGCATTCCACCAGGGAACCATTTTGCGAAGGGTGGATCCCAGTCAAGAACTTTATCCCATGTTCTGAACCATTCAAGTTTTCTTGCTTCTTGCCCCCAAAACTCTTCTATATCGTCAAGTGACTTTCGGTATATGTCCATGTACCTTTTTATTGGCCAATATTTTAGTTCAACTGGAAGAGATTCTGTTGCCATGTTATCAACCTTCTAAATAATGTTAGAGAGTTAAAACCAAAATGTGGTTATATATGTTCTTTGCGGTTTTGGGAGATTGTCAACTGTTTGGAATGATCTTGGAAAAGCTTGTAAATAACTTTCGCTCATTTCTTCATCTAGTGGATAAAGGAAAATGGAAATAATTATGTTTATTCTGTTAATCTTAGTTGGGTCGATGTTTGGTCTAGGCTTGTATCTTGGTTGGTTGGCAGCAAAACCATTGTATGAACAAAGAATAAGAGAATTAGAAGGAAAAATGGTTGAACAAAGATTGAAGAGATTAGAAGACAGGATAGACAAGCTGGAAAAGAGCGTTCAATAATTAGCTACCTAAACTCTTTAGTTAGAATGACTGGCATTCTGGATTAGAGTCATCATTCATTCTGCCATTAACTCTATTCCGCAAGCTTCCACTGATCTTCTACATTGTTGACAGCTATCTTTATCCCTAGTCTACAGAGCCTGGTTTTGAATAGAAAACACTAATTTTAGGTCAGACTGGTAGAATGATTTTTCCATGTGTTTCGTTTAGTACTTCTGCTAGCGCGAGGTATACTGCGCTTGATCCGCAGATTATTCCTTCGTATCCTGCAATAACGCCTAAATCCGTGCTTCCCGTTAGTTCTTTTGCAGTTAATAAGAAGAAGAGCACCGCTAAACTCAAGAATACGAACTGGAGTGCACGATTTGTCCTTAAGGTTCCAAAGAACATTATGAAAGTAAATAATCCCCACATGAAGAAGTATGCTGCCATGGCTGTGGAATCAGTTATTGCGGGAACATCCCAGATTTCTGTTTGTGGAAGCACAAGCAAAAGCACAAGAGACCACCAGAACAATCCATAAGAGCTGAATGCTACAGTGCCAAAGGTGTTGCCCTTTTTAAACTCCATTATACCTGCAATCACCTGGGCTAATCCACCGTACGCCAAACCCATTGCCAGAATCATGCTATTTAACGGATAGAAACCAGCATTATGCAGATTCAACAGCACCGTAGTCATTCCAAAACCTAACAGTCCAAGTGGCGCTGGATTAGCTAATTTTTCGCTCACATCATTCACACTCGAGATGCCATGCGAAAGACTTCATCACAGAGTGATGAACCTATAAAACTTTTTCTGAAAATTTTGCGTTCTAGAACGAAAAGTCTATTCCACTGGCTTGACATGGCTTGGATGATTTGCGAATGGTTTATTTAGACTCAGCACCAAAATAACTTTTCAATCTGGAAAGTTGAAGATGGAAGCGACATCCAAATCAGCAAACAGATACTCTAGAGTTCATTCGGGAAGAAAATCTAATGATTAACCTTTTACTCTCGTTACCTTTCATATTTATCGTTTCATTAGGATTCAGCATTTTACTATACTTCATTGGAGCAATGATTTCTCCAAAAAGCAAGAAAACCAAGGGCAAATTAGCCCCATACGCCTGCGGTGAAGAACTCCCCCCTAAGAAGTTTCAAGTAAACATTCGAAGTTTCTTTTTATATGTAACTTACTTCATGATCTTTGACATCTCTGCGTTTTTGCTGGCTATGTCTTTTAGCGTTCATGGAGCTTATCCAGCGATTTTTGGTGCTGTGATTATACTTGCTTTGGTTTGGTTACTTATGGCTTGGCGGAGGGAAAAGTAACGGGTTTGATAAGTTGGGCTAGAACCAAGTCGCCGTGGATACTTCATTTTAACACTGGATCCTGCAATGGTTGTGACATTGAGTTGGTGGCTAGCCTCTCGCCTCGGTTTGATCTTGAAAGATTCGGAATACTTCAAAAGGGAAGCCCTAGACACGCTGATGTACTAGTGGTAACCGGTCCGGTAACTAGACAATCTAAAGATAGACTTCTCCGCATCTACGAGCAGATGCCAAGTCCGAAGTCAGTCATTGCCATTGGTTCATGTGCGACCAGCGGTGCTCCTTTCAAAGGTTCCTACAATGTCTACGAAGGCGTAGACAACGTTATTCCAGTGGATGTCTACGTTTCAGGCTGTCCGCCTAAACCTGAAGCCATTATTCATGGTCTCCTTAGACTTGTCAAAAACTGGGGGAAGCAACAACGACAACAATGAAGCCTACAGAGGGCAAGCTTTTAGAAAAAGCGAAGGAAATTAGAACCCCTCGTCCTCGACGAATGTTCATGACAATTAACAAGACTGATTTTCGTAAAAGCATGAAAAAATTGGTTGAGTCTGAAGGGTTTAGACACTTATCTACAATAACTGCGGTAGATGTTGGGTCTAAAATTGAAGTTATATACCACTTAACCCATGGAGATTTGGTACTTTCACTGAAAGTTAAGACATCTAAGAAAAACCCGGTCTTACCAAGCATTGTAAATTTGATTCCCGGCGTAGTCTTGTATGAGAGAGAGGTTCATGACCTTTTCGGTATTACATTTGAAGGAAACCCAGATCTGTCTCCTCTTCTCCTGCCAGACAAGTGGCCTAGTGACATTTACCCCATGAGAAAGGAATTGACTCCTCAAGATATTTGGAAAGCGACGGAGGAATCCTAACTTGGCGATACGGATTCCATTTGGCCCACAACATCCCGCTCTCAAAGAGCCCATCAATTTCATGTGTGAAGTCAGTGACGAAAAGGTTCTTTCTGTGAGACCGCGTCTTGGATACATCCACAGAGGAATTGAAAAGTTAACAGAAGAACGCACCTACAATCAAAACCTCTACCTCATCGAACGAATCTGTGGAATCTGTGCCTTCGCCCATGTTACATGCTTCTCCCAAGCAGTGGAAGAAATCTTGAACATTGAGATTCCACTGAGAGCGAAATACATCAGAACGATTCTAGCTGAGATGGAGAGAATTCAAAATCACTTCCTTTGGTTGGGAGACGTTGGTCACGAGATGGGGTTCAACACGCTCTTCATGTACTCGTGGAGAGACCGAGAGATTGTACTGAAATTAGTAGAGACCATTTCAGGGAAGCGCGTGAACTATGCAGTGAATACCATCGGGGGAGTACGCAGAGACATAACCTCCACAATACTGTCATCTTTAAAGGAGGGACTTGACCGCCTTGAAGAAAGAGCAGAATATTACAAGGAAGTGTGCGCGAAGGACCCTACAGTTCTGGGAAGAACCGTCGGAGTAGGGATGTTAAGCCCTAGTGACGCCTTAGACTTATGTGCAGTAGGTCCAACTATAAGGGCGAGTGGTATTTCTCGTGATGTTAGGGCAGATGACCCTTACGCAGCCTATGAAGAAATTCCATTTAAGGTGATCACTTATGATGGATGTGATGTCGCAAGCAGAACAATGGTGAGACTTGACGAAATTCTCGAGAGCGTCAGCATAATACGGTATGCGTTGGATAACCTTCCAAGCGGAGATGTTAGAGTCAGAGTTCCAAGACGAGTTCCTGAAGGTGAAGCTGTAAGTCGAGTTGAGGCCCCACGTGGAGAGGACCTTCACTATGTAAGAGCGGATGGCAGTGAAAAACCTGTAAGGGTAAAGGTGAGAGCTCCAACACTTGCCAATATACCATCTCTCTGTAAGATGCTTATCGGAGGAAACATCGCCGATATACCAGTCGTGGTAGCTGGCATTGACCCCTGTATAGCCTGCGCCGAACGAGTGGTCTTCGTAGACACGACAACGAGAAAACGTTGGACATGGGATAAAAAGGAGTTAAGGAGGTACGCCACAAAATGGTACCAGAAGAAATAGTAACTCTTCTCCAGATATTCTTGTTTCCAGGATTCTTGTTCTTGTTTTTCTTAGCCTTCTTCAGCGAATGGGTGGATCGGAAACTTGTGGCCAAGTTTCAAAACCGCTACGGTCCATTATATACTGGACCTAAAGGGATACTCCAGCCTGTAGCAGATTTCTTCAAGCTTTTGGCGAAGGAAGACATTATACCTGCCGCCGCCGACAAGACTGTTTTTTCCATCGTACCCATACTGGTACTTACTCTTTCTATGACACCACTTTTTCTGATCCCAATGATTGATTTTTCAGCTCTCGTGTGGTTTGAAGGAGACTTGATCGTAATTATGTTTATAACGACTTTACTTATCGTTGCCATGTTCATGGGTGCCTGGGCTTCCACAGATCGGTTCAGCACTATAGGAGGCATGAGAGTTGGGCTTCAGATGCTCGGATACGAGATTCCTATGACAATTGCGATGATTGGCCCAGCCATCTCAAGTAAAAGCCTATCTGTGAGTGGAATCGTCCAATCGCAGACTGGAGGACTTTGGTATGTGATAACTCAGCCACTGGGCTTTGCCATAGCAATGATATGCCTGCTTGCACATCTTCAACAGGTTCCTTTCGATGTACCAGAGGCAGAGAGTGAAATTGTAGCCGGATGGATGGTCGAGTTCAGCGGCAAGAAATTAGCTTTACTAAAACTTGCAAAGAATTTCGAGTTAGTTTTAGCTGGCTCATTGTTAGTATCTTTGTATTTTGGGGGACCTTTAGGTTTCTGGCTGCCCCACCCGTCTCTCTACTTTTTCCTAAAACTCATCGTTTGCATATTCATGCTTTCAAATTTACGTGCATTGTTTGCACGATTCAGAATCGACCAAGTGCTGATAGGTGCTTGGAAGTATTTGACCCCCCTAGCACTCTTGCAAATCATATTGGTGGTGATCTAAGATGGCTATGGAAAAGGAACTTATGAAGAGTTTGACTAAGAAACCTGTAACGTTACGTTATCCGTCAGAGAAGACACTACCAGTCGAAGGAATGCGAGCTAAAGTTGCTTGGGACATCGAGAAATGTATTGGATGCGGCCTTTGTCCCCAAATTTGTC
>CAZCYX010000115.1:0-6264 GCA_964503065.1 uncultured Candidatus Bathyarchaeia archaeon
TTGAAGCTGCATCCAGCCTAATAGTTTCCACTCCTTTTGTTTTGAGATAGCGAATGGCATGTTTTGTTAATTCTGAACCAAAGCCACTACAACGATAATGTTCTAAAACGATTAAGCTACCAATCCAAGCAAGTTTCCCATACGTTGTGGTAGTGACAATTCCAATTGGTTCACCGTTCTGTTCTGCTACAAAACAGCCTTCTTGCTCATAATGTAGCAGTCGTTCAAAATCAGTTATGGTGTAGTTCCACTCTACTGTTTCGGTTAGGTATCGAGCGAAACCGAAATCTTTTGAAAGCATTGTTCTGATTTTTAGCATTCAGTTCAGTCTCGTCACAACATTCACTTTGACTGTAATGTTTTGAAAAATTCTGGGGTTATTATTAAAAAGGAACTGTTAAGTACTTCGGCGTAAGGCTTGTCCTGGTAGTTCCCCAGTATGTTCACCATTGTCTATTACAACTTCTCCATTTACTATCACGTATTCGATTCCTATCGGGTATTGATGGGGTTCAGAGTAAGTAGCCGTATCAATTACGTTTTTGGGATTAAAAATGGTGATGTCTGCCCACATCCCTTCTCTAATTAAACCTCTGTCTCTTAGTTTGAGTTTTTGGGCTGGCAACGAAGTCATCTTCCTAACGGCATTTTCAAGGGTTACTACCTTCTCTTCCCTAACGTACCTACCTAAAACTCTGGGAAAGGTTCCGTAACTTCTCGGGTGAGGCTTACCCTTCCCTAACACTCCGTAAGGTGCGCGTGCAGAACTGTCGCTTCCTATCATGGAGACTGGATGCTTCAAAACCATAAGCATGTCTTTTTCATGCATCAAAAATCGTATAACAGCTACTGAAGCTTTTTCTTCAATTAACAGATTAAAGACAAAGTCAAAGGGATCTAGTTTCTTCTGTTGGGTAATTTCTGAGATGGTTTTTCCCTCAAATTCAGGATGTCCCTCGCAGTAGGCTATCATGGTTGTGTCCCAACCTCCAGCTTTCAAGGGACTTGACCAACCTTCTATGCCTTCTGTCATTTCGCGCCTTAACCTTTGACGAGTTTTTTCATCCTTTAATCTTTCAACTAGTCTTTCTACACCGCCTTCGTAGGCATTGGGCGGGAGCATAGCGTCTAAGCCAAAGCTTCCAGCCAAGTAAGGATAAACGTCACAGGTAACCTCTATTCCCTTTTCTCTGGCTCTCTCCATCATTTTGAGAGTTCGCTTGACTTTTCCCCAACTTGCTTTGCCACCAGCCTTATGATGAGAAATTTCTACTGGCACTCCTGCCTTCTCGCCGATTTTTATTGCCTCTTTCACCGAGTCGATTAGTCTTTCTCCCTCACCCCTTATGTGAGAAGAATATAACCCGTCATACCGTGCTACAACTTTACAGAGTTCTATCAATTCCTTAGTGTTGGCATAACAGCCTGGAGGATAAATCAACCCAGAAGACAAGCCGAAGGCGCCCTCTTCCAAAGCCTTTGCCAAAACCTTTCTCATTTCTTCAAGTTCCTTTTTTGTTGGCGATCGAACATCGTATTTCATAACCATTGCTCTTACGTTTCCGTGACCCACCAAAGAAACAATGTTTATTGCCATTTTCTTTTCATCTAATCGACACAAGTATTCTTTCATAGTGGACCAATCTAGTTTTAGTCCAGCTTCTTCTAAAATTGGTGTTGTTTTAGTGATCTCTTCTTTCAGGAAGTCATTTAGGGGTGCAGCAGATATTCCACAATTTCCAGTGACTTCTGTTGTTATGCCTTGTCTAACTTTGCTTTCTGTGCGAGGATTGATTAGAGGTGAGAAGTCGGAGTGGGAGTGCATGTCAATGAAGCCTGGAGCCACTACAAATCCTCTAGCATCTACAACTCTTGTAGATTCTTCAGCTCTTAAGGTTCCTATCTTTACTATTCTTCCATTCGCTATTCCTACATCTCCCTTAAACCAAGGATTTCCAGTGCCATCAATAATACGCCCGTTCTTTATAACTAAATCCAGCCCATTCAGCCTCAAACAACCCAATCCCTAACGCTAGTTTATGCTTCTAGTTCCTCTGTAATGGCGTTTTTTAATTCCTCTCTGTTCGGCACGTTTCCTAAAAACTTGAGGATTCCATTAATGACTACAGCAGGGACAGACATTACTCCGTATTGGTTGGCTCTTGTCGGTTCTATAGTGATGTCTATTTCTTCTACGGTGATATCGCCTCCTAATTCTTTGGACAAGTCTAAAAGCATTTTTTTAACTGCTGGGCAATTTGCGCATCCAGGTGAAGTGAACATTTCTATGTAAACTTCTCCCATTAATTATCCCACCTAACCTGTTTTTCTTTTCACTACTGATTCTGGAAGTGTGATTTTACCTTTTCGCAACTCGCTATCTGCACACGAAGCAGCAGCTTTTGCTTGAACTATTGCGCTTGGAATGTCTTTGGGTCCTTGTGCACACCCACAGATGTAGATTCCACGAACAGTGGTTTCTACAGGTCTAAGTTTTGGATGCACCTCCATGAAAAAACCGTTTTCATCAGTCTTTATGCCTAGCATTGTGGCGAGTTGGCTTGTTCCTTCAGATGGAACTGTGGCACATGACAATACAACAAGGTCAGCATTGAGCTCTATGGGTTCACCAAGCAAAGTATCTTCCACCACCACGATTACATTTTTTGTTTTGGAATTTTCGTGGATTTTGCTAGGTTTCCCTCGGATGAAATTGATACCTATTTCTCTGGTTTTCTGATAATATTCTTCGTATCCTTTTCCTGAAGCCCGCATGTCAGTGTAGCAAATGGTTATCTCAGCTTTTGGGAGAACAGTCTCCTTTATGATCTGGGCGTGTTTTAAAGAATACATACAACAGATTGAGGAGCAGTAGACATTAGTGTTTTCCTCCCGTGAGCCGACACACTGAATCATTACAATGGTGTTGGGTTCTTCACCATCTGAAGGTCTTAACAGTCTTCCTTTAGTGGGACCATCAATGTCTAACAATCTAGCCAGTTGAAACTGTGTAATTACGTTTTTGTAGAGCCCGTACCCATACTCGCTTTTTTCTGAGGGATCATATTCTTCGAAGCCTGTGGCTACTATTATGGCTCCCACTTTCAATTCAATTATCTCTTGATGTTCCTCAAAGTTTATGGCTTTTGCTGGACAAACCTTTTCGCATATTCTGCAAATGTTTTTCTGGAAGTATAGGCAGTGCTGGGCGTCGATCATTGCTTTTCTTGGGATTGCTTGAGGATATGGAATATAGATGGCTTTGCGTTCTCCCATGTAAGCTGAATATTCACTGGGCACTTTGGAAGGACATTTTTCTATACAAAGTCCACAGCCAGTGCATTTTTTCTCGTCAACGAAGCGTGGGGCTTTCTGAATCTTGACTCGAAAGTTGCCTACGTAGCCTTGCACATCTGTTACCTGCGAGTTTGTTAGTAGAGTTATGTTTGGGTGTATGTTTGCGTAG
Source organism: uncultured Candidatus Bathyarchaeia archaeon (assembly GCA_964503065.1). Lineage (GTDB taxonomy): Archaea > Thermoproteota > Bathyarchaeia > Bathyarchaeales > Bathyarchaeaceae > JAOUKN01. The sequence goes on from CAZCYX010000115.1 coordinate 3,467, forward strand.
GCGGTTTTTGGCGCTAAGATGCAGGGCGCACAGTCGTTTGTAGGGAAAACCTTGTACAGTAACGCCATCTTTCCTCCGATAGTAGGTAACCGTTCCAAAAGGTAAACTTTGTACCCCTTATCGGCTAGATCTAAGGACGCCTCAACACCAGCTATTCCGCCCCCAATGATCAAGACTGAAGGCTCAACCTCCACCTCAACCTGTGGGACCACTCGTTTTAACCGTATTCTCTTCACAGTTCGCTCCAAGAGTTTCTTTGAACTCTCAAATGCCTGCTCTGGGCTAACTTTATGTGGGCTCCCGTGCATCGTCCACTTTCTAATGTCAACAAGTTCCACAAAAGCTGGATCTATTCCTAGCCTCTCTGCACAGCGTTGGAATGTTGCCAGATGAAGAGCAGGGTCACATGCAGCTACAACAATCCTGTTGAGGTGGTGTTCTTTTATGGCTTTTTGGATGTCAGTTTGCCCTTCTTCTGAGCAGGAGAATTTGTTGTCTGCTGCATAGACGACGCCGTCCAATGACTTGGAGTACTCAACTAGCGCCTCCACATCCACTCCGCCAGCTATGTTCTTTCCACAGTGGCAGACAAAGACTCCAACCCGCTTTTCTTCATCGCCTTTAGACATTTTGACTTGAGCCTCTTTTCATAGGTTGAAGGAAATCTTTCCTAAACTCTGATTCTCACTTACATAAAATCGAGTGCTGTACATAATCTCTCATTCCTCCAAAAATTTTGTTAGAAATATTGCATATTCACATGGGTGTTCGTTTTTCAGTAGAGATTTTATCATTTTTATTCTGCCTTTTCCTCCATGCGTTACTCGTGAGATTATATATTCGATAGTTTTTTTTCTAAAGTTGCATAGCCATGCTTTTTGTCCTTTTTTGACAAGTTTATAGTATGGGCATGTTCTATATTTGAGAGTGAACCCTCCTTCGAAGTATTCTATTTCAACTTCTATGCCCATTTCTGAGTACATGTCAATTAAGCGTTCACCAACTTCTCTTATCGTCCATGGGTAGTTAAGTGGAAAGAGTTCGTCAAGTGTGGGTTTGACTTGCTGGAAAGCCTCTTCAGGAGAGTTAGCTGACATCGCGTCAACTAGTGTTTGCATTACGGCGCTACGAGGTACTGGTTCCAAAAGAGGTTTCTCGGTCATTTTTATTTTAAAGTTGAGGAGATTTTGAAATTCAGTTGTGGAGACTTCATGCCCTAAGGCTTTTAACATAGATTCCACCAAAAGCCTTTGGCTATTGATTACGAGTGGATCTATTTTCTTGAAAATTATTGTGAAATGCTCGTCATCAACAAATCTAACCTCAGCATCTGGTTGAACCTGTTTCATGTTTTTAACTATAAAGTCCCTCGACAAGGGGTGAATTTTTTGCGAATCACCTTTGGCCAGCATACGTATCGCGTTTGCGATTCTTGTTCCCATGTTAATATAGATATCATCGAATTTTTTCCTGTCACCCTCGAAAACCTTTGCCGCGAAAGAATCAAAGATTTCTCTAGGGACAGGGATCACGTCCAGAAACTGTTCACTAACAACTCGGTGAAGATTCATTTCCGTAATCTGATCTAAACGGTCTTTCTCACTTTCTCCTACAAACCTAATCGTCATACTTCCATTATCGTACTCGGTTTGATAGTTGACTAGTTTCCATCCGCGGGTAGCTAGTGCAAGCGAAAAAGTGACAACTGCAATCCTAGATATAGAAGGGTTCAAGGCTCGAAAGGATATCTTTAAGGTCTCGCTGTTTTCTTCAGAAGTTCTGAAGTTTCTTAACCAGTTCATTTTTACTCCAGCGGATAAAAGTGCGTTGACGAATTTTTGGGGGTCCTCAGGTAGTTGTTGGGGTTTCAAAAACGCTCTAATATCTTCAATTATGAGTCCTAAGTCAGCTATGGGCTCATCAAGGTGTTTTTCAGCCCATTTCATGAAAGCTGGACCGACTAAAACCAGATCGCCCTTGAATAGACCAGGCTTTATAGATGAGAACTTTTTTTTAATTTGCTCGAAGAGCTGTTGTTCGTAATCTTTTTTCTTCAGAAGATACACTTCAGTACGAATCATTTTGATTATTATGTCGTTTCCCATGAGTCGTAAATCAAAAGGCGCTTCTATTCCTTCCAGTATAGTTGAGAGTTGATGGGCTACGAGTTCGGGTATTTGTGTGAAAACTTTTGGTCTTAGAATTAAAGTATTGTCTAGTTCACTGTGGGACGCGATGTCGAAGAGTCTCGTTAAGTTCTTTATTTCTTCTATTATTTTAAGAAAATCTCTAAAGTTCGTAGGAGCTTTCCAGCTTGCCGCGGTCTTCAGTAGTTCGATGACATTTTGTGCTCCTTTCTTCTGTTCCTCCAAAAAGTCGTCAAACGTTTGGTCTCCTATAGTCACCTTTAACAATCTTTCAAGAACTTCTCTTCTAATAGATATTAAATCCAGAGTTTCTCTCAATTTATTTTGTTCTTCAACTCTAGCCTTAATTACACAGTCTTCGCAAGAACCTATTTTTTCCACTCTGAGCATTGTTTCAAGAGCTTTTTCAATAACTCTGCTTTTAGTTCCGTAAGTTCTAGCCAATTCTTCAAGAATTTCGTCTGCTTTTCTCGATATTGTTGTGTGAAGATGAACTGCCATTATCCTCATCCTTGATCATGATATGTTCACTTGATATTAAATGTGTTCATTCTGAACACAAATAAGTTAGGAACTTGTTATGACCCTATCCATTCTCCATAATCGCGCTCGAATTAAAATTTTATAAAAGAGGAAGACGAAGTATGGCTT
>CAZCYX010000116.1:0-6246 GCA_964503065.1 uncultured Candidatus Bathyarchaeia archaeon
GGCTTACGGACGACACCAATAGTTTCCTTGATTACAGAAGCAACAATTTCCGTCAACCCGGCAGTGCAAGTGTCTCTATTCTCTAAAGAAATAGATCTAACGAGAATGGGGGGAGAAGAAAGAAAGGTTTTGTTTGGAGTATTTCTAGTTTTAGAGTTAGCGTTTTTCAGAAGCCCTCATAGTCGTTAAGGAATTTGGAAGAGTTCCATTGATTACGATTTTGTCTAGGCCGATTGTTGCTAATTTTCGACAGATGTGATTTAAGGATGCCTCGGTGTAGCATAGTAGGTCTTCGCCGTTACGGGTTAGTTCGTAAACTTTTCTTGGTCTTTCGCAGCTTAAATCCCAATTGCTTTTGATAAAGCCTTTTTCTTCTAGGATGTTGAGTAGAGGATAAATTGTGCTTGGCCCAAAATAAACTCCGAAGTTCTTTCGGATTTTGGTGATGATTTTGTAGCCATGCATGGGGTTAGCCTTTAAGAATTGGAGGATTACCAAGTCGAGGAGTCCCCTCATTAATTTGACTTCTACATGTCGTAATTTTTGTACCATTTTTATTCCTTCTGTTTTTTTGTTCAACAGTTTACGTGTTATACGCATATACAATATGTCTTTTTTTAGACATATCGAGTATCTCTATGTTACAACATCGATATAAAGGTTTATGCATAATTAAGACATACGAAAACATACACAAAACGGAAAAAACAAGCAAAACCTTTAACCTAAAACAGCAGAAAACCTTTAAAAAGTGAGTGGCGAGGCGTGAAAAAATGACTGAGAACTTTGAAGAAGAAATTGTTCAACGCATAGTCAGAAACTTACTTGATATTCAAATACTTAGGCTCATCCAAACTGAACCCATGTGGGGCTACATGATCCTTAAAAAGATAGAAAACAAATACGGGATCAAAGTAAGACATGGCGCCTTATATCCACTCCTCAACTCACTAGAAGTAAAAGGTTTCCTCAAAAGCAGAAGAGAAGTCAAAAAAGGGAGAATAAGAAAAATCTATGAAATTACACCAAAAGGAAAACAACTCATAGAATCCTATCATAACGTTTTAAAACAACAGTTGGAAGCAACGAACCTTGGGGGCGGAAGGGGAAAAAGTGAAATCACATCCTGAAAAACTAAAACCTCTCACTCAAGAAGAGATGGTAGGTCAGGTACAGAGAATTCTTGAAGAAAGAGGCAGCAAAGCACTTGAAATGACAAGGCAAGCAGTTCTTGAAGAAAAAATAGAATGCAAAGAAGCACGCGAAGCTCTACACTACTTCATGACTCAATATTGGCATGACAGAACAAGTCCTGCCCTTCTTTCATTGGCATGTGAAGCTGTCGGTGGAGACTTGAACACAGTTACTGCATTCGCGAAGCCGCTAATACTGATTGGTGGAGCGGTGGACATTCACGATGACCTAATCGACCAATCAAAAATAAAAGATCAACGACCCACATTGTATGGAAAATTTGGAGAATCTATAGCCTTGCTTGTCGGAGACGCCCTTCTTTTCAAGGGTTTTTCCTTGTTATATGAGACTTACAGAGATATTTCATCTGAGAAGATGGCTTCAATTGTAAGTAATTTGAAAGATCTATTTTTCGAACTTGGAGATGCAGAAGCCTTAGAACTTAAATTTAGAATGCGTCAAGATGTTAAGCCTGAAGAATATCTTTATGTCGTAGAGAAGAAAGCTGCTGATTTGGAAGGTTTAATGCGGATAGGGGCCATAATAGGCGATGGATCAGAAGAAGAAATTGAGATGCTTGGAAGATATGGTAGAATGTTAGGTATGCTGTCGATTTTAAGAGACGATTTTATAGACATGAATTACTTCGAAGAGATTGCACATAGAATAAAATACGAATGTCTGCCGATACCAATACTCTACGCTTTAGGAAATCCTAAAACAAACTCCCAAATCTACAATATTCTTTCTAAGAAAAAATTAACAAAAAAGAACACTGAAGAGCTTTATGAGATTGTTAAAGATGCAGGCGGGTTCAAACAATTGAGAAAGAAAATGGAAGAACTTGTCAATACAGGAAAACATAATCTACGCAAGATCAGACACTGCAGGGAAACATTAGCTCTACTACTCGACTTCATGCTTCAGGAACTAGAATAAAACAAATCGCATCTAATACCAACGGAACCTTATTGGAAACTTGGGTTTCTTTTTCATCTAAAGTATCCCCTCCACCTTTCTTGCATATTTGTTTTACATATCTACTACAATATAAGATTTGTTGTACGCTTATACAATTCTTGGTAAAGTTTTAAGTCTAAATAAGGTACAGGTATAAAGCAGTCAATTATTAGAAGTGCAGTAAATGGCGAAGAAAATTCGCCAAATAAAAGCTTTCAACTTCATAACAACAGACTATGTCATTGTCTCCATTTTGATATTTAATGCATTTACTTGGTTTTACATAACAAGAACAATAATTAATGGGTTTCTTGGCAACATAGGTTTAACCGACCCTATGAGTATCATGGTTCTTGGACTACATTCCTCTACGGTGATAGTCTCTAGCTTTATTGGAGTCTTACTTTCTTGCAGAATAAAGAAATCCTCTTTTCTTTATTTATGGATAATTCTAGGAATCTTAGTTTCACTTTTACCGATCCTACCCTTAGAACATTCAATTTTCCATCTTATGACCATTTCTTTTTCCTTTGGGTTTTCGTTTGGGTTTGGCATGCCATTCTGTCTTAGATATTTCTCGGATTCCACAACCTTAGAAAATAGAGGAGTTACAGGTGGATTGATATTCTTAATTACGAATCTTTGTACTCCTCTTCTTTTAGCACTTTCAAGTGATCTATTAATTTTATCATACGTCTCTCTCGTATGGAGAGGTGTTGCCTTGGGTATTCTTCTTCTAATGAAGCCTGCAGTCATAGACTCCAAAGCAAAAGCAAGCGTCTCTTTTCTATCAATTTTATCCAGCAAACCATTTCTTCTTTACATCATTCCATGGCTCATGTTTTGCCTTGTAGATAACATAGAGCGAACATACTTTGAAGCATTTTTCTCTCCAGAGTTCTTCGAACTTAACAAAGCTGTCGAACCACTTGTAGGTATTGTTTTTGCATTCATAGGAGGGTTCCTAGCTGATCGAATAGGCCGAAAGCGAGTTATAATCTACGGCTTCATCTCTTTAGGAATCGCATATGCAATGATAGGTTTGACACCGACTGTTCAAATTTCTTGGTATTTTTACTCAATTATTGATGGAATTGCGTGGGGCATATTCTACGTCATGTTTATTCTCGTTCTGTGGGGAGACCTGTCTCCTAAAGGCACAAAGGGAGAATACTATGCTATCGGAAGCCTCCCGTTCTTCTTCGCCGATCTAGTGGGAACACTATCTCGTCCATATGTACAAGGAATACCAAAGGAAAGCGCACAAGCCGCATTTTCACTAGCCAGTTTCTTCCTATTTTTGGCTGTTTTGCCCTTGATGTATGCTCCTGAAACTTTGCCTGAAAAGCATATGGAGCTTAGGCGACTTAGAAAGTATATGGAAAAAGCAAAGAAGGTTACAGAGAAGCATCAAGAAAACAAGTGACGAAGGTTAGGATGCACACGCAATTTGGAGAGAGTCTGGAGCTAATATCTTCTCGATTTTTGTTGCTACTTCATTTAAGATCGCTGTGAATGGATGTTCTGGTCTTTCCACTGCAAATATGCATGTTCCTCCAGCCTCAAGTACTTCACAGAAGCAAGGAATGACATCTAGGATTGGAAGGTTATGTATAGACCTAAATTTCTCTAACAATTGTTTCTTCTTGTTTGGAGTTGACAAAATCCCAGCCGGAACCTTATTAAGAATAATACCAGTCTTCTTCTCAAAGAGATCATAAAGTTCACGAGTCATCCTTTGCGTTCCCTTTATATCCGATGCATCCAAACTTGACACTACAATAGCTACATCAGCACTAACTATCGCGTTTATAGAAGAATACTGAAGACCAGGACTCGTATCAAAAACAATATGATCCAAATGCATATCATTAAAAAGCGAAGTCTTAAGAGACAACAGCCGACCCAAAGCCCTCATCTCCCACTTCCTATCCCTCGCAGACATCTCCCGAATAGCCTCAGTAGCCGGATTTGCCAAACCAACAAAAAGCCTTCCACTTCTCCTATTCAAAGGATCAAGTTCAATTAACACCTTCTTCATATCACAAGTGCCATTCAAATAATCATTAAGCCAATATCCATTACCCTCAGCCTTAAATGCAGCGTGAAGACTCGGAGCTCGAAAATCCAGATCAAACAGACAAATGTTTCTCCCTCTCTTGGTATAGGTCGCCGCCAAATTAACCGAGAGTAATGTCTTTCCTGTTCCGCCCTTGTAAGAGTGAAGTGCTATAATATTCCCCATTTTATCACCTCAACCCTCTTTTTCAACGTAAAAGTAGGCCTTGCGCCCCTTCCTCTCTTTTTTCACGTACCCCATCAACACCAACTGATTCAGATAGCCACTTTCAACAGCCCTTGCCCTCTTCGTCTGCTCAGCAACCTCATCAGCTGTTGCCTGACCAAGCTTACAAAGAGTTACTGCTGTCTTCCTTAGGTGATCAGGTAGAGACAGCAAAGTCATAACATCTAAGACATCTGGGATTGACTCGCTATTCCTTTGACCATGCCTCTGTATTTCAATAACAACATCTATTTTTTCATTTAACTTATCGAGGCTCTCTCTGATTCTTTCCAGTATCTGAGTGGCGCTCTTTTGTGGTCTTCTAAAGGTGGTCATGACATTTTTCTCCAAACTGTATAACGCATCTACAGAAAAGTAGAATATACTGTCTATTAAGTCTTACGACACATAACTCCACATTTACATGGGTTTAGAATTGCCCTAGTCAATAAAGAGTAGGTGGAATTCTCGTGTCTGCTTCTTCGATAATAGGTAGAACTGTCCGTAACTCGCGGAAGTACTTGAGAACCGTTAAGCCGCGTTGAGTGATGGCATAAACCACTCTTTTTTTACCCACATATTGCTCTTCAACAAGACTTTGCTTTATAAGGAAGTCCAGATACTCCTTCAGGACGCTACAGTTAACATTGGCTTTGTACATGATGTGAGTTAGTTTTAAGGGTCCTTTTCGGGCTAGAACCTTCAATATGTCAATGTACATTTCTAATTTGGATCTGCGCATTGGCATAATCCTCTCATCCCCTAGCTTTGCGATTTTCATATAAATGATTTATGGATTAGAACTAATGTTTCAGGGTGTGTTTTTTCTGGATTTTGATGAATGCTTTTAGGCGGTTTTGAAAGGCTGTGATGAGGTCATCAGCAAGGATTTGTTGAAGTTCTCGGTTAAGGACCTGCATTTCTTCCTTGAAAGTGCTTATTATTTCTGTTTGAAGTTGTTTACGTTGGGTAGAGGTTAAGTTAACTACCTTTATCATGTTGTTTTCATCTCTGTTAGGATGGCTTTGGGTGTTAGTATTTAACTAACTTATGAATGGAAAATATAGATTCAGGATTCAGGTTTGCAGTGTGTTAAGCTTAGGTTAGTGTTTCCTTTAGAAGAAAACAAATTACTATCTCCAAACTCATATTATACATTTCTGAACAGTGGCGAGAAGCTTGGAAAGAAGAACAAAATACGAAATTTACGCCGACCTCTTATGGATTATTATGAAAAGAAAGTCGTGTCCCATAACAAGGGCATCTTATGGTGCCAACCTCCCTGTTGACCGAGCCAAGAAATTCCTTCACTTCCTGGCCTCCCGTGGATTCGTAAAAGAAGAAAGAATAGACAATTTCATAACATACAAAGTCACCAAAAGAGGTTTAGAATATTTGGAAACATTTAGGAAGATGAGGAAAATGTTCGCAGCACTGTCCGAAGAACTGTAATAGTCACAAGTTGTGACCACAAAATGTAATCTCCAAATGTGCGTCGCCTTTTAAAACCCTTACAAGCCTTAAATCTTTTACAGAGCAAAAATGGGGTGGTAAAAATGGCAGATTGGGCAAATCGTGAAACAAGTTGGAAAAAACGTAAAACAAAAGAAAAGGGGTCATTCAGAATACATGGACTGTTCGGCATAATTGAGAATCTGCATCACAAGATATTCCGTTCTAAGCCCGCAACTATCTCTTCCAGATACCAAACAGTAAAAATGCTTGAAGATTACCGGAGAGAATTTGAAGTACAAAAATCCAAGACAATTGTACACATCTCCAAACTACAAAGCCGTTTAATATAAAAA
>CAZCYX010000117.1:0-6190 GCA_964503065.1 uncultured Candidatus Bathyarchaeia archaeon
ATGTTTTCCACTGAATTGGCAAACGATAATCGCAGATAGCCTTCTCCGTAGCTTCCAAATGCAGTCCCTGACAACACAGCTACTCCAGCTTTGTTCAAGAGAAAGTCGGATAATTTTCGACAATCCATTCCCAGACTCTTCACGTTTGGGAAAACGTAGAAAGTTCCACGGGGTTTTTTGCACGTGATGCCCTTAATTTTGTTCAGTGCTGAAACTATGATCTCTCTTCTCCTCTTGAATTCACCTACCATCCTTTTAGGTTCGTCTTGTGGGCCTCGAAGAGCTTCGATGCCGGCCATTTGGGTGAAGGCGCAGGTGCATGAGTTGGAATTTATCATCAGCTGAGTTATCTTTTGGGCCAAGTCCTTTCGCATTGCAGCATATCCGAGTCGCCAGCCTGTCATGGCATACGTTTTTGAGAAGCCATCCATGAGTATGGTCTGTTCTTTCATGCTTGGTATTGAAGATATGCTTTCGTGTTTGCCTTCGTAGATACCTCTGCTATAAACCTCGTCTGAGAGAACAAGAAGGTCCCCTCTGTTTTTCACTCGGTCGGCTATGGCTTCTAAATTGTCTTTGTTCAGCACGCCGCCAGTCGGATTTTCGGGTGAGTTGAGTATAATCATCTTCGTCTTTTTAGTTATCTTGTCAACGGTATCCTGATTGTCTATCCTGAAATCGTTTTCTTCTTTCAGTGGCATAGGAACAGGTTTGGCTCCGACAAAGTTTATCATCGACTCGTAGATGGGAAAGCCAGGATTTGGATACATAACCTCGTCTCCTGATTCCACGCATGCTAATATGCTGAAAAAGATGATTGGTTTCGCTCCTGGAGTCACAATAACCTCTTCAGGATCAACATCGATGGCTCTGCTCTCCGAGAGATATTCAGCTATTGCCATTCTCAGTTCTGGGATGCCAGAAGCAGGAACATAATGTGTGTAGCCGCCTTTCAAGGCTTTGATCGCGGCTTCTTTGATGTTGTTTGGCGTGTCAAAATCTGGTTCGCCTATCTCAAGATGAACTATTTCTTTGCCTTTTTTCTCCAGTGCTTTGGCTTTCGCGAGTACTTCAAAGGCTGTTTCCGTACCTAACAAGTCCATTCTTTCAGCAAATATTCGCTTCATGCATGACCACCTAGAAACCATCATAAAAGCGAGACACGATATTTAACATTTGCAGTTTTGACATCTATCAGCCCTTCTTCTTTGTCTTGGCAACTTCGGGATTCACTAGGTTTGGTGGAGTTTTCCCTTCAAAGAAGGCAATCAGATTTTGGGCGACCATCTCAGCCATTCTTGAACGCGTCTCGTAACTCGCACTTGAGATGTGAGGTGCAACAACCACATTGCTAAGTTGCAATAAGGGGTTCTGCATCGGTGTTGGCTCTTGTTCAAAAACGTCAACTGCAGCTCCAGCTATCCATCCTTCTTTTAGTGCCTTGTACAGGGCTTTCTCGTCGACTATTGGACCACGCGCGTTATTTATCAAAAACGCTGTCTTCTTCATCATCCTTAGTTTCTTTTCATCAACTAAATGGTAAGTCTCCTTGGTTAGAGGCGCGTTGATGGTTACAAAATCGGCTTTTTGAAAAAGCACGTCAATGTCAGTGAATTGTATGTTGTACTCCTTCTCGAAGTCGGGTCTTCTTACGATGTCGTAATAGAGGGCTTTCATATCGAAGCCCTTGGCTCTTTTTGCTATTGAGCAGCCTATTCTTCCGAGGCCAACTATGCCTATTGTAGCTCCATACACATCTCTTCCCTGTATCATCATTGGGTGCCATCCAACTTTCCAGTTTCCAGAGCGAACATATGTATCAGCCTCAACAATCCTCCTTGCTACAGCCATTAAGAGTGCCCAAGCAAAATCAGCGGTGGTTTCGGTCAACACGCCAGGTGTGTTGGTCACATAGATTCCACGTTTCGTCGCTTCCTTGACATCAATGTTGTCAAATCCAACAGCCATTTGTGCAACAATCTTGAGATTGGGCGCAACATCGAAAACTTCTGCGTCGATCTTGTCTGACAAAAGCGTTGCTAAGGCCTCAGCTTTTGCCGCCTTCTCGATTATGATCTTCTTAGGCGGAGGAGCATATTCCAGCCAGACCTCAGTGTCAAACCTTTCTTCAATAACCCGCAATCCTCGCTCAGGTATCTCACGGGTAACGAAAACCTTGGGTTTTGGCAAGTTTTGTCACCTTTTTTAGGGTTCCTTTTTTATGGTCGCGCAAACTTATTACGCTTACGCTTATTAATCAATGAGATTAGCAAAAAGTTCTCCGTTATGTGTGAGACAGATATGGTTAAGATAAGAAATGCTGAAGAGCTGTTAAAGAATGCGACGTCAAGCCTTGATCGAAAAGCTAGGAAACTAGCCATAGACGCTCTCAATGCAGCCCTAGAAGCCGCAGACCCTAAAGTCATAATCAAGTCTCAGGTCAAGGTGGAAGGGAACACACTGAAAATTCGAAATTTCTCTTTCAATTTGCTTGAGTTCAGAAACATCTTTGTTGTGGGTGGGGGCAAAGCCAGTGGGTCTATGGCTGAGGCTTTGGAGGGACTTCTAGGAGACCGCATAACTGATGGGACCATAAACGTGCCCTATGCGGGCCCTTTACATAAGACACCGAAGGTAAAACTTCAACATGCTAGCCATCCTATACCCGATAGTTCGGGCGTTAAGGGCGCAAGCCGCATGCTGGATTTAGTTAGTCAGGCCAAAGAGAATGATCTTATAATTTGTTTGCTGTCTGGTGGGGGGTCAAGTCTGATGCCTCAACCGTGCAGTGGCATATCTTTGCAGGATAAGAGACAGGTAACAGATGCATTACTGAAGTCTGGAGCCACAATCAATGAAATCAATGCCGTACGGAAGCACATCTCGGGCTTTAAGGGTGGATGGTTAGCAAAGAAGGCGTATCCTGCAACACTTGTGAATTTGATTCTTTCCGATGTTGTGGGTGACCCTTTAGATGCCATAGCATCTGGTCCCACTGTTCCCGACACAAGCACCTTCCATGACGCCATCGAAATCCTTAGGAGATACAAGCTCTGGAGTAAAGTTCCGAGATCGGTGGCGAAAGTCTTGCTCAAGGGCAAGAAGGGATTGATTCCAGAGACTCCGAAGGCTGGTGACAAAGTGTTCACGAAGGTTCACAATATAGTTGTGGGAAACAACTTGACTGCCAGCTATGCAGCCTACAACAGTTTTCGGAACGCTGAGCTTAACGCTTTGCTTCTCACGTCATGTCTTGAGGGCCAAGCCAGAGATGTGGGCATAATGTTTGCCTCCATAGCCAGAGAGATAGTTGCATCTAGAAATCCTGTTCTTAAACCAGCTGGCGTAGTTGCTGGGGGGGAAACTACAGTCACTGTTGTAGGGAAAGGAAAGGGAGGGAGAAACCAAGAAATTGCTCTGGGAGCTGCACTGAAGATGGGCAACGCTGATGGAGTAGTTGTTGCTTCGATAAGCACAGACGGCATAGACGGACCAACAGATGCCTCTGGAGCTATAACCGACGGAAAAACTCTGCTTCGCTGTCATGAATTGGGACTAGACCCGAGAAAGTTTCTCGCAGAAAATAATTCTTACTCCTTCTTCTCAAAATTGGGCGATCTTATCTTTACCGGACCAACAGGCACTAACGTTTGTGATGTGTCAGTAATTGTGGTGTTGTAGCTGTTCCTGCTGGCGTTCATGTTGTGCGTTGAGCTTTCTGAAACAAGTGAGAAATTAAGATTAATATTCAAGGGATAAACGCCATGATTCACATAAAAGTAAAATTTTTAGGGATTTTTCGAGAACTCTCTGGAAAAAGTCGAGTTACTTTAGAGTTCGAAGAAGCAGCCACTGTAAGGAAAGTTGTTCAAAAACTGGCTGAAACTTTCTCATCAAGATTTAAGGAAACCCTGATTGATCCTGAACTTAGTGATCCACGACCGAATGCACTCATTCTCGTAAACGGTAAAGAGATTGGCGTTTTACAAGGACTACAAACTGTACTAAACGATGGTGACGAAATGGTTCTTCTTCCTGTGGCGCATGGTGGTTAGAGGAATGGTGTTGAAAGTTTTGTTGCCAATTAGTTTTTTGGATGAATGTTTCTTATCAAAGATGTTGGTAGGCTTGCAATTAAGAGTAGAAGAGCAATGTTGGCTATCCAGAAGCCAGTCAAAAAGGTTGCCATTCTTGTTCGTGTGGTATATACCGTTAAGATACACGTTCCGATAGGTATTGTTGAGAAGAGCAGAGTTAGCCCTAAAAAGACTAATCCATATTTCCCCTTCCTCAATAAGGTAAGAAGACCAAAGAGCAGAGTCAAGATTTGAGATACAAAGAGTATCATCCCTGTACCATACAAAGACCAGTAGTCAAAAAACATTATCTGATAAGGAGGAGAGAAAAGAGGATAAGGATATGGATATATTTCCGCTTTAAAAGACCAATAGTAGATAGTGTTTCCCCCAATTAATCCTGTCCAAAACCATGGCAGAAACATGGAAGCTGCATAAAGCAACAAAGCACATGCAAGCAAAGCTTTTGTTACATACTTCATAGTTTTTGCCTATCTTGCTAAGCAGTGTACATCTTTATAATACCACGGTTTAGAACAGCCCGTTCTGGCCTCTTCACTAAACATCGGCTCACCTTATGGCGGCGCCAATAACAAAAGCTAACAATCCAGTAATGAACCATAAGAGAACAATTTTCTTAACCTTCCTAGCGTTTTTTCTCGAGTAATCCTTAAGAAGCATAACTGAAGATGCCGCAAGTCCAAAATCAGTTATGACCACTAAGGGAATGAACCATAAAGAGACAAGGTTTAGAAGCCAAGGTATTGGAGTTAACAAAACCGCAAGCAAATAGAAGATTGTCGCTGAGATTGCTGCGTTTTTCTCTCCATAACGTACAGCCAATGTTTTCACATTTTGCGTTTCATCGCCCTTAATGTCTACAATTCCTTTAGTTATTTCTCTACCAGTATTTGAGAGAAAAGCCATAGAAGCAAAAATCAAAACGTTCAATTCAATTGCGTTAGCAACGGTATAGCTACCATAGATGAAGGGTATTGCAACACAAGTACTGACGAGGAAGTTGCCGAGAAGCCCTGTTCGTTTTCCGACAATGGTGTAGGTTGCAAAGACTATCCACGCGATTATGGCTATCGCAAAGCAAGGACTGTTTGTTAGATATGCAGTTGCGAAACCTATTGTTGTAAGAGTTAACGCAAAAGCTAAGGCTTCTTTCGGCTCAATTACGCCACTTGGAATCGGACGGTTTGGCTCATTTACAGCGTCAATTTCTCTATCATAATAGTCGTTTATGGTCATGGATGCGGCGGTTAGCATAAAGCCAGTGATAAATCCGTAGATAAGATTTGACCAAGAAAGGCTTGAGAGATTCAGGCTTGTGAGTGCTGCACCGACTATAACAGCAAACCCCATCATTAGACAATTTATGGGACGTATTAAACGTAGATAGGCGCTGAGTTTGCTCATGATTGTTTGGACCTTGTATTAAGCAAAGGTTTTCTTGAAGTTATAAAATGTATGATTATAGTGGGTGAGAGAGACAGACGGGTATAGCTAGGTCTAGGGGAGAGTTGTTGTGTGTGTCTGTCTGTCTAGGTCTAGTATAGAGGGGGGAGGGACTAGCAATGAAATAACTACTTATCTTCCTCTCTTTTTCTCATATTCACGTTTTAGCCTAGTCAAAGCCTTTTCTAGATTAGTTTCATTCATCTCTCCATACTTTTCTTATTCTTTCATACGTCTAACTTAAATAACCGTAATCAAGAATTAACTAGAATTTGCAAAACACATAGAGATGATAATATGGCAACAGCCATTGCTATGCGTAGTGCGAAGAATGTTCTTATGAGAAATGTTACCATAAGTGGTTTCAATAAAGGAGTGGAAGCCTTTGATTCAAACTTGCTTCTGAGTGGTGCTAACATTCAGAGGTGTGGTATTGGTCTAGACTTTCAGAAGTAATGCCACTATTCATCGTAGCCAATTAATTGACAATGCTATTGATATGGTTGTGAACAAATCAAGAGCGTATTTAATAAACACTCAAGTCTACAGAATACTTCGGATTTTGCCTAAAGGAGATTATCGAATAAACCCCTACCACATTGGAATCATAGCCAATAGAATAATAAATACTGCAGATATAAGCGAAAAAA
>CAZCYX010000118.1:0-6167 GCA_964503065.1 uncultured Candidatus Bathyarchaeia archaeon
ACAATGGCACATCGTGGTTTACTGTGCCAATGAAATACAATTCGACAACAAGCTTGTTTGAAGCAATGATTCCAGAACAGCAGTATTGCACATGGGTGAGATATAAAATCGTCGCCTATGACAATGCTGGAAACTACGCAGTCGAGGAAGGAAAATCCAATATCTATGTATATCATGTAATCCCAGAGTTTCCAACAAGCCTAATCTTGTTGCTATTCCTAACGATAACTCTAATTGCAGTCATAGGAAAACATACTTTACATGCAGACACATCTGTAGAAAAACGTCTTTCGAGCTATTCCTCAAGTATTTCTATGGTTTTTTCAACTGCAAATTTCAGTCTCTCAACGCATGCATAGTCGTGAACCTTTGCGAATATTTCTTCAACCATTCTTCTTCTGTTTTAAGGTTTAAACCAGTTAGTTGCCTACAGTTCACGTAACCAAATTTTTGGACAGATTGTACTAGAAATTAGGATAATATAGTGAAATGTGTTTTATTATTGACAGTGTTCAGAATGTTAAGAGAAATCAAGAAGAAAACTGCAGTCTACGGCATTCTCGCAGTTCTACTAGCAACTACATTAGGTGCTGTTTGCCTAAATTTTGGAATTCGCCCATCGTGGCCTCCAATCAGTGTGAGTGCATTAAGCACATTCTCTCCATATGAGGAACTAGAGAATTATCTGATGACAAATCAGAAAACTCCATCTTACGACTTGGCAATTTCAGACAAGAAAATAAAAATGAACAATCTAAAAAATTTGACGGAAATCAACAAAATAGAACTTCCGTAACCCAACCTCCTCTTTTTTTACTAGCATAACAATAAACTTAGTGCTTACGCGATTGAAGGATTATATACGCGTGCTTAGAACTAATCGATGAAGCAAAGGAGTTTATTGAAACAAGTTTACAGATGAAACGCAGACCGCTTTAATGGAGTATTTTTATTAAGCATCACGAATATTGTAGTTGAATCTTGAGAAGGAAATCTTCGTTCATGGGAGAAAAAATCATTGGACATGGCACTTGGTACGACAAGATGGCAGTTGAGATACTGAAAAGGGAGCGGAAGCTAGGCAGAAGCTTGGACCTAATTAGAACCGAAATGGGGATCACTGCTTCTGGCTTTCCTCATGTTGGCAGCCTCGGTGACGCAGCAAGATCATTCGCAGTAACGTTAGCGTTAAGGAATCAAGGCTATAATTCAAAGTTAATTGCCTTTTCTGATGACAAAGACGGACTAAGAAAGGTTCCAACTGGAATGCCCCCATCATTGAAAAAGTATTTGGGTTTTCCTGTATCCTCCATTCCCGACCCTTACAAGTGCCACGAAAACTACGGAAGACACATGAGTTCCCTTCTACTAGAGGCATTAGACAAGTGCGGAATCGACTACAATTTCATGACAGGCAACGAAGCCTATAACAAGGGGTTATTCAACAAAGAGATTGAAACAATACTTCTAAACGCAAAACGAGTCGGAGAAATCATCAAAGAAGAAGTGGGGCAAGAAAAATTCATGGAAGCCTTCCCATATTTCGCAGTTTGTTCTAACTGTGGACGTATCTACACCACCAAGGCATATGAGTTCCTACCAAAAGAAAACAGAATCCTCTATTCCTGCGAAGGCATGGAAATCAAAGGACAGTGGCTGGAAGGATGTGGACACAAAGGCGAAGCAGACTACACAAAGGGGGAAGGAAAACTCAGTTGGAAGGCAGGAGAATTTGCAGCCAGATGGAAAGTTCTAGACATACGATTTGAAGCCTATGGCAAAGACATCGCCGATTCTGTCAGGGTAAACGACCGAATATGTCAAGAGATTTTAGGCTACACTCCACCAATGCATGCAAAATATGAACTATTCCAAGATATAAGCGGCAAACGATTTTCTAAGTCCGCTGGACGCATATTCAGTCCGCAGCTTTGGTTCCGATACGGATCACCTCAATCCTTACTCCTTCTTATGTTAAAGCGATTTGTTGGAGCCCGAAGATTATCAGTCACGGACATACCAGAGTACATGAACGAACTCGATGAACTTGAAGACATACATTTTAGAAGAAAAGTGATCTCGGACGAGAAAGAGCATGCCAAGCTCAGCGGTCTTTACAAATACTGTTGGGTCTTAAAGCCTCCAACCAAACCTAGTATCCACATTCCATATAACCTGCTCACTTACCTTGCGAAGGTGGCTCCAAAGGGCTCAGAAACCGAATTCATCACAGAAAAACTGAAAGACTATGGCTACAAGATAGAGAAAGACTCCGAAGACTTGGAAAGAAAAATAGAGTACGCCTTAAACTGGGCACAAGACTACCTAGAAATCAAAGAAACCACTACGAAAATAACTACAAAAGAAACAGCTGCACTTAAAGAACTCATACAAACCTTACAGATAGAAGAGAAAGAAGATCAAATACAAGGTGCCATCTTCAACATTGCTCGCAAGCACGAAGTCAAGCCAAGTCGATTCTTCCAAATTCTATACACAGTATTGTTAGGGGTTCCACAAGGTCCAAGACTTGGGCCTTACATCATCGCAATGGGAAGACAAAACGTCATTAAAGCGTTGAAAAGAGCCACAAAAAAGAAAAGGGATTCACCTTTAAGCTAGGTATGTGCTTGTTGCTTAATGTTTCTTGCTGTAGGAGTGTCACCTGCCTGCGTCCGTGCCTACTCTTCTCTGAGAAGTGAGGCGTCACCTGATATGACCTAATATGCTTGAAAACATATACGTTTATTAGTGACGTTGAATTATATATTAATATAGTCAGACCGAGACTCTTTGAAGTCAACGCCTCAGTCTGTCTCACTTCCTAGACTAGGGTTGATGTTTCAGTCATTGTCGCCCTGATGTGCTGGTGTTCCCGCTTACTCAGTCTCAGTCTTTGTCGCCCTTCAACGTGTTGGAATACCGATTAAGTCTCGGTCTGGCTTCCCTCTTTTTACCGAATCTTAATTACCGCTTTAACAGACAGACTCCCACCGCCCACAGCGAAGCACATTCAAATACGCCTCTCAACTCCAACAACCCAACGAATAACATGAATCCCTCTCCCCCCTTCTACCCCTCTATACCCGTCTCTCTACCTCCCCTCTATACTAGACCTAGACAGACAGACACACGCACATACAAACCAAAACGTAGAAATAATACCTCCTTCACCTTAAGAAAGACCACATAATAGGTTCCCATAGATCATAAAAGGAGTCTCAGACCGTTTGGAGATAAAAATTCTCGAAAAGAACGATACTACGATGCGGCTACTTATTCAAGGGGTTAGTGTAGCCTTCATGAATGCCATGCGAAGAATCATGCTCTCTGAGGTTCCATCTATGGCCATAGATGAAGTAGTTATAATCGAAAACTCTTCTATACTTCATGACGAAATTCTCTCTCACAGACTAGGACTTATCTCTCTTAAGAGCGATTTGGATTCATATAACCTGCCTGAAGAATGCCCATGCAAAAGCGAATTTGGATGCAACCTTTGCCGTGTAGCTCTGACCCTTGAAGTGGAAGCAGGTGAGAACACAATAACTGTTTACTCTGACGCTCTACGATCAGAGAATCCCAACATCACACCAGTTAGCGACAAAGTCATTATAGTCAAACTGGCACCCAACCAGAAGATACAATTGGAAGCCTACGCAAGACTTGGAAAAGGGAAGAACCACGCAAAGTGGCAACCAGTCTCAGCATGCGCCTACAAATATTTGCCACAAATCAAAGTAAATAGAAGAAAATGTGACATGTGTGGCAAATGCATTGAAGTTTGCCCCAAGGGAATTCTCGTAAACTCAGAGAAGAGAATAGAAATTCAAAGAATACTGGAATGCACTCTCTGTCAAGACTGTATGGATGCCTGTCCACAGAACCCACCCGCTATAAAAGTTTCATGGGAAGAGAACGCATTTATCTTCAACATCGAATCTACAGGAGCCCTTCCCGTCGAAAGAATTGTACTTGAAGCTCTCAACATCCTTGACAAGAAATATGAGGAGTTTCTTAAACAATTGCGGTAGAAAAAAATGAAACAGATTAAATCAACCAATCCAGAATTGGTCAATCTCATTCGGTCTCTGCGAAAGAAGGCTCGAGAGAACGAAGCGAAAATATGGCGTGCCGTAGCGGACTATTTATCTCGTTCAAGGCGAAGACGCATAACAGTCAATTTGAGTCAACTTAACAGACATACTGAAACTGGAGAAACTGTGGTGGTCCCAGGCAAAGTGCTTGGCACAGGAAAAATAAATCGATCTTTAAATGTAGCAGCATTTGCCTTTTCCAAACAAGCTCGATCAAAAATCTTGAAGACTAAAGGAAAATGCATGTCCATTCCTGAGTTAATGGACAAAAATCCAAAGGGTTCAGATGTAAAAATCATCGGGTGAAAAGATGAATAAGGAAAGAACTGTGATAATCGACGCAACTGGATTGATACTAGGTCGAATGGCAAGCACAATAGCTAAACAACTTCTCCAAGGCGAAACTATAATCATTGTAAACGCAGAAAAGGCCGCCATATCAGGCAAAAGACTAAGCATACTAAGAGAAACAAAAGAATTCTTAGAAGTTGGACACTTTAGAAAAGGTCCCTATCATCATAGAAGACCCGACCGAATTGTTAGACGAACTATACGTGGTATGCTCCCCAGAAAAAAGCCGAAAGGACAACAGGCATACAAAAGATTGAAAGTTTTTCTTCAACTGCCTGAAGAATTTAAAGGGAAGGAGATACAAACAATACCAAAAGCCAGTGCTAAAGACTTGAAATGTCCATACATAACGGTTGGGGAATTGGCTAAGGAAATTGGATGGACACCCTCAGGTGAATAGAATGTCACGATCTAAAAAGGTAATATTGACAAGTGGAAAACGAAAGACAAGCATTGCTAGAGCATTAATAAAACTTGGAAAAGGAAGGATACGAGTAAACAATATTCCCCTCGAAATTCTTGAACCAAAAACAGCCCGCGACAAACTCATGGAACCCCTCCTCCAAGCGGGCGAAGACACCTGGAAAGACCTTGACATATATGTTAAGATGTCTGGCGGAGGGTTCATGGGACAGGCCGAAGCAGCAAGAACAGCCGTCGCAAGGGCACTATTAAAATGGACAAAAAGTGCACGTCTTCGATCTACTTTTAGCAAATATGATCGCACCATGATTGCGGGTGATCCCAGAAGAAAGGAACCTAAAAAGTTTGGTGGTCCAGGAGCGAGAGCTCGTGATCAGAAAAGTTATAGATAGAACCTAAATTTAGATGACCATGTTTAATGGTGCCGAGAAACCCCAAACACTTTATTAGTGAACTATTATGAATGGAAGAGGAGGCTGAAAGAAATCATCATCCCAGTGCGTTGTTTCACTTGCGGTAAATTAATTGGAGACAAGTGGGAAGATTTTGCACGAAGGATAAAAGCTGGAGAAGATTCCAAAAAGGTTTTGGACAGTCTTGGAGTAACCCGGTATTGTTGTCGCCGCATGCTTCTATCTCACGTAGAAATCATTGACGAAATCCTCAAGTTTTATGAGGAAACAGAGAGAAGAAGACAAATTAGACCATTTTGACGAGGCAAATCATCATGTCAACAGTAATCGAAGAGGTCCTTGCTCGAAAAATCTTCAACAGTCGAGGAGAAATAACGATAGAAGTTGAAATAATAACTATGGCTGGCTTTGGTAGAGCTTCAGCCCCTTCCGGAGCTAGTAGAGGAAGAGCCGAGGTAGCTCCATATCCAAAAGGTGGAGTGAAAGAAGCAATAAAAAAAGTTGGAACCCTCATTGCCCCCGAATTAATAGGTATGGAGGCTGAAGAACAAGAAGAAATTGATCTTCTCCTCCACAAAATTGATGGAACAGAACACTTTGAAAATTTAGGTGGAAACACTGTTTATACTGTTTCTCTTGCTATTGCGGAGGCTACTGCTTCTTCATATGATGTACCACTTTTTCAACATCTCGGAGGTCACTTTGCAAATGAATTACCCCATCCTCTCGGGAATGTTTTAGGCGGAGGAAAACATGCCTTTGGAAAGGCGACGGATATACAAGAATTTTTGGTTCTTCCTATTAAAGCACGTTCTTTCATCGACGCTGCACTAGCAAATGTTTTAGTTCATGAGAGGGTTGGTTCTTTACTCAAAAAGATAGA
>CAZCYX010000119.1:0-6126 GCA_964503065.1 uncultured Candidatus Bathyarchaeia archaeon
TACGTAGGTTGGGAGAAGTCTGGGTAGAAGGAGATTTATTGAAGAAGAGACGAAAAACAAGGACTTACTATTACGAGAATCTTTCTACGATTCCTGATGAAAGGAGATATCCCATCGTAGACATTGTTTCAGACCGTACTATTGGCACCCTTGGCGATGAGTTTATGGCGCTTAGGGCTCGAATAGGGCTCAATTTCATATGCAGAGGCAAAGTGTGGCGAATTGTTCAAATAGAAGATGAAACAGGAACTGTTCATGTTGTTCCCTCCGAAGACCCATTGGCAGCAATACCAGGGTGGGACGGAGAAATTCTTCCAGTGCCACTTACATTGGCTCAAGAGGTTGGCAAACTTAGAGGTGAAATATCTAAGGAATTAGACACCAGAAAAAAAATTGATGTTGTAGCTAAGAGGCTTGCAGAAAAACTTTCTTCGAATAAACTAACCCTCCTAAAACCCATTGAGGAGATTTATGAGCATTTAAAGCAAGGGGCGCCTCTCCCAACGGACAATCACATTTTAATTGAAGCCTTTGACAAGTACATTGTTATTCATGTATGCTTTGGTGAAGTTGTAAATCGAACTTTAGGATGTATTTTTGACCCGATCCTATCTGATCACGAACTCATAGTGGGCTGGTGGAATGACGGTTACCGTATTTTAGTAGAAACCTCCAAAAAAGTGGAACTGCAGGATCTCGATAAACTGCCCTCTCTACTCTTCAACTTGACAGAGAAGGAAATAGATGACGCATTTGAAGAATATCTCAAAGCTCGTTTTCCATTCTCCTACAAAATGAAGTTTGTAGCTGAGAGATTTGGGGCACTTCCTCGTGGAAGAACCATGGGACCTGAAGCACTCGCTCGATTGCCCAGACGATTCAAAAAAACTCCCATTTACGAAGAGACAATTCGAGAGGCCATGACAGAAAAAGTTGATGCTGCCTCTGTGAAAAAGATCATAAAAGCTGTTAGAAAGGGCAAAATCAAAGTCAGTACTTTGCTTCGTTTGGAAAGCCCAACACCCCTTGCCTATCACATACTTGCGAAATACTCTGATGTTCCAGAGTTAATGGCGCCTGAACAAGTCCTCTTAAGCAACATTGAACGAATGAAGAGAACAATTTTTGCGAGGAAAACCACCCTTTTCTGTTTGTCATGTGGTAAATGGTTAGCCGAAAAACGCATACGTGAATTGCCGGTGAATCCGAAATGTGAAATGTGTGGATCAGGGTTGTTGGCATCTCTTGGATTCTATATAGATCCAAGTAATCTTCGAGATATTCTCAAACGGAGACTGGGTGGGAAGGACTTATCCAAAGAAGAACTAGAGCGACTGGTACATGCTCGACGCACTGCGGATCTTGTGTTAAGCTACGGCAAAAAGGCGTTAATTGCGCTTCAAGTGAAGGGTGTAGGACCTGAAACAGCCTTCAGAATATTAGGGAAAATGCATCCCAAGGAAGATGATTTCTATATGGATTTGTTACGGGCGAAGATTCAGTATTTGAGGACCAAACCTTATTGGCAAACTGAAAAGGAGAAAGAGAAATCGTAAGGTAAGAAGTGATTATGTTGTGATTTGGCTGAAAATATCTGGGATTAGCGGCATTATCGCGCCTTTTATCGCCTTTACATTAATACTCCTTGCGATAGCGTACTCTCCAGGTTTCAGTTGGACAGAAAATGCGTTAAGCGATCTGGGTGTCCAAGAAGGAGTTACTGCCATTCTATTTAATGCTGGTCTCATAATTAGCGGAATTCTAACCATCATCTTTGCGACTGGGTTATTCATGTTTCTCCAAGGAAATCTATTAGGCAGAATTGGTGCATTTGTCTTTGTTCTTGATGCTTTTGCCTTAACTGCGATAGGTGTTTTCCCAGAAAATGTTAAACCCATTCACTTTTACGCTTCTGTGACTTTCTTCACGCTCTTTCCAATTTCGATGTTTTTTCTCGGAGTCGCTTTTTTGCACCTGCTCAAGATAAAACTAGGGTTTTTAACATTCATAGCCGCCATAGTTGCAGTGATTGTCTGGACTATTCCCTTCGGCAAAGGCGTTGCTATTTCTGAAACCCTTTCTGCCCTTTCATTATGTGTGTGGTCTATAGTTTTGGGCTGTAAAATGCTTATGCGTGCGCAATAATCATTTTAAGAGTAAAAGCCTAAACTTGGAATTTGTGATAAGATGTTAAAGTTAAACTTGAAAGAGACTATGCTACCTTTAGGCTGGAAGGTGCAGAAAAGTTTCTAGCCCTGAAGAGTAGTCTTAGAATACCCTTGAAGAATATAGATAACGTCTCAACTGAAACGGTCAAGCCTCTATGGCTTGCTGTTAAAATTGGAACTCATATGCCACCAATTTTTTGGGCAGGAACTTTTTGGACTAGAGAAGGAAAGACATTTTACTACGTTGGAAATAGGTCCAAATGCATAACCCTGAAGCTGAAGGATCATGAATATTCAAAAGTGGTCTTGGAAGTAGATGATAAAGAAGGCATTGCCTACAACTTGAGAAAACTACTAAAGTAACGGTGCACATTGCAACAATTTTCATCTAGTTAATATATACTTTCGCTGCAGCATAAAGTATCCTTTGACAAAGAAGGTGATTTCATGGCTGAAACCTCAGAAAGAACAAGGGTTAAGAAGGAAACATCAACGTTTTCAATAGTATCTCGATGTCCAGAAACCTTCTCGTTAGGTGTTTGTGTGGCAACTGCGGTTCCCGCTGTAGGTAGTGTGGTCCCCCACGTAGAGTCTGGTGTCGGAGCCATAGCAACCCAAGCTTACACTAATGTTCTTTATGGAATTAAGGGATTGAAGTTGTTGAAGATGGGGTTTTCTCCACAAACAGCTCTAGAAAGCATGTTGAAAGAAGATTCGGAGAGAGAACAGAGGCAAGTGATCATCATAGATAAGGATGGCATAACTGCTGCCTTCACTGGTAGAGAGACTACTGATTTGAAGGGGCATTTAGTTGGAGAGAATTATGTAGTTGCTGGGAATATGCTTGTTGGAAGTGAAGTTATTGAGGCTATGGCCCGTACATTTAAAGGTTCTAAAGGAGAGTTGTCTGAGCGACTGATGAAGACCCTAGAGAGTGGTCAAAGAGCTGGAGGAGATAAGCGAGGGAAAAAATCCGCAGCACTGCTAGTAATGAATCAACAGGAAATAAGAACACGTCCCTTCCTTGACCTAAGGGTTGATGAACATCCAGAACCTGTTAAAGAATTGAGGAGAATTTATGAAGTCTACAAAGAATGGATTTCGAGCAGTAAAAGTACAGTCCCTTAAACACATACGCATCTGGTAGGTTAGGTTTAATATATGACCCAAATAGGGCTCAGCAAAAAGTTTGATTTTCCCACAGAAGTCATCAAAGAAGGAAATATTCACGCCGTTGTTCCGAGGCTTGAGGCTTATGCGAAAGAGCCTTGGGAGTATGCTCCTTCTAAGGCACCAGTCTTCTATAATCCTCTCATGGAGTTAAACCGGGACATCGCAGTTTTAGCCTTACAAGCCTATCAAAAGATTAAAGGAAAAAGATTGTCTGTTTGTGAGCCCTTAACGGGCTGTGGAATTAGAGGAGTTAGATTTGCTACAGAAGTAGAAGGAGTTCAGAAAGTTGTTTTGAATGACATCAACCCAAAGGCAGCAAAGCTCGCTCAGTTTAATGCTGAATTTAACAAACTTACTAAGCGTGTGCTTGTTCTAAGTGAAGATGCAAATCTTCTCTTAAGTCGCTACGCAGCGCCTCGCAGAAGATTTCACTTCATCGATGTAGACCCTTTTGGTTCGCCAGTTCCATACTTGGATGCCGCTCTTAGAGCCCTCTGTAATGGTGGCATGCTTGCTTTGACCGCCACAGATATGGCTCCCTTGTGTGGAGTACATCCGAATGCTTGTATCCGTAAATATGGTGGAAGACCCTTAAGAACTGAGTACTGCCATGAACTTGCCATCCGGCTTTTGATTGGATGCCTAGTGATGATGGCTGCAAAACATGAAATTGGAATTAAAGTTATGTTTAGTCACAGCACTAACCATTATATCCGCGTGTATACCACGGCATATTACGGCGCACGACAAGCAGACTACAGCATTCAAAAGATGGGATACATTCTACATTGTTTTTCATGTTTTCACAGAGAAACCTCAGAAGGATTAGCTCCATGCCTAAAAGATCAATGCCCCGAATGTGGCTCTACATTAAAGGCAACGGGACCTCTTTGGATAAGTAGACTATCGGACAGTGGGTTTTGCTCACTCATGGAAAAGGAGATGACCAAAAGACAACTGAAACACAAGAGAAAAATTACAAAGTTATTATTTCTGATTAAAAATGAGAGTGAGGAGGCACCGCGCACTTATTATGTTGTTGACAAAGTCTGTGACAAATTGAATCTACCAGTTCCATCAACAATGAAGGTGATAAGAAGGCTTAGGGAGAGAGGCTTTGAAGCCATCCTAACGCATTTTAACAGTCGAGGCATTAGAACAGATGCCCCTGCAAAGGTTGTAAAAGAGACTGTTGCGAAACTTATAGAATAGCCCCAAAGAAAAAAACACGTGGTTCAACTATGTGCGCACAGTTTTTAAGTATGAACTACGTTCTATAAAAACTCCACACTTAAACGAAAGCCAAGACGAAAAACAGAGCAATGTCAGCACGAGCTGTGCGTTGGGAAAGAAGATGGAACTTGAAGGATTAGACGCAATTAAGAAACTTGATTTCAGAATGTGTATGCAGTGCGGTGAGTGCAGTGGCTCCTGCCCAGTTTCCACAAAATCTAAACTTAACCCAAGGAGACTCATGCTCGAGACTGCTTACACAGTCGCCCCCGTTAAATATGTGACTATGTACCCCCCTGTAAATCTTCAGGAAAGAAGTGAAGTTTGGGACTGCACAACCTGCCGCACCTGTTCACATCTTTGTCCTAGAGATGTAAACCCGATGGAGGTTCTAATCGGTCTGCGTGGGCTGCTCGTTGAGGAGGGGCGTGTTCCTCCCACGTTAGGAGAAGCCCTTGAAGGAGTTTACAAATATGGAAATCCATGGGGGTTGAGCCCAAGTAAGAGGTCTGATTGGGCACAGGATTTGAAAGTGAAATATGCTTCCGAAGGTGAGAATGCGGAATTATTGTATTTTGTTGGGTGTGCCGCATCCTATGATTCTCGTGCACAGGAAGTAGCTAGGGCATGTGTGAAGAATTTCAATAGTTTGGGAGTAGAGTTTTCGATTCTTGGGAATAAGGAGACCTGTTGTGGAAATGAGGTGTACTCGCTTGGTGAGAAGGGGCTTTTTGAAGAGTTGATGGAGAAGAATTTAGGTCTTTTTGAACGGTACGGTGTTAATAGAATTGTCACCACTTCCCCTCATTGCTTTCATGCGTTCAAGAATAGGTATGGAAAAGAGCTTGAGGTCCAACATTACACAATATTTTTTGCAGATTTGATTGATAAAGGAAAAGTGAAATTTTCCAAGAAAGTTGAAAAGACGATAGCCTATCAAGACCCCTGCTTCTTAGGTAAACATAACAACATCTATGATGAGCCGAGAAAGCTTATTGAGAACATTCCATGCGCGAAGTTTTCGGAACTGAGGAGAACACGGGTGAGGGGTGTTTGTTGTGAGGGCGGAGGAGGAAGGATGTGGCATGACATTCCAGGTAAACGCCTTGCTGAAACTCGTGTTGAAGAAGCACTTGATGTTGGGGCGGAGATATTGGCTGTGGCATGTCCTTTCTGTCTTTTAACGTTTGATGACGCCATTAAGACAACGGGTAACGAAGATAAAATTAAAGTCATGGATATTATGGAACTGGTTGCCGAAGCACTTTGATCATTGAATACAAATTCCTGTTGATGGTGGGAGATATGTTCTATGTAGCTCGCGTGCTAGCATCATAACGCGAAGCTATCTTGCTCAACGTTTTCAGCTGCCTAACTCGTTCCCCGCTTTCCGTTGCTAATATGTGTTCTCTTTCCTTTTGCTTCTCTATGGGAATGAGTTCGTTCAGTTTGCTAATGAGTTTCTTGGATTCATTTGGCTCAAGTGGGATGTTGATGTCTTTTCGATGCGGAATTTTTATCTTTACTTGTCCTTTCTCATCCTGCTCCACTG
>CAZCYX010000120.1:0-6059 GCA_964503065.1 uncultured Candidatus Bathyarchaeia archaeon
GTTGTGGAAAGCAAAAGGGTAGATGAGGCGCTGAGAGACTCAGAAGAAAAATATAGGAATCTTTTCGAGAACGCAAGAGATGTCACCCTTACATATGATTTGAAAGGAAATGTGACCTCCATCAACAAGGCTGCCGTGGAATATGGCTTCAAAAAAGACGAAATCATTAGAAAGAATATACTCAAATTTGTTCCAAAGAAATACTGGCCGAGACTACTCAAAGAGCTTGTACAGAATGCTCGAGGAAAAACGGTGGAGGGCGAAATCGAGATAAACACCCCGAAAGGAAAGAAAATCGCAGATTACACCAGCAACCCAATAATCATAGACAACAAAGTTGTCGGTATACAAACAATTCTAAGAGACATAACGGAACGTAAAAAGATGGAGGAGGCGTTGCGGAAAAGCGAGGAGAGATACAGAGAGCTTACTGAGAGCATAAGCGATGTCTTCTTCGCAATGGACGAGAATTTAAGGTACACCTACTGGAACAAAGCATCTGAAAAGCTAACAGGATTCTCAGCGAAAGATGCCATCGGAAAATCCCTTACAGAAATCTTCCCGGATGTTAAAGGGACAAAGGTTGAGCAATTCTACCTAAATGTATTAAGAACACAGCAACCCCGGTCTTTCGTGAACGAGTATCAGATTAGAGGTAAGAACTTTATCTTTGAGATTAATGCATACCCTGTCAAGGATGGTCTCTCTGTTTTCGTCAAAGACATCACTGAACGAAAGAAAATAGAGGAGGAAAGAGACAAACTTCTACATGACTATAGCGAGCGTATCAAAGAGCTTCACTGCCTCTACACAATGTCTAAACTTGTTGAAAAGCCCGGCATTTCACTAGAGGAGATACTACAAGGAACCATCAATCTACTTCCTCCTGCCTATCAATATCCAGACATTGCCTGCGCTAGGGTAGTCTTTGGAAAACAAGAGTTTAAAACAAAAAACTTCAAGGAGGCCCGCTGGAAACAGCAAGCTGACATCATGGTGTACGGAAAAAGAGCTGGCTCTGTGGAGGTCTATTACTTAGAAGAGAAACCCGTACTTGGCGAAGACCTGTTTCTTAAAGAAGAGAGGGTTCTCATAGAGACTGTTGCGGAGAGACTTGGAAGAATTGCCGAAAGCAAACAAGCAGAAGAGGCTTTAAGTGAATCTGAAGAGAAATTCAAGGGCATCTTTGAGAATGCCAATGACTGTATGATATATCTGAATGGATCTGGAAGAATTCTTGATGTTAATAGCAAAGCCGTGGAAGTGTTTGGTGGTTCAAAAGAAGAACTGTTGGGAAAACATTTCACAAGGATTGGTGTATTCTCTCCTAGAGATATACCGAAGCTTATGAATGCTTTTGCAAAGATTCTCACTGGAAGACAAGCCACTCTTAATTTATACATCAAGAACAAAGAAGGCCAAAAGATAGCTTTAGAATGTTCAAGTTCTCTTATGAAAATAGATGATAAATCCACTGGCATTTTGGTCATTGCACGGGACACCACTGAACACAAGAAGATTTTGGAAGAATTGAGAAGTTCAGAGAAGCGGCTAAGTATATTATTTGAGTTTGCCCCAGATGCTTATTATTTAAATGATCTAAAAGGTACCTTCGTAGACGGCAACAAAGCAGCAGAAGAATTAACTGGTTATAAAAGAAGTGAACTAGTCGGAAAGAGTTTCCTAAAGTTGAAACTACTCCCTCGAAGGCAAATCCCGAAAGCAGTCAAGCTCCTAGCCAAAAATGCTTTAGGAAAACCCACTGGACCAGATGAGTTTGTTTTGAATCGGAAAGATGGCACTCAAGTACCAGTGGAAATAAGGACATTCCCAGTAAAGATCAAAGATCAAACTTTGGTCTTAGGCATTGCCCGAGACATTACTGAACGCAAGAAAGCAGATGAGGCGCTGGGAGTCTCAGAAGAAAAATATAGGAACCTTTTCGAGAACGCAAGGGATGTCATCCTCACACTCGACTTGAAGGGAAATGTAACCTCTATCAACAAGTCTGTTACGAGATATGGCTTCAAAGAAGAAGAAATCATTGGAAAGAATTTGCGCAAGTTTGTTCCTAAGAAATACTGGCTGAGACTACTCCAAAATATTTCAAAGATATCTCATGGGGAACCCGTTAGAGGCGAAATCGAAATAAACACTCCAAAAGGAAAGATAATCACAGAGCACCAAAGCAACCCAATAAGCCGAGGAAAGAAAGTCGTTGGCATCCAAAGCACCCTAAGAAACATCACAGAAAGGAAGCATTTTGAGGAAAGGCTCTCAGCATTGAACACTTACAGCCAGAAATTGAACATGGCGGAGAGCATGGAGGCAATATATCGGCTGACGCTGGACGCCATGGAGAAGACGCTGGGGTTTGAAATCGCATTTTTTATGGTTGTGGACAAAGACATGCTTTGTGTGGTGGATCAACGTGGATATCCAGGGGTCATTTCCGTCAAGCTGCCGCTAGACGGAACGAAAAGAGGCGTAAGCGTTAAGGTGGCTAGGACCGGCAAATCGATCATCGTTCCAGACGCTGCAAAGGAAGATGATTGGGTCGAATTCTGGCATGGCATACGCTCTGGTCTCGACGTACCCGTCAAGATTGGACGTAAAGTCCTTGGAGTTATAGGCGTAGAAAGTAAAAGATTGAACGCTTTCGATGAAAAAGATCGAAAGCTAATTGAAATTCTGGCTTCTCACGCTGCGACTGCGATGAGCAACTTGGAGTACGCTAAGAACTTGGAGGCCTATGCGCGAGAGATTCAAGAGAGCCAAGAGAAGTTTGAACGGTTGTTTATGGGTAATCCTGAAGCTGCTGTTTATCTAAGTCCGGATTTTCACATTTTGGATGTTAACCCCCGTTTCACTCAGCTTTTTGGCTTTTCTTTAGATGAAATTGAAGGTAAATACTTAGATGACGCAGTTGTGCCAGATGACAAGATGGAAGAGGCAGAGATGTTGAACAAGGGAGCAAGGAAAGGATACGTTTATCACGATACTGTTAGAAAGAGGAAGGATGGAACTTTAGTTCCAGTGTCTATATCTGCTGCTCCCATCACCATTGAAGACCAAATAATGGGCTACGTGGGAGTGTACAAAGATATTTCTCAACTGAAGAAAACGGAAAAAACATTGAAGGCTACACTGGAAAAGGTGGAGACAATGAACGAGAAGTTAAGTGTTGTTGGCAAGTTCACCAGACATGATGCACGAAATAAGCTTTCCACAGTCAATATGAACACTTTCTTAGCTAAGCAAAAACTGGCTGATAATCATGAAGTCTTAGAACACTTGAGCGAGATTGAATCAGCTGTTCGACAGGTGGAGAGAATTTTTGATTTCGCCAGAATCTACGAGAAGTTAGGCGTGGAAGAACTAGCTTACATGGATGTAGAGAAAAGTCTTGAAGAGGCCATTATGCTGTTTTCAGACTTGCATGGCATAAAGGTAGTGAATGATTGCTACGGCTTAATGGTTTTGGCAGATTCACTACTACGACAACTTCTCTACAACCTAATCGACAACTCGTTAAAGCACGGCGAAAAGGTTAGCCGAATCAGTGTGCATTATGAAGAAGTAGGAAAAGATCAACTGAAGCTGGTTTATGAGGATGACGGCGTAGGCATACCCAAAGCTGAAAAAGAGAGGATTTTCAAGGAAGGCTACGGGAAAGATACAGGCTATGGATTATACCTGATAAGAAAAATATGTGAAGTATACGGTTGGACAATACAGGAGACAGGCAAGCAAGGCAAAGGAGCCCAATTCACCATAACCATACCTAAAACTGGTGAAAACAGAAAAATAAACTATAAGCTTCATTAACCCATGTGGTCATTGAAGCCAAAAAAAGGAACAGTACAAAAAGGGGGGAAACACAGCTAAGAATTTTCTTAGAAGCAATAAGCTTTTATTAGATGGTGTTTACTTAACGGGAGTGCCAGAATGCAAGGTTTAAGTTTAGCAGAGAAAGGTTGAAAAGGAAGACTGTGAAAAGAAAAGGAAGGTGAAAGATCATGGAATACGTATATGCTGCAATGCTCCTCCACAAGGCTGGAAAAAAAATCGACGAAAAAAACCTAACTGAAGTTCTCAACGCTGCAGGCATCAACGCAGACCCCATCAGAATAAAGGCTTTAGTGGCATCCCTCAGTGAAGTTGACATTGACGAAGCAATAAAATCTTCTCCAACCATGATGCCCACGGCACCAGCACCAGCTGCTGCTCCAACAGCGGCGCCAACTCCAGAAGCAAAACCAGCAAAAGAGAAGAAAGAGAAGGAAGAAGAGAAAGAAAAAGAAGAAGCAGCACTAGAAGGCTTAGGAGCACTATTCGGATAAACCTTCGCTCCATACCAGTTTTTCCGACAGAACACTCCATTCTAAAATAAAGTTGAGAAGCTAAATCTTTGAAGCCATGAACCTATCTAGGCTTGGCTGCTTCCTTTCAAAGGTCCCTACTTGAATCTTTTCACCCAAACTTATGCGCATTCCATCTTTCGCTGCTACAGTTGGAACCCCTGTTTTCTCCTCAACTAACTTCGCTTCGTGATCCGGCCCTCTAAAGATCATCTGCATCCCAAAATTCGTCAAGACAACCATCTCAGGCTCAACCTCTTTCACAACTCTTATTGCTTCATTAGTTGTCATATGACCCTTCCAAGGCTTTCCTGAAGGACGCAAAACACCTAGAGTAAGAAGTCTAACGCCTTCATAGATTTTCCTCATCTCCTTAAAATATTCAGTGTCAGAGGTATAGGCAAAGTCACCCATATCCGCAGTTTCAAATCTGAAACCAACTGTATCTGGATCAGAATGCACAGCTTTACAAACAACAACTTTAAGATGGTCTAATTCAAACTCCACACCTGGTTTTGCTTCAATCAGCCGTTCAACCATCCTTTGATGATATTTGGAGACTGCCATTTCGCAGATTTCATTTCCAAATAGAACACTATGAGCCGCAGCTAGTGTTCCTCTCTTCTTTGTTGTACCGTGGGTCATGGCCTCAATCAAGACTTCGGCGTCTGTGTAATGGTCTGGATGGCTGTGTGAAATCAGTAAGGTGGAAATGTTTTGGGGGTTCAGGTTCATGTTTAAAGAGTATATGAGGGCTCCGGGTCCAGGATCCAAGTGAGCGTTAACATTTTCAGTGAAAATGCGAATTCCACCAGTTCTTCTTTTCTGGGTTATGGTTGCGAATCTTCCTCCGCCAGTTCCTAAGAAGACCAGTTCAATTTCTGTCATTTGTTTTCTTCCATTCGGTTTTGCAAATATCAGTTAATCTACGTTCTCTTGTATTTCAAGGTTAGTAAAAGATTGGGTGAGTTTTATTACTTTTAAGGAGCAACAGTATAGCGGAGGCAAATCTGTGAAGGTTGTGATTCGTATAGGTGGATCGGTGGTGGCTTCTCCACCAAACTCTAAACTGATGGGTCAATATGTTGATTTATTAAAGAAACTGAAGGAGCAGGGGCATGAGGTTGTGGCTGTGGTTGGGGGAGGAACATTAGCCCGTGATTTTATTAGGGTTGCTGGAGAAATGGGCTTAAGTGAATCTGACAAAGACTGGATTGCGATCTTTGTATCGCGTTTGTTTGCTTTGTTGTTTGTTATGCGGTTGGGTGATTTGGGCTGTGGGACGGTTCCAGTCTCTGTTGATGAGGCTGCTGATTGTTTTAAACATGGGAAAGTTGTAGTTATGGGTGGGTTGAAGCCTGGAATGACCACTGATGCGGTGGCAGCTATGATTGCGGAGAAATTAAAGGCTGGTTTGCTGATAAAGGCTACTGATCAGGAGGGCGTTTATACTAAAGATCCTGATAAGTTTCCGGAGGCAACGAAGATCGACGAAATAAGCTTCAAGGACTTGTCTACTCTACTTGAAGAAGATAAACATAAGGCTGGAATACAACAAATCCTTGATCCAGTGGCAGTTCGGGTTCTTCAAAAAAGCAGAATTAAAACTGTTGTGGTTAACGGTTTCAAGTCTACTAACATATTGTTGGTTATGAAAGGGAAAAAAATTGGAACATCAATTGGTTAGGTGAAGTTCCT
>CAZCYX010000121.1:0-5953 GCA_964503065.1 uncultured Candidatus Bathyarchaeia archaeon
AGGTTTCACCCTTCTCAGATTTTGGCAGTCTTTTCCACGAGTTTGGGCATGGAATTCATGGTGCTAGTGCCAATCCAGAGGATTCTGTTTGGAAACGTTACATCGTTCCTATGGGGGTTGCAGAAACCTTCAGCATGCTAATTGAAAGTATGCTTAAGACTCCAATGTTTCTTAGGGACGACTTGAAAATAGATGAGAAAGCCGTCAACGATATTGTCGATCGGGAACGTTTCATGAACTTGGCTTTTCTAACATTTTACGCTGCCAACAGCATAATGAAGATTGAATTTTGGAAGAAAGCCTACAGCCTAGAAGAAGCTGCAAAGAGGTGGCAGGAACTGACAAAACGCTTCTATATCGAAGTTCCTGGCAACTACTGGTTACTTCATCATATCATGCCTGACTACGATGTGTATTCACCGAGTTATGTCATTGCAGCGATGAGGGTTGCTGCTCTTAGAGAGCAGTTGGCAAAGGATTTTGGAAAGGCATGGTGGAGAAACAGGAAGGCTGGCGATTTCGTCAAGGAACTTGCGAAGACTCGGGGAGAGTTCGATGTTAAGGCTTGGAAACTTGATCCCGACTTATACCTTAAGGAACAGTTGTCCCTAAGTTTTCTCTAAAGGATGAGAGACTAGAAAAGACGCGTTGAATTAGTATATCAAAAAATATGGGTAAATAGTGAGAACTGTGCCACTGGCAGGTTAATTGCTTCGATACATGTGGGATGGAGATATCTCCGGCAATTTCCTTATTTTCTGAATCTATGCATAAGAAGTAGAAATAAGAGACTGATCTTCTTTTTCTAATATTGTGTTTTTATTGTTCAGTATCTTTTGGAATGATTAGGACTTCTAGGTATGGGCATGATATTCGGTGTATACCGTTCTGAGTTTTCTTCAGCTCCCTTCTTAAATAGTCGATTTCTTCCTTGAGTTTTGAAATTTTATCTTTTAGTTTTTCAGTTTCGGATTCTTTCTCTTTCAGACTGTAATCCTCCTCTTGCTCAGAGTCAGAGTCTTACATATCAGGAATATTTTAAACTTTCTAATAATCCATGTCGATTTCCCAGAAAATTTAAAAGGAGGTGATCGAGCAGGTGATCTTAAAAATCGTTTGTTTGGCATTTCTAGTCCTCTTTGCTTCGGCAATTACAATTGTGGCAACATCCTTCCAGTTGACAATACCTAGAAAACTTTGGGGAATTGAAAGTTTTGATTCCATGGTCCTTGACGGGTCTGCAATAGTGCCTTTGGGTGAAATCGACAACCCAGGTGGTCCACAGTAACAGGATTATATTGATAAAAGGATAAAGAAATTAATAAGGAAGAAATAATCTTTCAAAAAGGGAATATCAATGCCTGCGAAGCTCGCTTCTCTCGACTCTTTTGACATTAAAATCTTAGAAGCCTTGGCAAAACTTGGACCGAGAAACATGTCAAAGGTTGCAAAAGCACTTTCCACACATGTTGAAAATGTGCGATCAAGAATTAAACATATGTCTTCTCTTTTTTATCTGAGGATGTCAGCAAGTGTTTATCACACTAATTTGGGATTGAAGAAAGCAGTAGTTTTTGCTCAAGCGCCTCCGGGAAATGAAGACATGCTTTTCAGATGTTTGAAACTCAATTCTTTTTACGTCTATTTAACCCGATGCTACGGTATGTCTGAGGGCTGTTTTGCCATCTACACAATTCCAGTGGAGCATTGCACTGAATTTACGAAGTTTATTCGACAAGTGGAAAAACTTGGTGTTGCAAGGAAAATTCAGGTTTTTTGGTCCACTTGTTTTCATACCATTAACAGAACTTCCCAGTGGTTTGATTTCAGGTCGGAAAAATGGACATTTCAATGGGACAAGTGGATTACAGAAACTGCAAAGAAACCAACAGAACTGCCTTATACACTGGTCGAACCAGAAAGCTGGCCAATGAAAGCTGATGAACTCGATTTGTTAATCATACCAGAACTTGAAGCTGATGCAACAAAAAGCCTTACAGAAATCGCAAAAAAACTGAAGACAACTCCACAAAACGTTCGATACCATTATGAAAACCATATCATTAAACGGGGACTTATCGAGAAGTTCCAGATTTTTATATTCCCATTTGATAGAACAGTTTCTTCTATGTTTTGGTTCACATTCAAGTTTCAGTACACTCAAAACTTAGCCAGGTTTGCACTTTCTTTGTTAGATAAACCCTTCGTTTATGTCTTAGGCAAAATTCTAGGAAAAAATATGTTAATCGCCCAAATATATCTCCCTTGGTCAGAGTTCAGGCTGTTTATAGAAAGTCTATCAAAGCTCTGCCGGAAGGGTCTACTTGAAAGTTACTATTATGTAATTCAAGACCTCAGAAAAGGCAAGTGGTCACGTAAGACAATACCTTTTGAAGATTCCAAAGACGGAAAATGGATTTACAACCATAATAAACACCTCGAAGATTTGAGAAGATTAGTAAAACAGCAAATTGTATAATACATCCGAACTTATGTCTTTGTACAATATCACGTTCCTTTTAGGGCTTCTACTGCCTTGAGGGCCCACTTCGGGTCTGTTAACATTGCTCTTCCAACTGCGACTAGATCGGCACGATTCTTTTTTATGACTTCGTCGGCAAATTCGGGAGTTTTAATTCCGCCAACACCGATTACTGGGATTTTTACAACGCTTTTTATTGCCTCTGCAAGGGGGACGTAGTAGCCAGGGCCTGTTAGGTGTGCTGGTCTAGAGCCCATCATTCCTCCAGAGACATCAATTGCATGAATTCTCCGCTTTTCTAAGTGTTGGGCGAAGACTTTGCTTTCCTTTAATGTAAGGCCTTCAGGGTGCATGTCGTCTGCGCCTAATCTGTAGAGAAGCGGAAAGGATTTGCCTATTTTCTCTTGAATTCTCCCTATGATCTGGAAGTGAAAGCGCACCCTGTTTTCTAATGAACCTCCATACTCGTCTTTCCTCTTGTTACTCAATGGCGACAAAAACTGGTTGAGAAGAAATCCATGGGCTCCGTGAACTTCTACGGCGTCAAATCCAGCCTCGACTGCACGATTGGCTGCTAAACTGAAGGCTTCAATTAGCTGTTCAATCTCAGTTTTACTCAATTCTCTTGGAGTCTCATGTTCCTTTGAATGAGGGATAGCTGAAGGCCCGATTGGTTGTTGACCACAGACATCGGAGGTTGTTACTCTTCCTGCATGATTTATCTGAATAGCAATAGGAGTGCCAAGAAAATGTATTCGTTCTGTTAATTTGGCTAGACCAGTAACAAATTTGTCGTCATAAATTCCAAGTTGTTGTTGTGATAGTTTTCCGCTCTTCATGACGTAGGAGTGTTCAACTATTTGCAGTCCAAGTCCCTTAGCACGTTTTTCATAATGTTTGATTAGATCTTCGGTTACTTCTCCTTCTGTTGTTGCGAGGCCGGTTGCCATAGGTGGCATAACTATACGATTTTTTAACTGAAGCGAACCAATCTTGGTAGGGTCGAATAATCTGGGCATTGTTTCTCAATGGTATAGCAGTCATTAGAGATATAAGAGTAAAGGGGAGTTCGGAGGCTCAAAACACTTCTAATAGCCGTACCTGATCCTAAATCCCTTAAACTCACCCCTATACTCTTCCCAACGAACCTCAACTTCAGACACTCTAGCCCCACGAGGTCCCCTCCTACAAAACTCCACTAATTCCTCTACAGTCTTCTTTTCACCCTCGAAAACAGCCTCAACTCTTCCGTTAGGTAGATTTCTCACCCATCCATATACGTTACGTTTAACTGCCTCATACTCAGTCTCAGACCTAAAGAAGACACCCTGCACCCTACCACTCACGTAAACATGAACCCTAACCTTCAAAGGCAGTCCTCCAAAATTCTCTAGCCATATATGAAATAGAAATTGGATACCAGAAAAATCTTATGAAGTAATTGGCTTTAAGCCTTCAACAGGCAGAGTAGCGTAAAACGTTTCTCTTGTGTGCTACGTCATGAAGTCTTCTACGACTTGATATATGACGCTGACGCCGAAGACTAGATTTTGAATAGATATACGCTCATCAATTCCATGGATTAGTTTCCAGAATTCATCCAAGGGCATATCCATTTTTAATGGGTGAAATCCATAACAAATTGAACCTACGTTTCGTAGAAATCTGGAATCTGTTCCACCTGTCACCATGTATGGCACTACTGAACAGTTTGGTTCAAATTCTTTCAAGGTCTTCTCAATTGTTTTATATAGAGATGTGTCTAAACGGGATTCTGATGGTGCATCTGACTGAATAAATTCGAAACTCAACTTTGATAAGTCAATGTCTGCTATCACAGTTTTTATTTCGTTAAGTAAATCGTCTTTTGTTTGACCAGGTAAGATACGACAGTCAAAGACTCCTTCGCTTTCAGAGGGTATGACGTTTTCTTTTATACCTCCTTTAATCATGGTTGGTGCGATTGTCATTCTTAACATTGCCCTAAGTAGCTCAGCAATAGTTCTTTCTTTCTTTGCTACTTCATCTAAGACTTTGTCAGCAGTTGCTGGATTATCTAATATATAGTTCAGCAGGTTCCTTAGTACAGTCTTTTCTTCTGCAACTCCTTTAAGGAACTGTTTTACACTGTTCACAAGCATAATTTTCGGCTTATGGTTTCCTAACTTTCTTGCAACCTCTGCCATTCTCAAGACGGCGTTGTCTGCTATTCCAGGAATGGAACCGTGTCCAGGTGAGCCTTTCGCCTTTATTCTTAACCAGTTGACGCCTTTCTCAGCTGTTTGAACCGTAAAGATATGTTTTCCGTTGATTGGGAAGGATTCTCCGCCGCCTTCGTTTATAACGTAGTTTGCCTTAATTTTTTTGGGATGATTTTTGATGAGCCATCCTACTCCGGCGTTTCCGCCTCTTTCTTCGTCAGCTGTGGCTGCAAATATTATGTCGCCTTTCGGTTTCACATTGTTTCTAATTAGAAGTTTCATGATAAGCGCTTCGATGGCGACGAAGGATTTCATGTCGAGGGCTCCGCGACCCCACACAAATCCATCTTTTACTACACCTGCAAATGGTTTGACACTCCACTCTTTTTCTATAGCAGGCACTACGTCAAGATGGGATAACAGCAGTAGATTTGGTTTTTCACCGTTTCCTTTTATGCGGGTGATTATGTTTCCTCTTCCTGAACTAGATTCTATAACTTCACATTTTAAGCCGTCCTTCGCTAAAGTTTCAGCTAAGAACTGTGCTGCAGGTGTTTCATTTCCAGGTGGATTAGTCGTATTTATACGGATTAGATCGCTGAGTAAACTCGTAACTTCTTTCTCTACTTCATGAAGTAATTGCGCGCACATATTGTTAACCTCAGCTTTGGCATAAATTCGCCTGAGGGCGCCTTTAACTTTTGGGTTCCTTATACTATCCAATAAAGTTTTTTCAGGATGCATACACAGAGAAAAGGGAGCCCAGTAGAGATTTTGCAGATAGTTTCACTTACCTCTCTCTCCACTCTATCACATGTCGTTGCTCCAAGACTCTTAAAAACACATCAAACGCCAATTCAAAGTGGGAACTAATTATGCTTTACGCTAATGGAAAATTTCTCATCTACACCTCAAATCTTAGCAACAAAAAGAGACTACAATTAATAGGCTCAGCCGTATCCAAAATCGCAGAAACTTTGAGACTAGAAATTGAAATTGCAAAGAAGAATAAACTTCTATCCACTTATGTGTATTACAGAGGCTACTATGACAAGGAAGAAATCCCCATATATTGTGACTGGGGCAAAAACTGGAACGAAAAAGAAATCTATGACACCATCAGAAGTGTCATGTTTGCTCTCTCCTTCCACCCAGAACACACAACACTACAGACAATAAGAAAACAAATCGCCTGAAAGATAGGTTTTCAACTGCTATCATAATATTGAAACCCAACAAAACACGAAATGGTGTCTGTCTCAAAATCAGA
>CAZCYX010000122.1:0-5834 GCA_964503065.1 uncultured Candidatus Bathyarchaeia archaeon
TTCTTTTAACTTCCTTTGTAGTCAACCATTTTAATGAATGATCGATTTAAGTGTTTAATCTTGAAGAAGATTTTCATCTTGTCTCTTCGAGTAATGTTTTAATAAAGAGTGAATTAGATAGACTGGCAGCGCCGGGATGGCAGAGTGGATAATGCGCAGGCCTTGAGACCTTGCTGGAAAGCCTGTGGTCCTGTTGGACCGCATGGGTTCGAATCCCATTCCCGGCGCCAAACGAATCAAATTACATTTAAATCCTTAGTTACGCGCGCGTTTCTGGGAAAGGAATTGTGGAAGGTTATCCGGCGCATTAGAGCCTTCTTAGAGATATCCTGTATGCTATTGTCCCTAGGAAAAATAGAATTAGACCGGAGATCGTTAGGTAGAGGATTTCAGGTATCACAGTTTCAAAAGGTAGGTTTTTTGTCATAATATTTTGCATGGCGTTGACTAGTTTTGTGAAGGGAAGAGCTTCGCCGAAGATTTGAGCCGGTTCTGGCATTATGCTAAGAGGGAAGAAAGCTCCGATGAAGAACTGGAGTGGGACACTGATTATGACTGCGATCGAATTGGCAGCCTCTTCATTCTTTGCAAGGGAAGAGATTATAAGTCCGATTCCAATCGCAGAAAGTGCTCCTAAGAAGACCGCCAAGACAATTACTGGGATATTCCAATAGAGATTTACTTGGAAGAGGAGTATGCCACTTACAAGCATAATGACCGCAGACAGATAGACGAGTGCTAGGCTGGAGATGAGCTTTCCCATCAAAACTGTCGTGGGAGAGACGGGTGCTACTACCATTCGCTGAAAAGTCCCTTTCGTGCGTTCAGTTGCAATAGCCATGGAGGCATGGGTCAATCCACTCCAAAGAAGAACAAGGCCAAGTGTCCCTGGAACCATGTACTCAATCCATCTTAACTCACGTCCTGCAACATCTGCTTCACTAGTTGAAACCATGATAGGATTAGCGAAAACTCTAAGATAATCTTGGAAATCCGGTGGAAAGTGACTGATGGCGATCTCCTGATAGTATTTCACAAATCCTGAGATGACGCCAAGAACACTTTGCTGTGCTATTATGGAGCCAGTAGGATCGCTAGGATCAACGTATAGCTCAAGATGAGCTTTTGTTGGGGCTGGCATACCTAAGTTGTCGGTGTATTGAAAAGAGAGAGTCTCTGTAAAATTAGCCGGGATAACTACGCTGACATCTATTTCTCCCCGACTAATAGCATATGCAGCGGTGCCATTTGTGTCTTTATCGCCGTACACACTATATTCATAAACCATGAAGTTGGCATTCAGCGCTTGAACAAATAGGTCTCCGATTGTGCTGTTTTGAGAAGCAGTGCCGTTTACATAGGTCACCCCGCCGTCAAGGTTAACTGTTCCGACAGAAATACGGCTTGTTTCTTCTGCGCCAGACTGACCAAAGGTGAATCCAATTATGACTATGAAAAACAGAGGAAAAAGCAATGTGAAGAATATGGCGGTTTTGTTTCGCATGACTCCAAGAAAATCGGTTTTTGCAATCGCGAATACTTGATTGATGGTTCTTCTGAGTTTCATAGTTATTCCTCCTCTCTTAAACTTCTTCCTGTGAGCAAAATAAATACATCTTCAAGCGTTACTCGTGAAAGTTGAACAGACAAAATCTTTGTTCCGTCTTCTACAATCGCTGACACTACATTGGGAAGTATATCATCAGGATTTTCTGTGATCACCTTCAAAGTCTCGGTCTTTTCATTTTCATCATAAGCTCTATAGGAGCTTTTAACCCCAGAAATGTTCTTCACGGTTCCAATCAGTTTGGGAGATATTTTGTCTGGAACTACAGTTATTGTGTTCTCCATTTTGACTTTTCTAATGAGTTGGCGCGGACTGCCTAGTGCGATTATTTTGCCTTTGTCCATGATTGCGACTCTATTGCACAGTTCCTCTGCTTCATCCATCATGTGTGTCGTTAGCACTATAGTCTTTCCTTCCTTCTGCAAAGTCTGGATTATTTCCCAAAGGGCATGTTTATTTTGGGGATCGAGTCCTGCGGTAGGCTCATCCAATAGCATCACTTGAGGTTCATGCAGAAGAGCCGCAGCAATGTTAACGCGGCGTTTCATACCGCCAGAGTAGGTAGAGACATGGCGTTTCACTGCTTTCTCATCCAGCTGAGTGAAGCCCAGCAGTTCCTCGATTCTATTCTTGAGTTTCCTTCCTGACAAGCCATAGATTCTTCCGAAGAAAGCGAGGTTTTCGCGAGCATTCATGTAATCATACAGAACAATGTCTTGGGGAACAACCCCTAGTGATTCTTTAACCTTCATAGGGGCCTCTTTAATATTGTATCCTCCAACTTTGATTGTGCCTGATGTAGGATTTATCATTCCAGAAATCATCTTTGTAAGTGTAGACTTGCCAGCGCCATTGGGGCCCAGCAAACCAAACAGTTCTCCTCTTGCAACACTCATGGAGAGATTGTCTACAGCTACCGTATCTTCAAAACGTTTAGTTACTGAATCTACTTCAATGTCATTCACCCTTATGATCCTCCTCTGACTGAAACCATATACTTTTGCTTTATGACCTGTACAAAAAGATTTCTTGTACACACGAATGCTTCTATTTTTCATAAATGATTACTACTATTAGCAGGTTTACAAGTTCAAGACTAACGTTCGCGCATGCATTTAATATGCACTTCGCCGTAAGAGGTAAAAAAACAAGGATTTAAACCGAGGTTTGAATCTACTTCCGACGCCAAAATGATCTAAAAGTGACTTTTTGTGGAAAGTTTTATTTATTGGAGCTTAGTTTACAGTCTTTATGCCTCTGACACCTTTTCATCTTGGGCCTGCGCTACTTTTGGGGCTTCTCTTCTTCAGTTTTTTAGACTTTCCCACCTTCTTGGTGGCTAATGTAATAGTTGATATCGAACCAATACTCGTCATGTTTTTAAATTTGGACTATCCGCTTCACGGTTTCTTTCACTCTTTCTTAGGTGGAACCCTCGTCGCACTTCTCGCATTTGTAATGAATAAGATCAGAGGGAAATTTTCTGCTTGGTTAAGGTTTTTCAAGCTCGAACAGAAATCATCATTCAGGAGCATCCTTATAGCCTCCTTATCTGGCGTCTACATTCATATACTTCTGGACTCACGGATGCACACGGATATCCGACCGTTCTACCCGCTGGATTTCAACCCCTTCTTAAGCAGCACTGCACTACCTGGATTGTGGGAACACATGTTATGTGTTTGGTGCTTTATGGGAGCTGCAGTCGTCTACGTAATCAGATTGTTTATAATCTGGAGGAAATCTCAAAGTGAAAACTTGAATGATCTGTTAGAAGCGAGGACACACTCACATTTGTTGCTTTAACAAGTAGAACATTTTAAATTCATATAGTCAAAATTGTTTTATGGTGTAAAAATTGGTTCTGCCAGCTAAAATCTTCGAGATAAAAGAGGAAACTGATTTAGGATTGATAGTTGGGAAACTCAAGGATTTCCGTGAAGAAGAGCTTTACGAAACCGAGAAAGGAGAAGCCATAAATTTAGTAGCGGAAATCTTGGACCTGCAACTAAAGGAGGACTCGGTAACAGGAGTTTTCAGCAAGGATTTCATGCGCATACGTTTTTACAGACGTAAGCCAGTTGAAACCCCAGTTACAGAGGAAGCTCCCTTCTGGATCAAACGTTTCAAAGGGAGATGGTTCATAATTGTGTCAGCGCCTTCTGTGGCCCGTGGAGTGAAAAAGCTATTAACAAATTACGTGGCGAATAAGCTCAGCAAGGTCCTCTTCATAACATCTCATGCGATTGTCGAGGCGAGAATCCCTCATGCGTCTCTTAAGGAGCTTCATGAGTCGAACCCTGAGGCGACGAAGCTCATATGGTTTGACGAGGTCGACATACCAGGTGTAGAAAAGCTTTGTTTAGCTGGATCGGATCTTGCTGACACTAATCTCTATCACGACTATCTTGAACATGGAATGATCTGGTATGTTGTTTTTGAGGTTCAGAAGCGTGGAATTGTAGTTGGAATTACAAGAAATTGTGTGGTGACCCTCTTCAGCAAAAGCACTACCCAAGAGTTCATAAATTACATCTCAGAAGACCTACTAAAGCTCATTGAATAATAGAGACCCTATTGAACAATGGTACGGCGTATACTACAAGTTCTTTCCAATATAAGAACGGGCTGTTCCTAAGAATATTTTCAGTCTTTCTGCAACCCGCTTCCAGAAAGG
Organism: uncultured Candidatus Bathyarchaeia archaeon; assembly: GCA_964503065.1. Lineage (GTDB taxonomy): Archaea > Thermoproteota > Bathyarchaeia > Bathyarchaeales > Bathyarchaeaceae > JAOUKN01. The sequence goes on from CAZCYX010000122.1 coordinate 4,245, forward strand.
TTGGAAGTAAAGGAAGCCCAGTCCAAGAGTTGTGAAAACAACCATCATATAGAATGCTGGGTCCGGTATGCCTATCTTTCTCGCTCCTAGGAGAGGTTCAGGTTGGCATCCGCCTAAAAAGATCCAATGGTGTAAGCCCATTTGAGGTAAAAGGACATAGAAGGGAAGGTCGAGTAGACCAAGAAGTCCTAGAATCTTCAGTGCAACTTGTGTTTTAAATCCGAGGCTCATTTTTAAAAGAATTAGAACTAACAACCATGAAACGATATTGGTTGTCAATGAACCGCCTAGTTGCATTACGCCGGATGCGAACTCTGTGGTAAGCCCCGAGACCATGACAAATCCCAATTGGAATTGCGAGGTTATGGCGAGTTGAGGATAGATCTGGAAATAGGTTATCTGCATGTAGGTGAGATTCCCCCCAACGGCGGTTCCCCATATAGCGTGGCCAAACTCATGGACAAAATCCATGGCAAGCCCGAGAGGAATAAACAAAACTAAGGGTAACAGGAACGTCTTATATTTGAAACCTATCTTCAACTTCAGCATCTCTAGGATAATCACGGCTAAGAATGAAATAGCAACCCAGAATGCAGTGTTTATAGATAGGGCATCGAATCTATACTCGGTTGGCTCAAAAATTTTAGTTACCCGCCAGACCAAAGGGTGACCAAAATATTTGTGTATCGTTATGCTGGCATCGGGTGGATTCTCAACAAGTCCCGTAGCTAACGATAAAAGAAGCCCGCAAACTATCGCCACCACTAAAGACCTAAACCTTAGACTCTGCGATATCAACCCCATCACTTATCTATCCCGCTTATGTGTTGTTTCCGATTCTTTTTCTTCTCATACATATACTCAACATGGTTGCTATATCATTTAAAACTAAAGTTTAGAACAGCTCGTCTACTTGAGAGCACGGTAAGATCAGCCTACCCACATGCTTCAAATACGACTGTAACTAGTTACCTTAATTTTGGGTTAGCAAGGAAAAAAACATACAAATAGTTGGTAGCCAAAATGGATGGTAAAAAGCTCACAGCAGAAGTAAAGGAAACCGCATTAAAGGTTGGTGCAGATTTAGTTGGTATTGTATCCACTGAAACTATAGATGCTTTTCCAAGACAATGGGTCGGCTGGAAGATTCAAGAATACACTCAAAAGACAACTGACATTATGGAAGATGCCAAATCCGTGGTTATATTGGGTTATCATGTTTGGGACGATATTCTAGAAGTCGCTCTTCGCAAAAGAGAATCTTGGGTCTATCCTGGCTATTTTCCTTTGTCAACAATAACCCGAGAAGTTGCCTTCTATTTGGAGAAGAAAGGTTACAAAGCTACTGCTTCTCCATCTAGGCTTCCCTATAAAAGGTTGGCACAACTTGCTGGTTTCGGAGCCTTTGGGAAGAACTCTCTTATAATCAATCCTGATTTTGGTCCTTGGATTCGTTTAGGTGCAGTTTTGACAAATGCAGAAATAGTGGTAGACAAACCTTTTGAAGAAGACTTATGCGGAGATTGTGAAAATTGCATTGAAGCATGTCCTGTAAACGCTCTAACACCCTATAACGTAGATTCAGAAAAA
>CAZCYX010000123.1:0-5825 GCA_964503065.1 uncultured Candidatus Bathyarchaeia archaeon
GCATACGAGATCGTGATGTGACTGGAGTTCAGACGTGTGCTCTTCGATCTAGTTGGTGTTAAGCGTTTCCATTCTGTTACGTGGTTTGGTTGTTGTGGTAACCGTAAGTTTAAGTCTGAGGTGTCAAAGTCTGAGGTTGTCTGTCCTGCTTGTAAGAGTGAGATGGTAAGGGCTGTTTACATGGGTTCTCGGCATATCGTTAAGGATGTTGGTCATGTTGATTATGTTCCGTGGTTTGTTATGGATGAGTTTGATGAGAATGGTGAGCCTAATTTTATTGTAGTTGGTAGTCGAGGGGGTTAGCGGTAGCAAGGTTGGTTGTTCTTGAAGCGTTTTGAAGATGTTGTTAAATGTAAGGATGTTGCTGAGTTTAATCGTTTTGTAGTTGAGTATCTTGATGAGCGTGGTCTTTCTGGTGTTCAGCGTCATAAGACTTTTTGGGCTTTGTTTTATAGATGGAAGGAAAAAAGAGAGGTTTAGGATTATGATTAAAGGGTGGGCTGTTTGGTTTATCGCATCGGCTTATTTCGGAACGTGGGTATGGAGCGGAAGCGACATACCGTAAAAAAGAGGGGGAGTTATTTGCGTTTTCTATATAGTTTGTATCCGTCTTGGTCTGTTACGTATTCGAATCCGTTTTCTATGAGTTGTTTGGATTGTTCTACGGTTTGGGCTGTTTTGCATATGTAGTTGTCTTCGTGTTCGTCTGTGAGTAGTTGGGTGTATATTAGGGTGTGGTTTATGTTGTGGTGTCCGAGTTGTTGTTTGACGTATAGTATGTCTCTTGTTTGTCGGTATAGCATTGTTGCGAAGTAGTGTCTTAGGTCATAGAGTCGTATTGTTTTGATTGAGGGGTTGTTTAGTTTGTTGGCTGTTTTGTTTCTTGTGTGTCTAAAGCATTTTCCATATATGTCGCTGTTCCAGTATCCAAATATTTTGTCGCTTATGTTGATGTTCTTGGTTTCTATGTAGTTATTGAGTAGGTTTAAGGTGGTTTTTTTGATTTTTAATGCTCGTGGTGTTCCATGTTTGGCTGTTTCGGGGTAGATTATTCCTTTGTTTAGGTCTAGGTGTTTGAGGGTTAAGTTGCAGAGTTCTATTGGTCTTAGTCCTGTGTCTTTTGATATGGATATTGCGGTTGCTAGTTTTTTTGATGAGTTGGCTATTATAGAGTTGATGTCTTTTTCAAGTGGTATTTTTGGGAGTTTTCGTGCTTGGTAATAAATTGGCTTTTTCCATGTTAGATTATGGGTTTGGGTGTATTTGTCATAAGAGTAAGTGAGTCGTCTTTTGTATCCGTCTTTGCGGTTTAATGTTGCTATGAATCCTTTTACTTGTTCTGGGTTGTCTAAGTTGGTGTGCTTTGCTAATACGTAAAGGGTTTTTCTTACGTTTTTGATTGTGTAAGGGGATTTGCCTTCTTTTTTGAGTTCCCATAAGACTTTGAATATTTTTTCTTCAATTATGGGCGGTATTCTGTTGTGGGTTGGTGTGTCTGGTCGTAACCCGCCTTCTGTTCAAAGACGGCATTCAGCTAAACGGGCTACCCGCGCCTCCTACAGAACCTTCATAGGCGCCTATTTGCCCTTTCACCCTGCAGGTCGACCGTTTCACCGTTTCCACCCCGACATCCTCAACAACTTAGCAATGTATCATAGTCCTCTCGCCGAGTGGACGTTCCGTTTCTGTTTCGGAGCCAAGACCCTCGTCCTACGCCCTTGCGAGCGTTACAGTTCTGCTCTGGTGGGCGGAGTTTCCTCAAACGCTTCTAGAGCGTTCGAAAGCCGTCCGCCAGCTCACCAACCCAATAGAAAGAAGAGGAGTCGTACTGAATAAGAATTTCGCATCACACTAGCATGGCGTCACGCGGTTTCTCTGCCAACAGTCAAGATTCGTACATAGTCAGCAGTGTCATCACAACTGTCAGCCACGTGCTCCATCTCCTCAATCAAATCCTTAAGCAACAAGATAGTTGCAGTATCCATCTTGTTCGAATATTTGAGAAGCAACGCCTTTGACTTCACATACTTTTCATCTACTCTGTTCTCTATCGTATCAATTTGCTTCGCAAGTTCCATCGCTTCAAGAGGATTTGTCCCTAGCTTTTCGATGGCTTGACGTAGGAGGGTTGCACAGGCCACGAGGTCTTTGGAAGTTTCGGCAAATTGCTGCCACATATCTGTTAAAACCTTCGCTTCTAGGAGTATGGCAACAGCTCGGGACGCATCTTTGACGTGATCTGCCATTTCATCCAGTCTTTTCACTAGATGCATGATGTCTTCTCGATCTTTTGAAGGCATACTGCCTCTCGTTAGCTCTTCGAAGACGGTTCTTCTAAGTTCATCAATCTCGTGTTCTGTGGTGGATAATTTTTCTATGGAATTTAATGCCTCTTTTTTGTCTCCCTTTAAAGCTGCATTGATAGATTTTTCCAGTTCCACTACAGTGTCGATTGCCAGTGTCATCTGTCTGTCTGCCATTTCTAGAACCTTAGATTTTCGCCTTCTGGTAAGCCATCTTTCCATTATAATTCACTCTCAATGGACGTTTATATCAATACTAAGACAATGCATATTTAAGATTCTTGTGTTATTCAAGGGCCAACTCCTCTCTTAAACCCTTTCGGGGATATGGGAAAACAAATATTTTTTCAACTGGAAAGCCCACGGTGACTTTTTCTCCTGCATTAAACCATTCTGCCAATAAGGATGGACGAACAACAACTATATGATCTCCATTTTCAAGTTTAATCTCATATCGTATGTTTGTTCCTTCGAATTGAACCCCTTCAATTTCACCAAAAAGTGAGTTAGGTTTTCTTGTTCTGCCTTTTTTAATTTCAAGGGCTTCTGGTCTCACGGCCATGGCGATCTTTTCCCCAGTTTTATGTTCGTTACGTGATGTTCGAAGGAAGAGACCTTGGCGCAATTCGATGACGGATTCCTTCTCGTTGATCTCTGAAACATAGCCTTCCAAGAAGTTTGATTCTCCAATAAAATGAGCTACGAAAATATATTTGGGATTCATGTAAAGTTCTTGCGGATTTCCAACCTGTAGAACTTTTCCTTTTCTCATAACGGCTATTCTGTCGGAGATTGCTGTAGCCTCGGCTTGATCGTGAGTAACGTGTATGGCGGTTAATTCGAGGTCTTTTACAAGTTTTCTTAGGTCATATCTTAGTGCTAACCGAATTTTTGCGTCTAATGCACCTAAGGGCTCGTCTAGCAGTAATAGTCTTGCTCCAGCAGCCAGTGCTCTTGCTAAGGCAACCCTTTGCATCATCCCGCCACTTAATTCATGTGGAACCGCATCGGCACGCTCATAGAGTCTCACCATTTCCAGCATTTCACGTCCAATTCTTGTGCTTTTATCTTCATTCCAAGCCTTCACTCTAGGTCCATAGGTAACGTTGTCCCAGACATCCATATGCGGAAACAATGCATAGGTTTGGAAGACGAATCCTATACCTCTATCCTCAGGTGGGACATCGTTCACCAGCTCGCCTTCAATGTAAATTTCACCCTCATCCGGTTGAACCAAACCAGCAATCAACCTAAGAAGTGTAGTTTTGCCACAGCCACTGGGACCGAGGAGAGAAAAGTATTCTTTGTCTCGGATTTGGAGGCTCACGTTGTCTACTGCGACTATTTTGCCTTTGGCGAATGTTTTTGTTACATTTACTACTTTGACTTCGGGCATTAGGATGGTAAGCCTCCAAGGCTCGTTAGATATGAGAATGTAGTGTTGCAGATATTAAACATATTAATATCTCCTTCTTCCCCTGACCAGCAGCCTCAAAACAAGGAGAACTACAAAAGAGAATGCAATCAAAAAGCCGCATCCTAGACCTATATCCAATGAAGTGATTGTGATTGGGGATTGTTTCAGGCCTAGGAATATTTCAACCCAGTTGACCAGCAAGATTGGGGCGGTTTTGAGGGTAGTAACTGCTGAGGTGGCTCCTGTTTCGCTAACGCTTCTTGTAAACATTATAATTGCACCTGAGAACAGAGAATACTTCGTTAAAGGTAAGATAACAGTTCTGAAAACTGTGAATGGTTTTGCTCCAAGTATCCGTGCTGCGTCCTCAAAGTCTATACTGATCCGTTCAACAGCTGCAGACATGGCTCTGACAAAGTAGGGATACGTAATTGCAAGGTGTGCGAAGACTAATAACACTGTTTCTGGTATGCCCACGAAGTTTTCTGTCCAAAACAGTCTCAGAGAGAACCCTAATGCGATGGATGGAACAATCAGGGGTATGTTAACTAATATGTCAAGAATTTTTGAGAGGAGACTTCCAAACCTTTTTCGTGCTATTAGAATCGCAACTGGTAGACCCACAACCAAATTGAGCAGTGTCGCGATAGCTCCAATAGAATATGAAAGAAGAAGACTTTGCCAGTATTCACTCCATATACCAACTCCACTGATCGCCTCGTTGAAATTTCCGTTTGCAATGGCGTTTAACGCGGGGAACGCAACATAAACTGAAGGAATTAAGACAACACAAAGAAAAACCAAGAGTGTTATGGTGTTTCGTAAAGTCGTTACGTTGCCGCTGCTCAGTTTTCTTTCAGCCACTGGCCAAACTTTTTTTATAGGCATGCGTAGTTTGGGACCAAGCACCATTATTATCGCAAAAACTATGCAAGAGGTGATTATCAGTAAAGAACTTACGAAGACTAGGGGTCCGTAATTGGGATTTTCTCGATCATAGTTATTGTAAATGAAGACTGGACCGTTCTGAAATGTGTCAGTCACCATTACGGTTGCTCCAGTTTCTGAGAGGGATCTTGCGAAGGCTAGGATAAAGGATGAGATTATGGATGGTTTTAGTATGGAAAGTGTGACTGTTCTGTCAACGGTGATTGGGGCTGCGCCTAAGGTTCTTGCGGCTTCTTCGTATACTAGTTGGTAGTCGTAGAGGGCTCCAACGATTACTCTTACTACTACTGGGTAGGAGAAGGCGAAGTGTAGCAGGATTACTAGGAGCCAACCAGGAGAGACTATGGTTGTTGCGAAGAGTGAGGAGATGCCTTGAGAGGGATCACTCCAGAAAAGTCGTAACGAATACCCAAGAGTAACGGTTGGAACAATAAAGGGTATGTCAGCTAGGGTGTCAATGACGTTAAGCCATCTTGATTTACTTCTCACGATGTACCAAGCCATTGGCAGACCAAGGACTACGTCAATTATTGAGACGAAGATGGCGATTGCGAAGGAGGCTTGGATAGCTGAGAGTGCGCTGTTCATTAGATCAGGGGTTTCGAAGATTTGTCCGATTAGATTCATTTTGAGAAGTATACCTAGGATCGGAGGGATCAAGATTACTGCGAAAAAGAAGATGGTAGAGGATGAATAGATTACGTATCGAATGATAGGCTTGGAGGAGAGGGAGTCAAGGAATCTTTTGAGCGTGGATGTAGTCAAATCTGGTCTCCACCTGAATTGTTTCGCCTTTACCCGCGTTTGGTCATTGTTTTGGTCTTTTGACAGTTAAGAATTTTCCACTTAAGTCTTATGATGAGCGTAAGTGTGGGGGAAATTAGATGATTGAGTTTAGTGTTTTCTTGCTAAGACTATCCAGCGGCTTTGGAGATATTCTTCAATCTTGTGTTCTTCGAGCTGAATCTTTAGAATTTTGAAGTCTTTGAGGAGTTCGTGGATTTCGGTTTTGTCGACGAAGTGGTGGATTATGCCTTTTTCGGGTCCGTTTTCTTGTATGAAGGTGTTTTCTTCTATTTTTATTCCTTTTCCGTGTTTGCTACTGCGTTTTGATTGAAAGTTCAAGAGTATTAGTCCTCTTTTGTTCAAGGTTCGGT
>CAZCYX010000124.1:0-5801 GCA_964503065.1 uncultured Candidatus Bathyarchaeia archaeon
CTCACGTACCTTCTCTTCATTCGTTGCGGCATGTTCGTACAAGTTTTAGCCCTCTGGATCGTAAGTTCCTTCATATGGTCTTTCTATGACCCCACATATTCGTCTTTAGAGGCAGACTTAATCCCAGAGGAAAGAAGAGGGAGAGTATTCGCCGCTTTCGGTGTTGCTTGGTCAGCCTTCAGCGTTCCAGCGAGTCTCCTTGGAGGTTTCATTTATGAGCGAGTTAGACCTGAATTATCCTTCGTTATGGCGTCTGTTGGTGTTATGCTATGTTTCATCTTGACTGCGCTATTCATTAAACAATTCGACAGTAATAAAGAATGAATAATGGTGTATAGAGCATGAATAACTCGCTAATGGTGCAATTCTCCCTTTTTTATTTTCATTTCTTATTCAGAAGTTCCAATAGTTGATCTACTCTCTCGATAATTATGTCGGCATTAGTTACAAGGTTCACTCTCTTGATGAATGCGGTTTTCATTCCAACGTTTTTCGCTCCTTGAACGTCTGCTATTGGGTCGTCACCTACATGAAGACAACGGTTCGCCTTAACTTCCAACTTCTTTAAGGTTGCCAGAAAAATTGAAGGATGAGGCTTTGCATATCCATGTTCATAAGAAAGGGTGACAACATCAAAGGTGTTTTCCATCTTGGTTCTGATACTTTTCAGGAGACGCCAATGAGTATTAGAGATTAACCCAAGTTTATATCCTCTCTTTCTTAATGTTGAAAGAACAAAGAGAGCATTTGGATACCATTTAACGCTTCTTGTTGACAAGCCATAATCCACAGCTTCTTTGATGGCATTTCTGTAGGCTTCTGATTTTAACCCAAGTGACTCTAAAGTATCTGCAATCACATTATCAAGAAGTGATTCTCGAAAAGTTTCCCTGAGCTTTTTTCGATATGCTGTGTCCATTTTGAAATACTGATTCAGAAACGTTTCTTCTGTAAGGCTTATGCCTCTTTTAGAGAGGGCTCTGAAAATTGGGTATATAATATCTTCTTGTTTGCTTCTGCTATGGCGTAAGGTACCGAAGTCGTCAAAAGTGACGGCATCAACTTCCAAACTCAATTTAGGCGCCCCCCCATTGATAACAACTATTGTTTCTTATATGTTCAATTACTCACAGCAAATTTTATTTTTCTATGACAAAACCGCATGTTGAAGCGGTGAATTTAAGACTAAAAAGGTAGGGTTGCTGTAGTTACACTGGCTCAATGGCTGCACGGTACAGCAAGATTTATCTTTTCGCCAAAAAACTAATCGAGTCTACACAATCCAAAACAAGGAGACCGCGAACAAAATTGAGGAAAGACCTAGACAAAATTCTCGCAGAAAGAGGCGAAGACGCATTGTTTCTATACTCAGAAAGCTTTCACGACGTGAACATGTATTATCTGACCAAGTTTCTGGCGCCAGACCCCTTCATTCTCCTTAAAAAGGTTGACGAAGAACCAGTAATTGTTATCAATCAAATGGAGTATCCACGCGCAAAGAAACAGTCAATCGTTAAAGATGTAAGATCATACGCGGACTACAACTTTCTTCAGGTGGCAAAGTCGGTACCAGATCCAAAACTTGGCGTTCTTAAATTCATTGCTTCTGTAGCTAAGAAGGAGCTTGGCGTCGGCACAAAGATTTGCGTACCACCAAAGTTTCCAACTATAGTAGCTGATGCTCTCAGAAAAGAAGGGCTAACCATACAGCCCATGTTCGACGTGATTGAAAAAGCAAGGGAGACCAAGGATGCGGATGAGATCAAGGAGATAAAGAAGGTTCAAGCAGTTGCTGAAAAAGTCACACGTAAGGCTATTGAACAGATGGCAAACGCCGAAGTCAATACTGATGGAACATTGACTATTAAGGAAAATGGAGAAAGAAAGCCTCTAACCGTGGGCAAAATGAAAGCCTTCTTTGGACACCATTTTATTGACAGCGGATGTGTGATGGAAGAACTCATAGTTGCATGTGGACCCAAAGGCGCAGCCCCCCACTACTTTGGCAATCCAGAAGACGTGTTAAAGGCGAAGCAACCTATTATCTTGGACATTTACCCCCAAAGCCTCAGAAAACGCTACTGCAGCGACATGACACGAACAATAGTGAAGGGAAGAGCTTCAGAAAAAGTGAGAAAAATGTTCGAAGCAGTATTAGAAGCAAAAAATGCCTCAGCTGACGCCATAAAAGCCGGTGTTCCTGGAAGCAGTGTTCACAATTTATGCTGCGACATATTGGAAAAACATGGATATGAAACAACCAGAGGCGGAAAACAGATAACAAGGGGGCTCACTCACAGCCTCGGACATGGAGTGGGCTTGCAGGTGCACGAAGGACCAGGCATGAACGAACTCTACAAGTTTCCTTTAGAAGAAGGTAACGTGCTCACCGTAGAGCCCGGGCTCTACGATCCAGATATTGGTGGTCTAAGAATAGAGGATATGGTGGAAGTTACTAAAACTGGATGTAACAACCTTACAAAAATGGAGATTTTCCTAGAGATTTAATGTATAGATTTAATGTATTGATATAGTATCAGTCAGTCAGCCGCCGCTCATAAGGGACATTAAAATTACGTTGTCACCTTCGTTCAATTTAGTTTCAACTCCATTTAATTGGCTTATCAAAACTCCATTAACAGTGACAACAAACCCCATTTTAACATCTTTAAGCCCAGGCTCAAAGATTTCCTTCTTAAAGGGTTCACCATAGATTCCAGCTAGCCTATCTAATAGTACAGAAAGGGGTGTGCCTTTTTCAAGTTCAAATTCCTCTTCTTTCTGCCTTAGTAGATTTCTTATGTAACCCAAATAGTGAACTTTAACTTTCATTCTTCTACCTCAGATGACCTCAGTAATATTTCAGTGAAAAATGATATTTATCCATTTCCAACCGCAAACAAGTGGCGCAAGATATTCCATAAACTCTACAAAATTGTGTGCCATGTGCCACAGAGAGTGTCCTCAAAAAATAAAAATAAATGGGAAAATGAGAATGTACAGGTTTAGATTCGAGTCTAGGCGACAATAGATTAATATATCAACTTATATCTGATATTTCTCTCCTAAATAATAAAATCGCAAGGTGAAAAAGCAAATGAGTTACGCTAAACGCATACTTCATGTAGACCTTTCAACAGGAAAGACAGAAATCGAACCTCTAAAAGAGGAAATGGCTAAAAAATACATCGGCGGCATAGGACTTGGAATGCGTCTATTTCTCGATAACTCTAAAGCGGGTGTCGATCCTTTCAGCCCTGAGAATCCCATAGTATTTACCACAGGACCTCTTAGCGGAACCATGGCGCCCTCAGCAGGAAACAGCTACGCAGTAGTTTCAAAATCACCTGCAACCGAGGGAATAGCCGAGAGCAAAGCCCACGGCTTCTTTGGAGCCGAACTGAAACGTGCTGGCTATGACGCCGTTATATTCAAGGGTAAAGCAGAGAAACTAGTTTATGTTTGGATTGACGACGACTCAGTCCAACTAATCAATGCCGAGCATCTGAAAGGAAAATCACCCCACGAAACAGAAGTCGCCATACGAGAAGAGTTAGGTGACCATTATATCCGCGTCTCAGCAATCGGTGAAGCAGGAGAAAAGCTTGCTCGAGTCGCTTCCATCATAAACGACGAATTCAGAGCGATTGGAAGAACTGGCTTGGGCGCCGTGATGGGAGCAAAAAACCTAAAAGCAGTTGCTGTCCGCGGAACAAATGATGTAAACGTAGCGAACCTCGAAGAATTTACAGAATTCATAAAGATGATCCATGAACGCATGAAAGGTCCAGCTACAAGAAAATATAGAACTTTAGGGACACCGGAAAACGTCCTTGTTCTTAATGCCTTAGCAGCCTTACCCACACGTAACTTCACTCAAGCCACTTTTGAAGGCGCTGAGAAAGTTAGTGGAGAATACTTGAATGAACGGTACATTAAGAAAATAGTTGGATGCGCGACATGTGGCATGCGTTGCGACCATGTCGGAGTGGTTCCTGAAGGACCTTACAAAGGATCTACTGCAAGGGTGGAATTCGAATGTTTATGGGCACTGGGACCAAACTGTGGTGTCGATCGCTTAGATGCAATTATCGAGGCAATTTACCAATGCGACCATTATGGTATGGACGGCATATCCACAGGTGTCATTGTGGGTTTTGCTATGGACTGTTACGAGAACGGAATTCTAACTAAAAAGGACACTGATGGTTTAGACCTTCGTTTTGGTAACGCTGAAGCTCTGGTGGAGATGGTGAAGAGAATGGGTTCTCGCAAAGGGTGGTTAGGTGATGTGCTTGCAGAAGGTGTCATGAGGGCTGCGGAAAAAATTGGAAAGGGGGCAGTAAAATACGCCAATCATATTAAAGGATTGGAACTGCCAGGCTACGAACTCAGAACGTTAAAAACCGCTGCCTTGGGATTCTCGGTTTCCTACCGTGGAGCTTGTCATCTCCGATCTGGAGCCTACTCACCTGATGTGAAAGGAAAGGTCGATCGCTTCAAAATAGAAAAGGGACGAGGAAAGATAGTCAAGGATGGCGAAGACGTATACGATGTTGTCGACTCGCTAATTTTGTGTAAGTTCTCAAGGGGCGTATTCTATGAGGGACTCGACGAGATGGCGAAATACTACACTTTAGCCACAGGTATCAAGATGACCCCTGAGGAACTTGGACAAGCTGGTGAGAGAATAAACAACCTAGCGCGACTTATTAACATCCGAGAAGGCAAAGGAACAAGGGAATACGATACGTTACCGCCAAAAATAATGAGCATGCCAGTACCTGACGAAGGAATTGCAAAGGGAGCCTACGTTAACCAAAAAGAGTTTGACATAGGTCTAGATGACTATTACGAGGTACGTGGATGGACAAAAGAAGGAATTCCCACCGTCGAGAAACTCAAGGAATTAGGCCTGAACGACCTCGTTCACATTGTAACAAAGAAAATTGGAAAACCAAAAAAGTGAAAGGAGTGAGTAGATATGCCTGCAATTCACGATAGAAAGTTTGTTTCTGCCGATCCCAACAAATGCGTTGGCTGCTGTGTCTGCGAGTATGCATGTTCAGTGGAGAAGGAGAAGACCTATAATCCAACGAAATCTCGAATAAGGGCAGTACGCCTTAATCCGATAGCCAATCTCGCGATCACATGCAGACTCTGCGAAGACCCTCCATGCGTAACCGCGTGTCCCAGAGACGCTTTGACGCAATCTGAGGAAACCGGTATAATCATGGTGGACGAGGAAGCATGCAACGGATGTGGCTGGTGCATTGAAGCCTGCGATTACGGTGCCATCATGCTACACCCAGAGTCAAAAGTAGTATTCGTATGCGATCTCTGTCAAGAAAAAGGAAAACCACAGTGCATTGAATGGTGTCCGGAAGAAGCATTGGAACTCGTGACATCTGATGTTCTCGCTCAAAAGGCTAGAAGGTCTGTGGTAAGGAAGCTGTTCCAAGAAGGCATGGAGACAGTTTCAAGATAAAGCAATGTGATGTTCTGAACCTATCTTTATTTTTCTCTCTTATTGATCGTGGGATATTTGCTTAGGTACGTTTAGTTATGCAAAAAATATAATTGAGACAACAAACTTTGGGTATTAATCCTCTAACTCGCTAAAGCAACTCTATGTGGTGAAAAAGTGGAAAAAATAGTTGCAGGTAATTTCTTGTGTGTTAATCCTGAGAAATGTATTGGATGCGGTCTCTGCGAATTCGCTTGTTCATGGGAAAAGGAAGGAACGTTTAATCCTCTCAAATCTCGAATTCGGATCATTCATGGTCGTCCCTTCATACATC
>CAZCYX010000125.1:0-5757 GCA_964503065.1 uncultured Candidatus Bathyarchaeia archaeon
TCATCCCTCACCGTCGGGCGCGTTCTAGCCGACAGCCTTCGCCACTGGTGGTCCTCCTGGGATTATAGGATTTCACCCCTACCCCAAGAGTACCGTCGGCCTCTCCCGCCTCCTAGCCTGACAGTATCTCCCGCAGTCCAGCGATTGAATCGTTGGATTTAACGAGAGACTTGTTAGGCTGGCTACGGACGCTTTAAGCCCAATAATCATCCCTACCACTCGGAGAGCTGGTTTTACCGCGGCGGCTGACACCAGACTTGCCCTCTCCTTATTCCCACACTTCCTTACGGCGCGGAAAAGCCATCCTCAGCGGACGGCACTCGGGGTAGCCCGCTCACACTTTCGTGCATTGGCGAGTTTTCGTAACTGCTGCGCCCCGTAGGGCCTGGGACCTTGTCTCAGTTCCCATCTCCGGGCTCCCGCTCTCACGGCCCGTACCGGTTATTGGTTTGGTAGGCCTTTGCCCTACCAACTGCCTGATCGGCCGCGGCTCCATCCTTGAGCGATGTCTTGTGCGTGGTTGGGGCATCTTTTGGGTGAGGAGTCATTCCAGGCTTCCTCGCCTATCTGGAATTGTCCCCAGTTTCCCGGGGTTGTTCCTGTCTCAAGGTTAGGTTGGCCACGTGTTACTGAGCCGTATGCCACGTCTCTTCCATGGCTTGGAGACGTTCGACTAGCATGTCTTAGTCCCACCCCGATAGCAGTAGGGTCCGGCAGGATCAACCGGATTTAATGTTTTGGGAAGTTTTGGCCGTTATTGGTTGGTTGGATTTGGGGGGGTATTATGCGCCTTTTTGAGCCTGTTTCGGACCTAAAATGTTGCTTAGGTCTTCATTCTTGTTGCCGTAACTGGAGGTCAACCGTCTTCATTCAAGGGCGTTTTTTCGCCTTTTTTGTCTGGGTTGAAGCCGCCGAATGGTTACGGCTGTGTTGATGCGATTCATGTAAGCCGATAGTGGCTGGTCTTCGCAATTATAAGTGTTACTTTACGTGTTAATAAGGATTATTGAGCTTGCTTTCTTCAGGTGAATGAAGATGGAATCGAAGTTTGGTGATCGAGAGAGGCTGGTTTGTACAAGGTGTGTTTCTTGATTTTGTATTAGTATTCAGGATGTGGTGCATTGAGTCGTAAGAGTTAAGTTCAATGATGTTTTTTGTTTTGAATGAAACTTCCAAAAAAGTGGGGGAAAAGGAATGAGAAGATTGTGGAGAAGTAGAAGGGCCAATATATCTTTGATTTTAATCTTGCTGATGTTCCTCTTCTCAGTGTGGTTTGGGGCGTTAACAGTTCCAGTTATAAGAACGGAAGAGTTGAGAATTGTGGGCGTTGATTTCAATGTTGATGATACGATAGATGTACATGTCCAGAATACAGGTATGGTGACGGTGATAATCACGGATGTAAAGGTGGATTATGCAATCTTTGGCGTTGGCGATGTCACTGTATATCCTGGGGAATCTTATGAAGTCACGGGTGTACCTTGTGCTTGGGTGGCGGAGACTAAATACGATATAGTTGTGATGACGAATACTGGTAGCGTGTTCATGTATAGGGTTGTGTCGCCTTCATTGTAGATGTGACAGAAAGGCCTGAATGAATTTAAACTACTCATGGAAGGGTTTCTAAGTTTTTTTGGTTACTTGTTAACCGTGGGGAAGAATGGTTTTATTTTTTGGTATGGATCTTATCTTGTTTTGGGAATTGTGATGAAATCTAAGTATGATAAGCAGATGTTGATTAGAACTAAGCTGGCTCTTGAAAAGAATTTTTTCAAGGTTCTCGTTGCTTCTTCTAAGAAGGATGCGGTGGAGAAGGTTTTGGGTTTGATTCCTTTGGATGCTAAGGTTGGTGTTGGGGGTTCTGTTACGGTTCGGGAGTTGGGGTTGATTGAGGCTTTGCGTGAGCGTGGGAATCGTGTTGTTCATCATTGGCGGTTTGATGTTCCGATTGAGGGTTGGCTTCCGTTTATGGTGGAGGCACATAATTCTGATGTGTATTTGTGTAGTAGTAATGCTGTTACGGAGGATGGGAAGTTGGTGAATGTTGATAGTACGGGGAATAGGGTTGCTTCTATGATTTTTGGTCCTAAGCGGGTGGTTGTGGTTGTTGGGTGGAATAAGATTGTGAGGAATGTGGAGGCTGGGCTTAAACGGCTTAAGGAGGTTGCGGGACCTCTTAACGCTAAACGCCACAACATCAGAGAATTACCTTGCGTCAAAACTGGAGTGTGTACAGATTGCGACTCCCCTAAAAGGATTTGCCGTGCGATAACGATTTTGGAGAGGGCTCCCAACAGAGTCAGAAAGCCAAAGATAACCGTTGTGCTTGTAGCCGAAAAATTAGGATTTTGACAAAGATTAGGTTTGTTGTTTCTTTCTAATTTTAACATAGACAACTGATAGAGTTAAGCGACTTTTCCAAAGTTTCTAGCTATTGAAGCTATGTCTCTGATATCCACTTTGTTGTCTTTGTTTATGTCTGGAATGGGATTCCATCTTGGATGACCTGGATAGCTTCCAAAGGCTATGGCTGCGATAGCGATGTCTCGGATGTCAACTTTACCATCTGAGTTCAAATCTTCAGGAAAAGTAATGGTAATCTCTATTTCAGTTACGCCAAACTCTCCATAACCATAGCCTCCATCCATCTGTTTCCAGTGAACAAGCCTAATAGTAGTCTTTCCATAAGGAGCATCTCCAACGAAATCTGGAGGAACAGCCTCTTCATATTCTGAGGGATCATAGACTAGTGTCTGTTCGTATTTTTCCCTTGAATGAAGTGTTAGCCCATAGGAAGAGGTTGACCAGAACATTATGCCCCATCCATACATTTCTCCATCAGTGGATCGGTATTCGATTTCCAGATCAATTCTGTTATAAGGATCTCCTTGAAGAAACTCTATAAAATCGCCAGTGTTTTCAATCGTGAAAGTTATAGCTACTGGGCCAGCTATAGTTGAACCATTTGTGGGTTTGAGAATTTCCAGTTTTCCAGAGACCCTTTTCCAAGGCTCTATGAGTGGATACCTGTCTTGATTAAATTCGTTAATAATGTAGGAAGTATCTCCTATTCCATCACTTCCGCTCTCATTCTGATAAGGTCCACTGTACAAGTCAGTGCCATTATAGTCACTCCAATAGTTCCCGCCAGAAGGATAACCGTCATCCCATGTATTTACTGCTTCTCCCTGAACATCTATTTGTTTCCCTTCGTTTGCGATATTATTGTGGAAGAACTGGTTATGCGATGAGAATCCGACAACTATGCCAGCCCAATGACCACCCTGATTGTTGTCTGTAATGTTGTTTCCGTATAGGGTGTTGTAGGATGATTGCCACATAGAAATGCCTTCACTCCAGTGATTATTTATATTGTTAAAAGCGATTGTGTTGTGGCTTGAGTATGGTCCTATCCATATCCCTAATAAGTTGTCTTTTAAGGTATTTCCAATGATCACGCTATTAGACCACAGTTCCCCGGAGATTCCGTTTAGGTTGTTCATTATGCTATTGTTGTCGATGATGTTGTGAGCACTATGATGCTGCAAACTGATGCCGCACCAGTTGTTCCATATGATGTTGTTGGTTATGTTGATTCCGTTCGATGCTAGGTTAATGCCAGCGTAACGGTTCCCTCCGTTCCTTATCGTAACCTCGCTTATCGTGACGTCATCTGCTGTTACCGACACGACAGTATCAGTCATATTGCCATCTATTGTGGTTGCGAGTTTGTTTTCTCCAAGAAGCGACACTGTCTTGTTTACAACTACATTTTCATAGTATGTTCCGTTGTATACATATATAGTGTCTCCCGTTATAGCATGTTCCAGTGCGCTGGTTATGTTCTGGTAAGGATGTTCCTGGGTTCCATCCCAAGGACCCGAAGTGTTGTCGTCATCCACATAGATTGTCTTCGGCAGAAGGTCTTCAATCTCCGATCTGAGAATGCCTTCTTCTGTTAGACCAATATGTGTGTAGCGAATGTGTCCTCCGTGGTCAAGGATCATAAGGGTAGGGATGTATTGGATGTTGTATGCGTCGAAGACGTTGGCGGTGTCTCTTGCGATGGTCCACTCGATACCGTGTTGATCTCTGAAGTCCCTTAGAACTTGTTCCTCTTCGGGGCTGATTGATATGATGACAAGTTTTTCTCCAAACTTTTCATATAGGTCCTTAAGATGCGATACCTGTTGGACACATGGATGGCACCAGGTTCCAAAGAAGTCTAGTAGAACAACTTTCCCACGATAGTCGCTAAGCGAGAATACGTTTCCATCAATGTCAGTTAAAGTGAAATTGGGAGCAAGATCTGAGCTTCCCTTTACAGGTGTAGCGAATCGCTCAGCAATAGAGAGCAACAAACATGCTGAGATTAGGGCTATCAACATGATTTTCTTGTTCATTTTTCCCCTCTATTTACAAATACAGGATTTAAACATTTAACCTTTCAGAAACACTGTTTCTATAAGACACACTAATTATCTTTGGTTCTGGGATGGTGGTTGTGGTTGTTGGGTGGAATAAGATTGTGAGGAATGTGGAGGCTGGTCTTAAACGGCTTAAGGAGGTTGCGGGACCTCTTAATGCTAAACGTCATAACATTAGAGAATTACCTTGCGTCAAAACTGGAGTATGTACAGATTGCGACTCTCCGAAAAGGCTTTGTCGTGTGGTAACTATTTTGGAGAGGGCTCCCAACAGAGTCAGAGAACCTAACATAACTGTGGTGCTCATAGCCGAAGAACTAGGTTTTTGAAAAAAAGAAAGAAACAAGAGATTGAAACATTGATTAATGAAGAGGCTTTGTTGTTTGCTAAGTATTTGCGGAATGAAAGGAAAACGTGGAACCCTAGAATTGTTTGTCTCTAGTAAATGATGCGTGCACAAGATGCGGGTCCACGCAAAGAATTATAAGGAAATATCGCCGAAAATAACTATCCATGAAAACACAGTATGTTATATTTGGATTACTCGTCATAATGTTCGCGGCAATCTTGTTTGGCGATGCCATATTGACAACCTATGACCCAACTAGTATGTTATTGTCGTCTAATGACGTTAAAGGCATAACGGGCTTCGTTTTCGTAATAATCGCTGCCTTCTTTTTCTGGAAGGCTTGGAAGAAGTAGAGCAACGCGCATACAACCTGTTGCCAAAAGTGAAAAATAATTCCAAAAATTACCATGCATATATAGGAGGATAATTGGGAGATTCTGAAATGGCGAACCCGAACCCGAGCCGCTTTGAGACTCGGAAAATAGTCCTTTTCTTCTTAATAGCTTACGGCTTCACATGGGTGTTCTGGATTTCCGAAGCCTTGGCCGCTCGGGGACTATTGAGTTCTTCAATATTAGTGGACTTTTTGCTCAGTCCCCAAAATCCTGCTGCTTGGGGTCCATTCGTGAGTGCTATTCTGCTAACCTTCTGGTATCAAAGAGGAAGGGGAGTACTGAACCTGCTGAAAAAAGGTGTAGACTACAAATTCACAAAGAAATGGTGGATCCCCACTATCTTGCTTTGCCCTATGATAATCGGAGGCGCCCTCTTAATTGCTGTGCTTGCAGCAGAGAGCATACCCGAACTATACTGGATAGCCAATCCTGCTTTGATCCTTGTCAACTTTGTTGTGATATTATTCACTGGAGGACCTCTTCAAGAGGAGTTTGGCTGGAGAGGTTACGCGCTTCCTCGACTTCAGGGTCGATTTAACGCACTTGTCTC
This sequence comes from uncultured Candidatus Bathyarchaeia archaeon, assembly GCA_964503065.1. GTDB lineage: Archaea > Thermoproteota > Bathyarchaeia > Bathyarchaeales > Bathyarchaeaceae > JAOUKN01. The sequence goes on from CAZCYX010000125.1 coordinate 5,722, forward strand.
CAGCATAATAATTGGATTCATGTGGGGACTCTGGCA
>CAZCYX010000126.1:0-5755 GCA_964503065.1 uncultured Candidatus Bathyarchaeia archaeon
CTTTTCATTTCTAAGATTTCCTCAAAATCTTGAGTGTAGACAAGCGGAGGATGCTTATCTTGTCGGTAGGCAGCTAAAATTTCTTGGTTTGTAGAAAAACCTGCAAACAGTTTGGCTTCGCTAATAGTGTCGGAAATTTGACACAGTTTATTTAGGAAGTCTGAGTTTGCATCTTCTGCTTTGCGGGGAAACGAAACAAGAAAGGATGGAGGTTTGATCATTTTGAATCCAAAGGGTAGAGCTAAAACTTCAGCTGTTCCTATTGAGGTGTCGATGTTGAACCAGAGATAACCCTCATCGCTAATCTCGATATTTGGATATTTGGAGGGAGCCAACCTCGCTCTTAACTCATCAAAAGCAATAAGAAATCTTGAAAGAGCATAACCAGCGTCTTCATTTTTCACACGCCAACTCCATTCATCTAAATCTTTTCTCAAACTCACCTCACGTCCTAAATCTTCTGTTTGTTATTGGCATCTATGCGACTTTGCCACCAGTTTCTTTCCTATGCAATTGTCTTTCTAGTTTTTTCTAGTTTTTTCAAGTTCATATACGTTATTTTTGGAAACACGTGTTTGATAACGTGGGCTGCTGTAGATTCTGGTCGCATGGGTAATGGATGATACAATTCAAACCAGTTTGCATCTTCCAGTTCTTGCGATTTTTTGATAGAAGTATTTTTTGTTTCCGCTTTGAATGCTATCATTAGAAGGTCGTGGGCCTCAGTAGCGTAGGTTCTAAGGAATTCCAGACTAGGGACTTCTAAGCCAACTTCTTCGTAGATTTCTCGAATAGCTGTTTCTTCAGCAGTCTCTCCGGATCTGATGTGACCAGAGATGAGAGCCCAGTAGGGATGCTTCCACCCAATTCCTCTGGCTAACAAAACCCTATTTGTATTTGTAACCATTACGATAACGCATGGAGACGGAGTGCGGAAAAATACGTGATCACAGTCATCACAGTACTTCTCTTTGCTTCCGTCATAAAGAGTCTTCAAGACTAATTCTTTTCCACAAAAGCTGCAGTATCTTTTTTCTTTCATGTCACGTATCCCTTTTTATTTAATATCTGTACATTCAAATAATCTATTTGAATAGCTTATCAGAAAAGTGAACAAAAGTATGGTAAGGTGACAAATGCGTGTTTATAAAGATGTTTACGGTTGGCATGATAGCCACAAACTGTTACTTAGTGGGCTGTACAGAAACGAAAGAAGCCCTTGTAATTGATCCCGGCTTTGACACGAAGGCTGAAGCTGAAAGAATATTGGCTGAAGCCAAAAAACACGGTTTAAAGATCAAATACATAGTTAATACGCATGGGCATCCTGATCACACATCTGGTAATAAAATCATGAAAGAGTTGACTGGCGCCAAAATTTTGATTCACGAGTACGATGCCCCGAAGTTAGCGGATACAAATGCGAATCTCTTAACATTTTTTGGTCTTCGTTCAACATCTCCTCCAGCAGACAAAATATTACATGAAGGAGACATAATTCAAGTAGGAACCATTAAACTCAAGGTTCTCCACACTCCGGGGCATAGTAAAGGCGGTATATCCCTTTTAGGTGATGACTACGTTTTCACTGGAGACACTTTATTCGCGGGTTCTATAGGCAGATACGATTTCCCCGACGCATCTTACAAAGAACTCATGCACTCGATAAGAGATAAACTAGCGCTATTACCTGACCACGTGAAAGTTTATTCTGGGCATGGTCCTCCTACCACCATTGGACAGGAAAAACGATACAATCCTTTCCTACAAAACTAGAGGCCTTTTAAGGATTAGTCGCTTCTTCAGGCTTCTTAAGGACCCCAGCAAGGACGGAGTTGTTCATGAAAATTAGTACTTTAGTTCATTCATATCGAAACTTTTATATGGCGCTGAGCACATAGGTTGGTTCGCTTTGGGTGTAGCTTGACTTGAGTAAGAATATTGATGATAAACAGTTACAAAGCATTCTCTTCGAGTCTCCTAATGGAATAGCCGAACTACTAAGATCTGCCGCCCATCCTGCAAGGATACAGATACTTGCACTCCTCCTACGGGGAGAACATGACTTCTCTAAATTGATGCAACACACAGAACTATCCAAAACAGCTCTTGCTAACCATTTAAACCAGCTCATGAAAAGAGGACTCGTCTGTAAGATAACTAGGGGAGAATACAGTCTAACAGTAGACGGTAAAGAACTGTTAAACGCAACAGCAGCAGTGTATAAGGATTCTGCTCGAAGAGAAGAACAGAAAAGAGAACTTCTACGGAGACGCTACACCAAAGGTTTGATTGAGGGAAAACCATTGAGTAAAAAGGTGATAAGTAAAAAAGTTGAGTATCTGCCATGCTGGCTGTCCTACACTGGCGCGATGGCTGGATCACTAAGAGCCTTAGGAGTTGACTGTGACATTGTTGACATAGGTGGTCATTCTGGTTACGCCTTCATAATCAATGTCTCTAAGGGCGTAACCTGTCCTTCCGGACCAACCGCCCTACCCATCGAAACTTGGAAGCAAATTCATAAAGGAACCGAAAGTCTCGGATGGACGATAGAACACTACGAGTATCCACATTCTTATCCAGCAAAAGAGGGCAATCCAACACCTCAGGAAATTGAAGTAGCAAGGAAACTGTTCGAGAAGATCAAACGAGAGATAGACGAAAGAGATAGACCTGTAGTTCTCTGGGGACTAGTAGTACCAGAATACGGAATTGTCAAAGGCTATGATGGAAACTCCTACATAACAAGTACCTTTCGAAGCATCGTCAACCCGGGAAAACCTGAAGAACCTATTTCCTTCTACGACCTAAGAGCACCCGGCTGTATCGATGCCTTCTTCTTCCGAGAAAATGTCAAGGTGAATAGTGCCGCTGCTGACCGAGGGGCGCTTGAGAGAGCCATCAACTTCGCCGCAGCTGAAGTCCCAATTCTTGACAACTATATTGGAGGTCCTGCAGCGTTAGATGAATGGGCTAATGTTCTAGAAAACCTGCTGGAAGAAAAACAAAACTACCATGGTAATAGCTATGTTGGCGCTTGCGTCGCTGAAGGTCGGTGGGTGTCTAAAGAATTCCTAAATCGACTTGCCAAGAAATATTCTGGGAACCAGTCGAAACACCTAAAGAAAGCTGCTGAGTGTTACGAGAAAAGCTTGGGGCTTATGAAAGAGTTTACACGAATCTTCCCCTTTAAGTTCCAAGGCGAGATGAAACTAGAGAATCGAAAGAAAGGAGCAGAGCTACTCAGGAAAGTTAGACCCTTCGAGGAAGAAGCTATCAAACACATGAAGAAAGCACTCGAAGAATGGAGTCATTGAAAGGCTACATAGTTAAATTGGCTTTGATAGAACGAGGTGCCAGCTGTGGTGTCAAAGGTTGCCTTAGTCGAGTTCAATGGAGATGCCCAAGAGTCTCTGAAAGGAGCGCTTGAACTCATCGGAGAAATAGATGACTTGAACACAACGGAGAGATTTGTCGTCATCAAGCCAGGAATCTTTGACCATAAAGGGAAAAATCATCCTACAGTCAGCGTAGTTAACGCTATCATTAATAGCTTCAGCAGAGCCCCACAGATTTTCATAGCCGAGTCAGACAACTACAGAGGGACTGGTTTAGAAAGACTTCAGATCTACAAGGAGGTCTTCACCAAACGAGTTGTGCCCTTCAATCTCTCAGATGATATGAACACCAGAGAAGTCCAAATTGCTGATGAGAAAATGGGCTTTTCTCATATACTCTTCAAGCCTAATGTCTTCGTAAGCACTCATGCGTTACGTAGATATGATAAAGGGACCATTTTGAAAAATCTCTTCGGCTTGGTTCCTGAAAGAAAGAAAGCGAGGTTTCACAAGAAGCTGGTTTCAGTTCTTCTTGACACCTATGAGGCAATTGGTGGCATAGATCTCGCCGTTTTAGATGCCACTTATATCTATTCAGGCCCTGCCGCACTCAAGGGAATAAACATAGACGTCCTCGTGATTGGTAGGGATGCAGTTGCCGTCGAGACGGTTGGAACTCTTCTTGCTGGCTTGAAGCCTGAGAAGATGCCAGTGATACAAGAAGCTATGAAGAGAGGTCTCGGTGAAGGAGATGTGGAAAACATTAAGGTTCTGGGAAAGCCCATTGAAAGCCTCAAAGAAAAATTTCGTCAGCAAGTGTGATTTCTCATGTTTCATCCTAGAGTAAGAGGTACATATTATGAAATGGGTCATCAATATGGAACAATCTTGTATAAGCACGATTTCAAAGTTTCAAAACAATCAAGCGAGAAACTCGATTTTGGAAGAAGAAGCGAAAAAGAGGTCAAACGGATCTTTCCAGAAATCTTAGAAGAAATCCAAGGATTTGCAGATGCATGTCACGCTTCATACGAACAGTTGGTAGCCTCCATTCTGAGCGTCGGTTGTTTTGACCTCCCTGATTTTGCGTGCAGCGTTTTCGCAATTTTCAACGGTTCTGACGTTGTGTTCGGTCGCAACTACGACTTCTATTACAGGTTTAAGGAATACGCGGAAAGCTATCTAACCTGTCCTAAAGATGGTTACTGGAGCGTAGGCCACTCAGACATTTTTGTCGGAAGAGAAGATGGCGTAAACGAGAAAGGTTTAGCCGTAGCCATGACTGGAGTAATAGGAACAGTCAGACCTGGTATCAACTTTCCTCTCGCGATTAGATGTATCCTCGACAAATGTGCCTGTGTAGAAGAAGGCGTCAAAATTCTTACAAACACACACCTCTCAACCTTAAGCAACTATCTGCTCGCGGACAAGGATGGCAGTATAGCTGTTGTTGAAGTGTCTCCAGAGAAAGTAAGAGTGCGGAGCCCCGAAGATGGCAGCAGATTCCTAGTCAGCACCAACCATTTTCTTCATCCTGAAATGCTAGATATAGAAAACCGAAAAGAAAGATGCTGGGACTCGGTGTCTAGATACACAACAATCTATAACACACTCAAACAGCATAATGGAAAAATCGACGTAAAAACTGCCCAGAAAATCTTGTCAAACCACAGCGGATATGTATGCTCTCACCAAAAAAACATTAAACTTGGCACACTCTGGTCAGTTATCGCCATACTAAAGAAACTTCAAATATTCAGAGCAGAGGGTCACCCGTGCAGAGCAGAATACAGATTAGACAAACGCTTAAACAAAGCCTTGGACAAAAGGCAGAAACCCAAAAGCCGCTAAGCACTTCTCGGCCTATAGAATAATAGTTCTTTGTTGCAAAACTTAATTCAATAATTATTTGCGTATCTGTCTTCTTTCCAAGGATCAGCAGTATTACTGTATCCTCTTGATTCCCAATAACCTACTTCTTGCATGGAAGTGAATTTGATTTTTCTCACCCACATAGCACTTTTGTAGGCATATTTGTGGGGGACTATGAGACGTAAAGGACCTCCACGTTCTGGCTCAAGATGTTCATCTTGGAGTTTATAGACAAGCAAAACTTCCTCTTCAAGTAAGTCTGTTATGGGTAGGGAGGTTGTGTAACCGTCGTCGCATCCGAAGGTCACACATTTGGCATGGTCTTTTGGTTTAGTCATTTCAATGATTGTGCGAAAAGAGATTCCTTCCCATTTGTTATTTAGCACGCTCCATCCTTCAACACAATGAAAATCGGAGGTATTTGTGATACTGGGTAGTTTTAATATGTCATTCCATCTAAGAGAAAGAGGATTCTTTACCTCACCATATACGACAAGGTTCCATGTTTTCGGATCGAATTTGGGAATAGAACCAATATGACG
>CAZCYX010000127.1:0-5735 GCA_964503065.1 uncultured Candidatus Bathyarchaeia archaeon
AAAAACGTTGAGCCAACCAAAGGCAGAGTCCACACCATAATAGTCGACACATCCCGCAACCTTCACCCACGATACAGGTTTTGGCTGACCGACGGTGAACTCTATGCTCTTGACTGAGAAGCCCCAAGCCTTAAAGGTAAAAGCGTAGTACCCCTCCTCTAAACATCCAAGATCATAGGTGTGGGATACTGGCCATATTATCTGGACGCAAATACCCGTCCATCGCCAGATTTCCGAATTCACTGAGAGGCTATAGCCATCCCTTGTTACCTGTCCCCAATCTGACACATTATGGCAAGGGGTGGGAAAGGTTATGGTAACCATGACGTAAACTGTTTGATTTTCCATCCAGAAATTCAAATCCACATATCTTGAATCTGGTGCAAAAGAAACCCACTCTTGACCAAACGCCGGAACAAGTGTACTAAACGGCCCCAATAAGCTCGCTATGCATAAAGCAAATACTGATTTTAATACAAACCTTTTCATTTCCTCCATCTCTTTTCTAATAAGTAGTAACCAATAATTAATTTAAAATCCTAGGGTCTTAAATCTTTTCCTATGAAAATTTCCAGATATTTAAAGGAAAAGCTCTCCTTGATTGAATAACCTTATCAATGGTTTAATAATTGCCATAATTCTACTTTCAGTAAGTGAAATGTGCCTCTGAGCTAAGGATGATTAAGGGGTTCTTCATTTATAACATGAAACCATACACCTATAGTGGGTGAGATGGATGGAGCTTAAAACTGTAAAGATAGAAGTACCAAGGGAATGCAACGTAATATTAGGCATGGCTCATTTCATCAAAACCGTTGAGGACCTCTATGAGGCGTTAGTGAATTCAGTTCCTAACATCAAGTTTGGCATCGGTTTTTGCGAGAGTTCAGGACCATGCCTGATAAGATGTGAAGGCAATGATGAAGAATTGAAGAGCTTAGCATCTCGTTACGCACTGGACTTAGCCTGTGGGCACTCTTTTATAATCTTCATGAAGAACGCTTACCCAATCAACGTTTTAACTAAGATCAAGGAAGTGCCAGAAGTATGTTGCATCTACGCAGCAACAGCTAACCCTTTAGAAGTAATTGTCACAGAAACTGACCAAGGCAGAGGGATCCTTGGCGTCATTGATGGTATGAAGAATAAGGGAGTTGAAACTGAAAAGGATGTTGAAGCCAGAAAAGAGTTTCTTAGAAAAATAGGCTATAAACTGTAGATTTCTCAGGAAAGCGACGTGATAGAAATGATGATAACTAGAAAAGCATATTCACCCTTCGTCAAGTGTGATTGCTGGGAAGATTTTGTCCAGTTTTCCAAAGAAGCCAGAATCGTGGTCTACAGCTTTAGAATAGAAGAGGGTGCCTTCCATATTTATGCCATTAAAGATAGAGTTTTCACCTACAAAGAGTCTTTTCCTTTCCCTCAAAAAACTGAAATTACAAAAAATGGATTCGAGTGGAAATTCAAAAACTACACAACCTATGATGAAAATCAGCCTAAAAATACAAGTGGTCTTGTTATTTCCAGCCGCCAATCTCTGCAGAAAAAATTTGAGTGCGGCATACAATATTCTGTAATCCCAAAACTTATTAGAGAAGGCAGCAAATGGACAATCGAATTTAAGTATGAACTAAATCCAGAGAAGATTGCAGGATTTTTATCTGAAACGTTAAAAGTTTCTAAAGATAGGGTCATTGAAGGAGATGTCTACAGTTTCTAATCACCTGATGAAAAATCTTTTACCTAAATGATAACGACTAGTTAATTGGCTAGAGGGGGCAGATTAGAGCGTCATCTTTACGGAAAAAGTCTACTTCTGATGCTGACAAAATAAAGCCTCTATACGCACATATGTTAATTGGTGCAATATTTACCATATTCTTTTTATACATTTTTGCGCAACTACTTGAAATCTCAGCCCTCGTCACAATCCTAGTTTTCAACATACTATTTATTATCTTAACATTGCCTCTTAAGGGTCCACTTTGGTGCAAAATTGCTTGGTTAGGGATGGGCAACTTAATAGGAGTGGCATGGAATCTAGTTCGTTTATCTTTAATTACTGTCGCAACTGGAATTGAAACTGGAACCTCGAGTCTAGTTAATTTTATCTTGGGACCGGCCACAGATTTCGTTTGGTTAGTACCTGTTTGGTCTCTTGGTCTTTCTGTCCTATCGGCTCTGGAATATCAAGGAGAAGATAAAGGGAAGTGAGTATAGGTATAATATTGAATCTAGTTTTCATCATTTTGGTTATAATTATGTTGGCCTACCTCATTCGCCACTATATTTTCACACTTGTGACACTCTATTATCATCACGAGCGATCTCATTACACTCCTCAAGGCATGATACATCAACCCACAGTATCAGTTCTCATTCCAGCTCATAACGAAGAAAGAGTAATTGGACGAATTCTCCAAAGAATGACTGAACTGACATACCCCGAAGACAAGCTCCAGATTATTGTGATAGATGATGCATCTACGGATGGAACAAGTGAAATCGTCGATAAATTTGCCAAGAAGAATGAGACAATGAGAGTGATTCATCGTGAAGATGGTGGGAAAGGAAAGTCAGTCGCGTTAAATGAAGGATTAAAATATGCAATGGGTGAAATAATTTGCTGTTTTGATGCCGACTACTACCCACAGCAGGACATCCTTGAAAAACTAACTGTTCATTTTGCCGATCCAAAAGTAGGAGCAGTGCAAGGAAGAGTTATAGTTTTGAACGAACCCAATTCTTTAGTCACAAGGCTTATGGCATTAGAACGAATCGGTGGCTACCGTGTTGATCAAAAAGCCAGAGATGATCTCCAACTTATCCCGCAATTTGGCGGAACTGTCGGAGGGTTCAGAAAACATCTAATAGACTGCCTCGGGGGATGGGACCTAAACATACTAGCTGAAGACACAGACTTAACCTTTCAGGTGTATCTTGCTGGATATAAGGTTCGTTATATCAATGAAGCCGAATGCTATGAAGAAACCGTTGAAGATTGGCGATCTTACTGGCATCAAAGGTGTAGGTGGGCGAAGGGTCATATGCAATGCGCCTTTAAACATTTATGGTCCTTGATAAGAAGTAAAAACTTGAGTTTAAGAGAGAAGATTGATGGGATTCTATTGCTTAACGTGTATTTTCTTCCGATCTTTGTGGGACTGGCTTGGCTCCTTGGGGCAATAATATTTTTTACTCAGTCACCCTCTTGGGTTACACTATGTTGGGTTCCTCTTTCTATTGCTGTTTATAGCACAACAGGAAATTTTGCACCCTTCTTCGAAGTTGGTATAGGTGCTTATCTCGATCAACGAAAAGAGGCGTGTCGCCTTATACCTTTGCTGTTCCTAGTCTTTTTATATAACATGGTGATTTGCACGAAGGCATTCCTTGATCTTTGTATATCAAAGGTTTCTGGAAATAACCGTCACAGATGGGTAAAAACGTGTCATAATGGAGGAAATGATTACCTAGAGAACATACTAAAGTACTGATGTGAGATAGATGCTTGAAACTCTTTGGTTAATTATCCTCTTGATCCTAGCATTAGGCGGTTTTACCATATTTCTCTTCTTACCTGCTATCCTAGAGTTGAAACGCCCGAGAAATCATGGACCACGGAGAATCCTTAAAGGGACTGGTGAAACTGCCTTGGGTTCACCGGGACTCATGTTGCCATTTTTTGTCAAAGAATACATTCCAGAAGGTTTGCAACGAACCCTAGTGAATCTTAATGAAAAGAAGATTTCCAAAATTGATACAGACACGATCAAGATATTTGGTGATGTGGAATTTCCTTCAGAGATTGAAATGTTAGAGAATATTGTGGTAGAAGGGCGTCTGACAATAGGAGATGACTGTTGTTTTCATGGTAGTGTTCAAGCGTCTGAAGATGTGAAAATTGGATGCAATGTCATTATGGAAAAGGATTTAGTGGCTGGAAAGGATATTATTATTGATAAAAACACCGTAATAAATGGATCAGTGAATGCTAAAGGTTCAGTTCATTTGGGTCCAAATGCTTTAGTGAGACTTTCTCTTTTTTCTGGAGGAAATGTGGAATTAGGTGAAGGCGCTAAGGTTGTTAAAAATATTATTTCAGGTGGTTTCATCGTGTCTCATGAAAATCTAAGACGACAGGAAAGAAGTTGATGACATTGTTGGGGTTGTTTAACGTTTTTGTATTCTTGAGGTTTTTATATTAAGGACTTGGCGTTTTTCCATTGGTCTTGGAGGATTTCTAGGTTGCTTAAGACGTTTGAGTGAAGAGAATAGAAAATGTAACAGAGATAAGCACATTGGTTACATTGACTGAATTCTTCTCGAAGGCTTCTGAATCTTTGGCTGTTCCAAACGTCAGGTAGTTCAAATATGGAAGCAACAGGTTCCCGTAGATGGCAACCTGCAACATTGCCAAGGTGATCTACCATTAAGAAACTTTGGAGAGCCTTACATTCCCATGTTCTTTGTCCGTTCAGGAAGAATTGCTTTAAGGCTTCCAGTGTTTTGTTGGTGATAAAAATTCCCTTTCGCCCTTTTTTCATTTCCATTAGGGAGTCACAGACTTTCGCCATTGTTTTTACATCAGTGATTTCAAATTCATCTTGTTTTTTCCCTATTTCGAACAGTCGGTTTTTTGACGGGTAGTCATACCAGTATATGCAATACCAGACTGGAATGCCGTTATATGTAAAGTATTTTGTGAAGTTGATGATCTCGTTTAGATTTAGTTGGGAGATTGTGGGTGAGACTCCTACGTTAATACCCTCTCTTTGAAGAATTTCTATGGCTTCCATTGCTTTTTTCCAAGCGCCTGGAACCCCTTTTATGTAGTCGTTCTTTTCTTCGTTTAATGTGTCTAAGGAAATGGCGACGAAATCTGCGTTACGTAAGGCATCGATTTTTTTCACTGCCATACTGCCGTTGTCATAGACTGTTGTTATGAAGCGTTGTGAGGCGTAGTCAATGATTTCAGCAATGTCGGTTCGTAATAGGGGGTTTCCACCTGAGAGTACAATCTCCACTACGCCTAACTTTTCTAGGATGTCTAAGCCTTCTTTAACTTCGTCTGTTGATAGCTCTTTTTGGTTTTTGGGCTCGCGCCAAACAGTGCAACCTTTACAGCGGTAGTTACATCTGCGTGTTAGGAGCCACTGCGCATGATAGGGATTATTTGGAGTAAAAGAACGCTTCATTAAGCCAAGGAGTTTTCGTGGTGAGCGTCTCATTTTATTTGTAGTCACCCTATGGCTCTGTTGATTATGGTTGTAAGCTTGAGTTAACAATAGCGGTTTTAAGTTTTATGTGCTTCAGCGAACTGGAGACCAAACCTTTGATACGGGTTTTCCCCATAGCATAAAAGAAACGTAATCTGTTATCCATGTGCCAACAACTTTGAAAAAACCTAGTTTTCGGAACCGCCTTAATGACTCATATACAACGAGGTCTTTGATAAATACGAATTTTCCAAGTTTGGACAGTCGGTGTGCAAGTTCGTGGTCTTCTAGGCATGGCATAGTTTCGTCAAATCCACCAACAGCCAGAAAACTCTTTTTCTTGACTGCAAGGAACTCTCCTCGGGAGTGAGGCTTGAACTTGGAGCAAAACCGAATAAGCAGGTTATAGAACTGAAAGAAAACTGTTTCACTAAGTTTTGGGTGTTCTGGCACTATATGACATGTGGCACCAACAACCGTGGAATCATTGAATACCTCGAGGACTTTTTCCGC
>CAZCYX010000128.1:0-5644 GCA_964503065.1 uncultured Candidatus Bathyarchaeia archaeon
TGAGACACCTCAGTTGATGGTTCTCTATGATCCCGAAAAAGAAAGCATGTCTGAAAGAGTTCGTCCATAAAGCCCCTCCACTTGATTTGTGGGAGTCCAGAGGAAGAGTGGAACCTATTCATTTCTCTACCTTCCCTGAGATTAGAGGCGTGGAAACGAACTCTCTCTGCCACTCATTGTGTCAGGGTTCAATAAAAAGGGAAAATTATAGGTGAATCTTGATGAATCAAATAGAAAGGATTAACTTCGATTGTGGTTGTGTCATGGAAGTAATAAAAACCGAATACGGAAGAATCACAGTTGTCAAGCAATGTAAGAAGCATAAGAATCCATTTGAAAAACTCAAGTCTTTAATCCCGTAAAGTCACTTCTATTATTTTTCTGCATAATTATCTAATTATGTGTGAGAGACCTATTCGCTTCGAATCAACATAATTGGTTTCTCGGCTTCGACTTTTCTCATTTCCAATATTTCATGAAGTAGTTTTGCATAGGTCTTTAATACTTTTTCTTTTTCTTGTCGATCCGTCATCTTGTCAAGTTTCCTTCTTATCCTAACCGCTTCTCGTTTCAAGTCTTGCAGGTTAAGTCTATTCATTTCAATTCACGCTCAGAAATGGTGAGGAAGTTTACACATAATACAAGATTCAATGGTATTTTATTTAAGCCATATGAAGAGCAGATATGAATCATTAACATTGTGCATATGGATTCGAAATCCGAATTTTGCGTGCTCAACAATTAAATCAAGAGGTAATCCTTCACGGCATTGCAAGGTTGAAAGATTCCAAGCGGTTTACAAACTAATCAGTGACCAACTAATTGACCACTTACTTTCTCATAATAATTAACTATTGTGACCATTGGCTATGCTCATTAGCAAAGGCGCAACCCTCATTAATCCGTCTAGCGTCTTTCATCTGAGCTGTTTGAAAATCAAACCCAAAAAGATGATGAAATATGGAAGCACAAGCTAATCAAGAGACATTTAGAAACTATTTATTCTTCTGGTCAAGACAATTGGTTTCATTGTCAGGGTCATCTAGCGTCATTTGTAATAATTTGGTGGATAACTGTAGAGATTAAAGTCCTTTGTACTTGTCATTTGCTTCCCTTGTTGGTTTTGCTCCTATGATAATTCTTGCTCCTTTTGCTGGTGTGTTTGTGGACAGATGGAGCCGTAAAGCATTAATTTGCATTGTAGACTTCTTACAAGCCTTAGCCACGTTAGTACTCATCTTTCTGTTTTCGTTAGATATTGTGTCAATTTGGCAGATTCTAGCATTACTTGCTCTTAGAGGTGTATTTCAAGCTTTTTTAATCCTGCAGTATCAGCTATCGTTCCATTAATGGTTCCTCAGGACAAACTAAGCCGTATAAACGGGGTAACTTAATTTCTATCCTCATAAACTTTCTAGGACCAGTTATTGTAGCTACTTTGTTGGGACTCTGGAAAATCGATCAAATTCTTTGGATTGATGCTGCCACTTTTATAGTAGCAGTGAATACCTCTCTTGATAGTCAAAACACCCTCTGTAAGAAAGGAGCAAGATCAGAGCCAAGAGAATCTTTCTTTTACAAAGGAATTTGGAGAAGGCTTAGCCTTTATCAAGAATGCAAGAAGTTTCCTAACCTTTATTCTGCTGGCAACTGCATTGAATTTCTTGCTCACACCTCTTTCTACTCAGCTTCCATATTATGTAAAATTCGACCATTTGGGAGAAGCTTCAGATTTTGCACTTGTTTCGGTATTTGTCAAAGGAGGAATGATTGCTGGAGGATTATTAATGTCACTGGTAAAACGGTTCAAAAGGAAAATGATTTGCGATTGTGGTTTCTGCATATATCATTTTCATGGGATATGCCCCTGTAGTTCTTGCGCCTACATGGCTATTTTGGTTTATGGCAATAGGATAATTAATCTTGGCTTTCTGTATTCCAGTAGCTAACGTGTCAATTCAGACGATAACACAAAATGTTGTTCCTGCGAAAATGCTAGGCAGGGTAAATTCTGTTACTGGGGCATGGCTTCTGCCGCATCTCCATTCGGCATGATTCTTTCAGGAGCAATAGTTGAAGTCACAAGAACAGCTAACCTTTTCTTGGCGTGTGCAGCATCAGGGATATTGATATTAACAATATCATGGTTCTTTACTGACATTAGAAATGTAGAAGAAATGAAAAGATAAAATAAAATAGAAGCAATAGAAGACAAAGAATAGAAAGATGGGGAGTTATTGTGCCTTAGCTTGGTGCTGTGTGATACAAATGAGTGAAAAACATTCGGCTTTGATAATAGGTGCAGGAATCGCTGGCCTTCAAGCCTCCATTGATTTGGCAAGAGTTGGATTTGATGTTTACTTGGTTGAACAAAAAACACGCCTTGGAGGACACACACCACTTCTTCACAAAGTGTTTCCAACATTAGAAAACGCTACTGAAATAATGAAGCCAATGGTTCAAAGCGTCGTTGAACATCCAAGAGTCAAAATTGTTCATTATTCAGAGATTGATAGAGTCAACGGGTCCATAGGAAATTTTCACATTGATACAATTAGAAAGGCTCGGTACGTAGATGAAGAAAAATGTACTCTTTGCGGTGAATGTTCCAAGGTATGTCCAGTCGATGTCCCAAAGGAATACGAGATGGGTCTAGGCACCAGAAAAGCCATCTATTTGCCATCCCCTTTCCCCTTTCCACAAAAGTACCTCATTGATAAGAAAACTTGTCTACACTTCAAAGACGGCTCGTGCACGGCTTGTAGAGACGCTTGTCCAGAAAACGCGGTTAACTATGAAGAGAAAGATAGAGAAGAAAGGCTCAAAGCAGATGTAATTGTTGTTGCGACTGGGTTCAAACCTTATGATGCAGAAAAATTTGGTCAATACAAGTACGGTGTTTACAGAAATGTAATCACTGGAATGGAATACGAGAGACTGTGCAGTTCCAGTGGACCTACAGAAGGAAAAATTGTGAGAATTGACAATAAAAGGAAGCCGAAAAGCGTCGTCTACGTCTTATGTGTTGGGTCAAGAGACGAACAGCACCTCGAGTACTGTTGCAAAATCGGATGCGTAAATGCACTAAAGCATGCCTACTTCTTAAAGAATCAATACGGAAATGAAGTTGAAGCCTACATCTGTTACACTGATCTACGATCAGTTGGTAAACACGCTGAGAAATTCTATAGGCAAGTGAGAGAAAAAGAAGTTAACCTTATACATGGTGAACCCTCTGAAATCCGAGAACTACCAGACAAATCGCTTACAATCGACGTTTATGATCAAGCAACCTCAAAACTCCTCTCCATAACAGCAAACCTTGTTGTCTTGGAAACAGGATTAACACCAAGAACAGACCTTCAAAAAGAACTTAAAATCCCGTTGAATGAAGACGGTTTTTTTGAAGAAGCGCATCCCGAACTTGCAACACACAAAACCCCTTTGAAAGGAATTTTCTTAGCAGGATCTGTGCAAGAACCAATGAATGTAAGCGAAACTTTAGCACACGCTAGTGCAGCGGCAATGAAAACATTTATTTCTGCTCAAAAGCGTTGAACTAGAAATGAGAAAAGGTAGAGATTATTGTTACAATTCTAGAATGTATTCATAGGTCCTAGCTTTTTCGAAGCCAAGTCTTTTATGGAAGGAGCATGCGATTTGGTTCCTGTGATTTACCCGAGACCTAACTGCACAACACCCTTCCTTCTTTGCTTTGTGCAAGAAATTATGAACTAGTTTTTTGCCTATTCCCTTGTTTCGATACCTCTTTTCAACAACCAATGCCTGTATTCTTGCTACCTTGCCTTCCCAATCGATGTCTAAGTGGTAGCTGCCTACAAGGATTCCAACCACTTCTCCTTGTTGTTCTGTTATCAAAACACAATCTCTCTTGCTTCTTGTAAAACTGTCAAAAATCGCTTTGAAATTATGTCCTATATCACCATGATAAAGCTCCTCAAACAGAGGGAGACATCTATCAAAGTCGTCTGGTGTACCGTATTTAACTGTGGGTTCTTCGCCTTCTTTCCACATTGTATTGAGTCTCCTTAAGTTGGAACTAAGATGTGTATTAGAGTGAATATCTGTTTTTGATATATTACAGTGATGAACGAAAGTATTTGAAATCTCAGAAACGTATTTTCTTTAGGTAGACAGCTTGAACTTCAATGGAACTGAAAGACGTGAAGTAGAGGTAGAGAACGTAACAAGATTTTACGAATACTTCATCTGCCCCACCTGTGGAAAGGTTTTTCGAGATGCAGTTAAGGTTAGAGACCTCGCAACTACGTTAGGAAAGACCTATTATGCCTGTCCTCGCTGTCTTACAGAAGTAAACGTTGAGGATAGCCCTCCCAAAAGCCCAGAACCCACAGCACCAGCCCTGCCTAAACCCTCCCTTGAATGCCCTCACTACGAAAACTTGAAAAAACGTTTAATTCCAGATGAATGTTTAGTGTGCCCAAAACTAATTGAATGCACCAAAAAGGGTTAATTGAGCGTCTAGTTAACATTTTTGAGATTAATGCGGCATGCAGAAAAAACACAAATAACCTGTATTAAGTTTGGAAATCAACTTTCCACTTATTAGTGAAGTTGCAATTGGAAATTCTTAAATTATAGTGAAGCATAAGTCGAGTTACACATCTTTTTATTGAGGAAAAAGTATGAAGAAGGTTCGAGTTATTATAATGGGGGCGGCTGGAAGGGATTTTCATAACTTTAACGTTTACTTTAGAGACAACGATGAATACGAAATTGTGGCTTTCACGGCTACGCAAATACCTGGCATAGAAAAGCGAAACTATCCAAAGGAGTTAGCAGGTTCCAACTATCCTAACGGCATACCCATTCATCCAGAAGAAAAACTGCCCCAACTTATTAGAAAACATAATGTAAGCCAAGTTATCTTCGCCTATAGTGATGTCCCTCATGAATACGTTATGCACAAAGCTTCCATAGTATTGGCTAACGGCTCTGACTTCAGATTAATGGGTCCATCCACTACAATGTTAAAAGCCAAGGTTCCAGTTGTTTCGGTTTGTGCGGTTAGAACTGGTTCTGGAAAAAGTCAGACATCACGAAGAATCTGCAGCATATTGAAGACTATGGGCTTTAACGTGGTTGTTGTGCGGCATCCCATGCCATATGGCGATTTGCGTAAACAAGTTTGTCAGAGGTTTGCCTCCTACAAAGACTTAGACAAGTACGAATGTACCATCGAAGAAAGAGAGGAGTATGAGCCACATATTAACAACGGAATTGTGGTTTATGCTGGGGTTGACTATGAAACGATTTTGAGAGAAGCAGAGAAAGAAGCAGACATAATTGTTTGGGATGGAGGTAACAACGACTTACCCTTCTATGCATCAGACCTGCACATCGTAGTTGCTGACCCGCATAGACCAGGCCACGAACTAACCTACCATCCCGGAGAAACGAACCTAAGAATGGCAAATGTAATGGTTATCAACAAGGTAGACACCGCTGATCCCATGAACATTGAAACTGTCCGTAAAAACATAAAGATGGTAAATCCCAAAGCCACTATAATTGAAGCTGCTTCACCAATAACCGTAGATGATTCAGAGGTTACAAAAGGTAAACGAGTTTTGGTTGTTGAAGACGGCCCAACCTTGACTCA
>CAZCYX010000129.1:0-5607 GCA_964503065.1 uncultured Candidatus Bathyarchaeia archaeon
AAGAGGCAAGGAAATGTTCGGCGTCCCAGAGGCAACTCTAAGGCTTGCATCTAAAGGAAAAGGAAAACTTGTACGTTATTTCGAAAACTGGTGTGCAATAATAGATTCCTTAGAGACCTGCAAAAACTTAGCTGAAAACATGGAATTACTACCCCTCAAAAGAGCCGCCGAAATTGCTGAAGCTACAACAGGTTTTCGCTTTACAGAAGACATTATGTTCGAGATTGGAGAAAGAATAGTTAACATAGAAAGGGCTTACATCGTTCGAGAAGGAATCCGAAGAAAAGACGACTACCTACCTAAAAGATTCTTGAAAGAACCGCTTCCAAACGGCAACTCAAAAGGTGCAATATTCGAAATGGAACCAATGCTTAATGAGTACTACAAAGAAAGAGAATGGGACCTAAGAACCGGAATCCCAAAAGCAGAAAAACTAAAGAAAATAGGTCTAGAATATGTTGTTGCAGATCTAATACAAAACGGGATTAATATAAGCTAAAATCAACGAACTTCAAAAATAAACATATTCTACAAGCCTTAAAGTTTGAATTGGTTAATTTCTTCTTGTATTGCCTTTCTCACATCCTCTTCAGATGCTGGACCAATTAGTTTGATCTTCCCGTTGATTAAAGGCTCCAAGGTTCCATATCTCCGCACAGTTTCGAGTGCTCCCTCAATCTCAACTATCTTAACCTTGTCGCCGAAGCTTTGAGCAACTTTCTTTACTAAATGGTACATATAAGCTCCCACAGGGCAGAAAAAGTTGTTAAATAAGGTCACTTCAACCTTGTCTTTCGAAGGCTTATAATCCAAATCTAAAATCTTGACATTGATTCTTTCCCTTGTGAGGGGGAAGTACATAATTTTGTAGGGTTTATGCTCTTTAATTACTTTGAACCCTTGCTTGAGAAAGAGTTCATAATGCATGAATTCTTTGAAATCTGTCGCAGGAATCATTATACCTTTGAACCCTTGTTCTTTAAGATCATTTTTCATATAGTCAAACATCATTTTGCCGTATCCTTTGTGCATGTAATCCTTCAACATTTCGGTGCAGTAAATGCAAGCTACCCTTGATTCTATTTTATATGGAAGTAGTGCCTTCTCTGATGTTGCGTAGTAGATGTGACCAACAACCTTGTCGCCATCTAACACGTGATAGCCTTCAACATGTTTGCCAAGGTTAGTCTTGAACAATTCCCTAGACTCTGGCAGAACCTCAACCCAAGAGTGTCCAGGAGGTAATTCGCTCATGCAACAATAGGTTGCTTCTAAATCACCTAAAGTTACTTTCTTAACTTGCATATAGTCTACCTTTGCTTCTACTTCCTATGCTTTTTTGCTTTTAATTATGTGCATACGAGTGCGCAGCAATTTTGAAAGTTTTCAGTTGTTCACAAAATGCTCGAACTAACATTTTATTCCATCTGATCAACGCTTGTGTTGGCAATAGCAAAGACCTACAATCACTTCAACAGTAAAGATACCCTACCAAAATGATTTCTAATACTTTTAAAAGGTAGCCGCAACTACTACTAAACTCAAATCTCATGGCAACCAAAAAGGTGAACAGAGAGTTTGAAGGCTTTCAGTTTTGTTCATGTGGC
Source organism: uncultured Candidatus Bathyarchaeia archaeon (assembly GCA_964503065.1). Taxonomy (GTDB): domain Archaea; phylum Thermoproteota; class Bathyarchaeia; order Bathyarchaeales; family Bathyarchaeaceae; genus JAOUKN01. The sequence goes on from CAZCYX010000129.1 coordinate 1,608, forward strand.
TGATTTACATCTCGGTTATGCACAGTACAATTTAGACGTTCGCCGCGAAGACTTCAACAAAGCCTTCCAAGAAGTTGTAGAAAAAACCATTCAATTAAAACCCGATTTTATGATAATTGCAGGAGACCTGTTTCAGCAAGCTCGTCCTTCGAACATCACCTTAGAAAATGCCATAACAAATTTCAGGCAACTCAGAGACGCCGGAATTCCAGTTCTTACAGTGGATGGCTCCCATGATTCGGCACCAAATGTGATTACGGGCACAATTCTCAACCCCCTAGACCGCGCAGGCCTAATTCATTATTTGCCCAGCAAAAAAGGTGCATCTTGGCGCAACAAGAACTGCTACGTCTATGGCATCCCTAACTTCAGAACGAAAAGAAGAACTGAGGAACAATTGCCCATTTTTCTTGAGGAAAACAAACCTACTCTAGACTCTTCCGTCTTCAAGGTCTTTGTCTTTCACATGGCTCTGGACATTCCCAGCCTAAAGCCACCTCAAATGGAAGCTGAAGCCACACCGGAACTCCTTCCTGACGGTTTTAACTATTACGCTGGAGGTCATGTTCACAGTCCACATAAGATGCCTTTCAAGAAGGGCATCCTTGCCTATAGCGGCTGCACAGAAACAGTGAGTTATGAAGATTCTTCCATCGAGAAAGGTTTTTTTCATGTAAGAGTGAATGAAAAAGGGGTTCCGAAACTTCATCGTGTTAAACTTGAGACTCCCCGACGTTTCATTATCATAGATCATGACTACTCTGGTTCAACCCCTGCGAAAATAACTGATATGGCGGTTAAATCAGTCGAGAAAGTAGATGAAGAAGGTGTCGTGGTCATCCCAATACTTCGGGGAGTGCTTCCCACTTCAGCAACACGTGGAGAAGTTGATCTCAAAAAAATCAGGAATGCAGCTGAAAAAGCGCTTTTGGTACGTCCACTCATGAGGTTGAGGGAAATAGAGATTTCAGAAGAGATTATCCGTTCTATATTTGAGGGCGAATTGAAAGACCTTAAAACGAAAGCGTTTGAGTACTTTTTTGAAGTTTTTCGTGAACGTTACAGTCAAGAAGAAGCCGAAAAAATGTCTAAACTTGCAGTCAATGTAATGGAACCTTTAGTGAAGAAAGACGAATCCAAAGTGAAGAAAGAGTTAGAAGGTTTTGTCCATGAGAGTTAAGGAAGTGAAACTGGAGAACATTCGTTCCCATGTCAAAAGTAATGTGCCCTTTGATGAAGGCTTCAATTGTTTAGTTGGAGGACTAGGATGTGGAAAGTCAAGTGTCCTATACGCCATTGATTTTGCTCTTTTTGGTGATCCATTAGGCAGAAGCTATGAGTACCTTCTCAGGGAAGGCGAAGACTCTGGCAAATTAGGCGTAAAATTTGTTCATGGCGGAAATACCTACACAATCCACAGAGGCTTAAAGAGAAAAGGAAAAAGCATCAGCCAAGACATGGAACAACTTCAACTGTTCAAAGAAGACAAGTTGATCGCAAGCGCAAAAAGTGAAGCAGTCGCCGAGCAGTTGGAGGCAATTACCGGCATTGACAAAGATATTTTCCGTGAAGTTGTTTGGATACGCCAAGAACACTTAAAGGAGCTGCTGGACATGACACCGCGTGAAAGACAGAAGAAATTCGACCAACTATTTGGTCTTTCCGATTACGAAGTCGCATGGAGTAGCTTAGCTACCTTTCAGAGGGACTATGGAGTTGAGAAGGGAACCCTCGAAAGAGACCCTGACATGGTCGGAATCGACAAACTACAAGCAGATTACAATAAAACAGTTGAAGAATTTTCTTCAATTGAAGAAGAACTTCGAAACCTGAAAACAAATGTTCTAAAAGCTGAAGCAGCCCTAAAAGAAGCAACTTCGCGCCTACAAAGCCTTGAAGCACTGAGAAGACAAACCGAAGAGCTGCAAAGGAAAGAAGCTAAACTACAGGCAGACCTTGTAAATATGGAAGACACATGTGCACGGCTGTCTGAAGAAATTGAACTGAAAAAATCCTCCATTAATAAACTGGAAGAACGCCTGAAATCCTTAGAGGGACAAGAAAAATCCTATCGCAATGAACTTCAAGAAAAAGCAGGACTTCGATCTGATCAAACAATTGAGGAAATCAGAAAGCATCTCGAAGCACTTGAATATCAAGCTAATAGCATTTGGGGTGAACAGGAAGCCACTAAAACAGGAATGGAAAAATCTCAGAACCGCCTCTCAACCCTAAAAAAAGAAAGTAAATGCCCCTTATGCCTCCAAAACCTGCCAAGTGAATACAAAAGGAGTCTTCTTCAACGCCTCCAAGATGAAAATTCGGAGCATGAAAAAAGACTCATTGAACTCCAGAGAGATGTTGATGAACTGGAAAAACTGCGAAGCACTATCAACACTATCCTTTACAACTTACAATCACTTACACCACGAATAGAAGAGCTCGGCAACCAGCATTCTAAAGAACATAACTCTCTGAATAAACTTCAAAAAGAGTTCGCAGAGAAACAGCAGCAAGAAAAACTGCTTCGCAATCAACTTGACGTTACAAGGAAAGAAATCTCCAAATTTGACCTCACAGAACTCGAAACTATGCGGAAACTTCGCGATACTTCTTTTGAGAAATACTCTGCTTTGAAATCTAGGTTGGAAGCAATGGAAAGTCGGAAAAAAGACGTTACACTGAGAATTGATAACTTTAGAGAACGGTTAGATAACGCACAGCAAAAGATCAAAAGAATGAAAAAGATTGAGAAGATTCTTGAAATTATTGAGGGAATACGTGGAGTCTATAGGAGTATCCAGCCAAAGTTGAGAAGTGAATTCGTCACTTACTTGCAGAGGTCAGTTCAGCAGATGTTAGATGATCTCGTCGGAGAGGGTCCTATGCTATCTGTGAACATTGATGAGACATACACACCGTTCATCAAGAGCGAAGAAGGCTACGAACGAACCGTAACAAACCTATCGGGAGGAGAACGAACCCTCCTTGCCTTCGCATACAGGATAGGTTTAGGACAACTAATCATGCAGTCAAGAACCGGACATGGACTATACATGCTTCTCTTAGATGAGCCCACAGAAAGTCTAGGAAGAGAAGACGGGTCTATCGACCGGTTGGCAGAAGCCATCTCTCGCCTAAAAGCCATAGAACAGATAATTGCTGTTACACATAATGAGGCGTTTGCCGAAAAAGCCGAACATGTCATACGCTTTGAGAAAGAAGCTGGAGTAAGCAAAGTTTCAGTTGAAAGGTAGCACCGCAATTTATTTCAAAATCTCAGTTCTTTATTACATTGATAGTGTGTGTTTCTGGTATTTGCAGTATCGTCCAGGAAACAGGTAATGAGGTGCCCACTTGAGGGCGTAAAATATAGATTTAGTTATGTCAAAACCAATACTTACTCTACTGAGTGTTCTAACAAAAATTCCAGTTCTTTTCTCATAAGAAACCTTTCCATACATACCTAACCTTCTTGACAACTTATAATCTTCCCCTATAGCCAATTCAGGGTCATAGGGTCCAGTTCCATCTGAAGCTAATTTCACAGCAATTTCATGTAACAAGGCTATGCTACATCCCGGAACACTTGCACCCACCACTATAGTATCTTGGACGCCTATTGGAGGAAGTTTCAATGAAATGCGGGTTAGGGTATTCAAGCCCATAGCAGCAAACCGCCTACTGACTTTTTTGCTGTCTCTCGGTCTTAGTGACGAAGTTGCTGCCACAATGTGTTTCCTTTTAAATGCCTGATACATTACCTTGAACCAGTTCTCATACTTATCCAGTTCAGTGACGTACTCGTAGTCAAGATCCGTGCCTGTAGAGAAAAGAGAGTCTATGTCTTGAAAAACGATTATCCAGCCTTTGGCGTGTTGAAAACCTAGATTTCTTCCTATGGAAGGGGAATCCCACATTTCATGTTTGATGATTTTGGAATGGTAAAGTTCCTTTTTATACCTCATATATTCCTCAGAGGATACAATCCTCGTCGAGT
>CAZCYX010000130.1:0-2401 GCA_964503065.1 uncultured Candidatus Bathyarchaeia archaeon
TGAAAACACATTGAAGATCCATTGTTGGAACTCTACGCTCGGTGAATGGGTTCCTATTGAAACCCATGTGAACACCTCCGAACATTATGCATGGGCAACCATCAGTCACTTCAGCACCTGGGCTCTTATGGGGCAGCCTAGTGCTGCGCCTATCTGGAGTGAACCATGGTTTTTGATTGTGACAGTTACCATTGTTTTTGTGGTGATGGTAAGTGCTACCTATGCTATAATGAGAAAGAGGTCACTTCCAGAGTCTGTAGCCACCAAAACCGAAAAATAGCAAGAACTTACCAAAAAATAGAATACTTACGGCTGTCCTCTCTATTTTAGTCTAAAATAGGCAGAAAGGAACATATATCATAAATGTCCTTCTCTTCAAAAGTTTAATGTAAAATCACAGGTGATGGAGTATATGACTAAAATTGTCCGTATTGGAACCACCTTTCCGCCCGATTTGTTAAGAGAATTCGATGAAATAATAGATGACATAGGTTATGACAGCAGGTCAAAGGCTATCCAAGATTCAGTAAGAGCCTTCGTCAATGAATACAAGTGGCTTCATGAACAGAAGGGAACAAAAATTGGTGTGTTGGTGATGGTTTATGACCATGAAGCCAAAGGCTTAGAAGACACCCTCATTGACACCCAACACAAATACAGCCAAGTAATCTGTTCTTCTATGCACATTCATTTAAGCGAAAGAGACTGCCTAGAAATCATCGCGCTTAAAGGAGATGCCAACGAGATCAAACAACTAACTCAAGAAATAGCAACAAGAAAGGGTGTAAAGCAAGCCAAATTGGCAATAGTCTCTTCTCAATAGCAACAAATCCAGCAGAATCGGAACGATTAAATAGTGAGCATTTTTTCCAAGGCGCTTCTAGCTTTTTTTGCAACCTGACTTGGAACTGTTACTGGATGTATTTCCTCTTTAAGAGAAGCGTAGATTCGTTCTAAAGTATTCAGTTTCATGTTCGGGCAGACAGCCCCTTCATAAGCTGCAATGAACCCCTTTCTTGGGTTTTCCTTTTCTAATCGATGAATGATTCCAATCTCTGTGCCAATAATAAATTTCCTCCCAGATGTCTCTTTCACATATCTGCAGATTTGGGATGTGCTTCCAACAAAGTCGGCTATCGACTGCACATCAGAGGTGCATTCTGGATGTACCGCCACCAAAGCATCTGGATATCCCTCTTTCAAAAGTTGAATATCTTCTTTAAGAAATAGCACGTGAGTAGGGCAGAAGCCTTTCCTTGGAATAGGAACAATTGTTTTCCCAGTTTTCTGTTGAACATGCCACGCAAGATTGTGGTCTGGACCAAACAGCACAGTATCTGCGTCTAAAGTCCCTATTACTTTCACAGCGTTTGCAGAAGTGCAACATACATCTGCCTCAGCCTTTGCCTCAGCTAACGTGTTAACATAGAGCACAACTGGCGTCTTTGGATAACGTCTTTTCCATAGCCTAACTTCTTCTGTTGGAAGCATTTGAGCCATAGGGCATCTCGCGCCAACACTTGGCAATAGCACTTTTTTTTCTGGGTTTAGAATTGCTGCTGATTCTGCCATGAAATCGACTGCGGAAAAGACTATGATTTCTGCGTCTTTCTCTTCTGCCGCTTTTCTGGATAACTGGATGCTGTCGCCAATGTAATCGGCTATGTCCTGGGCTTCTGCTCTCTGATAGTTGTGGGCGAGTATAATCGCCTTCTTCTGCTTCTTCAAACGACGGATGTCATCAATTAATGTCATATTACCATCACTAGTTTACTAGTAGATTTATCTCAATTATGAGAAGGGTCTTTAACCATATCGAAAAATATATCTTTACCGTTGGTTGCTTTCAATATGTCCTTCATATTCTTTTCCTGAAAAACATCTTATCCATTTAGCAGACGTAATCAACAGTTTGGGTGTGTGTATGTGTTGAAGGTGTTGTAGGAGCGTCGCCCTAATTTTGCCTTTTTTCCGCCGAGCTTGTATCCTCAAGCTTGATCAGGTAACCTTTAGATGTTTTTTGAAGAAGTCAACGATCTTGTTATAACATGTTACTTTATTCTTGAATTTGAGCACATCGTGCCCTTCGTCTTCAAAGACTAGAAACTCAACTTCCACGTTATTTGCTCGCAAGTCATTGACCACATCTTTCGACTCCTGCAGGATAACTCTAGGGTCGTTTTTTCCCTGTACAATGAGCATGGGTGCACGAAAGTTTTTGAGATAAGTTATAGGCGAGCGTTTCTTAAGGAATTCTTTGTCCTTTTCTGGGTCGCCTATTGCAAGTCGAAAATACGTTTTCCAAGTTTCTGGGAGGCGATTGAGGAACGTGATCAAGTTGTAGGGTCCGAACATGTCGCAAGAGGCTTTCCATAACTCTGGATGATTTGAAGCAAGCATC
>CAZCYX010000130.1:2501-5602 GCA_964503065.1 uncultured Candidatus Bathyarchaeia archaeon
CTCGTCTTGATGAGTCTATACGTGGGTCTTTTTTAAGCATCTGTAGTCCTTCAACCTGGTCTTTCATGTCTTTGCCGCCCCAATCATGGTCCACAGTTTTCATGAATTTCAACCCGTATCCCGTGCTTCCCCTTACATTGGGAACGAAAACAGCGAACCCGTTTAGCGTCAAAAACTGAATCAGAGGCATTGAGAACCATGTGAAGTCAGGTCGTTCCTGACTTTGCGGACCACCATGCACGTAGAGTATAAGAGGTCTTGGACCCTTAAATCCAAGTTGTTCTGAGGGCAGATAAAGTCTTGCTGAAATTCTAAGTCCATCAAAACTTGTATAGCTTGCATCTTCTCCTTCGGACAGAAACTTCTGTTCGATTCCTAAAACTCGCTCCTCAGAAAGCTTGATTAATCCCTTGTTACCGTGAGGCAAGAGATAGAGCTGGGAAGGACTGTTGGCTTTCGTAAACGCGAGAACATAGTCTGCAGTTGATGGATCTTCTTTGTTTTTCAATTCAAAATGAGTTCCAAGAACTACACCGTTGGAAAGTGGTGGGAGCCCGACTAGCGTCTTGGTTATTTTAAAGGTTGGGACACCATTGCTTAAGCGGAAATCACTTTCATACACCCAAGAACATCCATCGATATTATATTCAATTAAGAAGCGATTGTTTTTTACTTGTTTGATGTCAATAAATTCGCCCGTTCCTGTATGGCGAAGTCCTTTAACAGTAGCTTCGATAACCTTGCCGGGTGCTGAAAGGGGCATGTAGGTTAGGCTGCCCTCATCTTTGAATAGGTTTGATTTGAACAGCAGCGCTGTATCATTTTCTACGAACCCGCAGGTTCCGATGCCTGATGGTTCTACTTTCTTGTCTCCCCTCTGTTGCAATGGGATTCCATGTAAGAGTTTTCTTTCGGGCCATCCATGCTGCCAGATATAAAGTACAGTGTCAGCAGCTGTGTATCCGTCTGCAAGAATGACTTTTGTGTTGACGGCGTTTGCGCCGTTGAAATAGTTCCCGTAGATGCTGGTTCCCAAAGATGTGATTTCAAGCGTTTTCATGTCAACTTTCAAGCATTCCATGTTAGGAGTTTTCCTGTCATCTCGGAAGAAGTATGCCACGTTATTTTCTGCGTCGCAGTGCACGCAGGCGATCTGTTCATTCTTGTATTTGTCGCCGAATACAGGTTCTGGAATGCCGCCTTCTATAGGGACAAAGCATGGTTGATAGTTCTCATTCCCGTTTTCATCAATCATTACGAGAACTTTTTCAAGCTTAGGTAGCACATAGTAGTTGTATCCAATCATTAGGTGTGGGTTTTGCAGTGCCAATCCGGAAGGCAATAGCGGGGTTGGTAGACTTCCGCTTCTTTTCATGGAATAGATGCTCATGCAACCACTGAGGTCGCTTACAAAGTAGACTCTGCCATTGGCTAGTTGTGGGGAAAGGAGAACACGAGCTGAAAGAAAAGATTCAATTGGGAATAGAGGTTTGTTTTCTGACATTAAAGTCATTTCTCCTATAAGGTGCTAATCTCACAAGAATGCGACTTAAAAACTTTCGTAAAAACACCTTTACATGAGATATGGAGAAAAAAAAGTTTGCGGAGGGGATAATGAATTTTAGATAGGATCTATCTTAATGTTTAGCAACACTGGAGGTCTGGAAATTGGTTAAGAAAGTGAAGTTGACAGTTTTGGTTGAAGATTCTGTGAATGCAAGGAAAACTAATCTTATGGCTAAACATGGATTGTCATTTTTCGTGGAAGCCACCATACGCGATGGAGAAGCTTCCATCATGATGGATACTGGGCCTTCATCTGAAGCTTTGTTGCATAACATAGACAGGATGGACATAAACCTCCGGAAAACTGAGGTTATCGTGCTTAGTCATGGGCATTATGACCATGTAGGTGGCTTGATAGGGGTCTTAAAATGTATTGGAAAACGGGTGCCAGTTGTTGTGCATCCCAAAATCTTTGAGCCAAAATTTAAAGTGAAGCCAGTTCTTATGTTTAGAGGGGCACCTTTTACTCCTTTTGATGTAGAAATGGCTGGGGGAGTTCTGCTCTGCGCTGAAAATCCTGTGACTATAGCCGAAGGGGTTACAACCACTGGTGAGGTTGAGCGAACTCTAGCCTTAGCGAGTGTGGAAGGGTTCTGGACAGTTGACGATGGAAGATTTGTTAAAGACGTTATGCCTGATGACCAAGCACTTCTCATCGATGTCGAGAATAAAGGATTAGTTGTGGTGACTGGATGTGCCCACTCTGGAGTTGTCAACACCGTAAAACATGCAAAGAAGATAACGGGAACAAACAAAGTCTATGCAGTTTTAGGAGGCTTTCACCTCGCAGGTGCTGATAGTAATAAAATTGAAACGACAGTAAGGCAGCTTGAAAAGTTGAATCTAGAATTCATTGGACCTTGCCACTGCACGGGATCAAAAGCCGTTAAAAGACTTGAGGAGGCTTTTGGAGATCGCTGTAATCCTCTTCAAACAGGAGATGTCGTTGAACTGTGAACAAAGTGGAGGACAATTTACTTGAGTAAACAATCGGAGGTTAATTTTATCGGCGTGGTGGAGAGTTCAGATGAGTTGTCAAGGGTGTTGATTTTTCCAAAGTTTTGCGTGGGACTGCAGGGACTTAACAATTTCTCACATGTAATCGTTCTTTATTGGCTTCATTTGAGGGATAATGAAAAGGAGAGAAGCACTCTCCAGGTCGTTCCAAGAAGACATCCCGGTGCTCCTCAAGTCGGTGTCTTCGCTTCCAGGAGTCCGAGTCGACCGAATCCTATTGGACTATTCGTTGTAGAGCTCACGAAAATAGAAGATTGCACTTTATATTTAAAAGGACTTGATGCAGTTGAAGGTTCTCCGATAATTGACATTAAGCCATATATCCCAAGAGCGGACTCTGTTCCTGAGGCTCAAGTTCCTGAATGGACATCTCGTGGGCCTCCAACTTGAATAGAGACGCTAGTTGCTTTCTGGTTGTTCAAGTTTTAAGAAATTTTCTATCTTCTTTACAATGTCCATGAATGCTTTTGCCGCTGGTGAATTGAAGTGCTCCACTATGAATGGCACGCCCTTGTCAG
>CAZCYX010000131.1:0-5572 GCA_964503065.1 uncultured Candidatus Bathyarchaeia archaeon
GTTTCTTGGTATTTTCTAACTTATGATTTATAAGTTTTATTCGTCGTTTTTATGAAAATTTTTATTAGATAGTAGGATGAAGAATAAAGAATCTTCACAATCTAACGTACAAAGGACGTGTCGAATATGCAAAAACGAAGAATAGACACCTTGGACATCGAGCTGTTGAGACTATTGATGGAAGATAGCAGTCAAACCTATGTTCAGCTTTCCAAGAAACTGAACATTCATAAGGATACAGTTCGCAAAAAGATAAGACATCTTGTGGATGAAAAGGTTATCGACCGCTTTACGATAACGATTAATCAAGACAAATTGGCTGAGCTGTACCCTAACATATGGAGGGTGGTCTTTTCCATCGCTGTTCTTCGGGACTGCGATTCCTTGGTCAAGGAGTTACTTGATCATAAAAACGTAATTGAAGTGGACGAAGCTACCCCAGCTGCAATTCACGACATCTTGATGCAAACCGAATTCAGGAACATGGAAGAGTTCAACGAATTTACAAAATGGTTGAAATCAAAACAGAACGTAGATCCATCACGACTGGATATCATACCCATCTACAAACAACACAAGAGAAGACGCCGAATCTTATCAATCATAACGCCTAAGAAAGAAAATTGAAAGTATTATGAAGTCAGCATTTCTCAAAGATTTCTCTTAACATTAGTTTTTCTGGGTGATAGAGAGGGTGAGCAAGACAGAAGTCTACGCCTTCTAATAGTTTTGATGTATTCCAGGTTGGAGGTTCGCCTTTTCCAGTCGTTGGTCGCCACATGAGATGTATTTTGAAGCATTCTCCCTTATGCTTTGTTTTATGCTTTACTTCGATTGAATCGAGGGATTTGAAGCTAAGTTTCTCCATCTGCCCTTTTATTAACCAAGGGCTCCAATGATTTTCTAATCCTAAAGTGGCAAAACCAACGGCGTTTCTTTCGCTTTCTATCATGTCTGTCAGTAGTTGCTTTCCAAAGTTGTGCCCTTTCGCTCTTCTTAAAACCCAGATGCAGTTCATCACGATGATGTTCTTGCCCATGATCGGGTAACAAGACGCTTCTGCTGGCGCATACTCGATTTGGCCAACGATTTCCCCATTAAAGATCAATAGTTTCTTGTGAAACCCTTTTGGAATTGCGGTTTCCAAGTATTCTTGGCGTTTCCTATATTTTCTGAAGGGCATGGGCGCAAGACATCTGTAAAGGTATCTTTCATACTCACTCCTTTTCGTTATGTTTATAATCTTAATTTCGATGTTTTGGTTCATCTTGTCTTATGCATAGGAAAACTAACGTAAAAAATTTTCATTTCACTGTTAAAACGAGCAGAGATGTGGTGGAATCCCATAAATAGTTCAGTATATATTTGGAATTTATGCTTCCTGATTTACTGACAGCAGTTTTTCTGGCTTTGTGTCTCTTAGTTTTCTGCAGTGCAAACTTGTATAATCTCAGAAGATATAGTGCAGGCAAGAGAGGGGTCAAGTCTAAGGCTGAAGTAGACCGACCAAAGGGGCTCATTTTTACTCTTTCAGCTTTCGGAACAATAATATTCTTTCTAGAATCCTTCTTCTATATCCTTCTGGTCCTTGGTGGTCTCCAATCCACTCTACATTATTTCTCGCTTCAACTTCAGTTCCCTTTTGACTCATGGGTACAATTGATAGGGATGCCTGTGACTGCTTTTGGCTACTTTCTATTTGTCTGGAGTGTTCTCGCTCGAGGAAGATATGCCACATCATGGGAAATGCCCGAAGATCAAAGACTCGTGACGTGGGGGCCATATCGCTATGTACGGCATCCCTCATATCTAGCCTACTTTATCTTATTCACTGGACTATTTCTGACTCTTCTTAATCTGATGGCTTTAGTTCCCTTTATTGCAGTTCCCGGATACTTGCGCATAGCAACTGTGGAAGAAGAGTTATTAGTGGAAAGGTTTGGTCAGGCATACTTAGAATACCAACGTATAACGGGCAAGTTCTTTCCTAAAATGAAGAAATCTTAACATGATGTTGCTTTTATTATTAAGCCAGCAAAAACATTACTCTAATGGGGTTGCCTGTACTTGCGTGTTGCGGTTTTAGTCTCTGGTGGGAAAGACTCCGCCCTATCTCTTCATCGTGTTCTAAAACAAGGCTACAAAGTAAAATATTTGGTGAGTATGTTTCCCCAGAGAGAAGGTAGCTGGATGTTTCACTTTCCAAACATTCACCTTACTAATCTGTTCGCAGAGGCAGTCGAAATTCCATTGGTCAAGGCAGAAACTACTGGAATTAAAGAGGCAGAACTTGAAGACTTGAAAACACTACTTGCAACCCTAGACATTGAAGGGGTCATTTCAGGAGCAACATCATCTCAATATCAAAAGAAACGAATTGACAAAATTTGTCAAGAACTAAAGTTGAAATCGATTGCACCTCTTTGGCAAGAAGACCCTTTACAACTATTAGAAGAGATCATAAAGCTAAATTTTGAAGTAATCATCGTGGGGGTATATGCTTACGGCTTCAACAAGAGTTGGTTAGGAAGAAGAATCGACCCTTTTACAGTAAACTCTCTTCTTAACTTGAATAAGAAATTTGGAATATCACTAATCGGCGAAGGCGGTGAATACGAGACCTTGGTTCTGGATGCACCATATTTCAAGAGAAAAATCCAGTTACTGCAAGTAGAGACGATTTGGGAAGATGACAGTGGATATTTGCTCGTGAAAAAAGCGAGACTAGTAGATAAATAGTCTGTTGATATTGCTATGGATCACACTAGCACCGCTAACAATAAGAGAACTTTTCCTTCATTTCTTACTTAATTTCAAGGAAGGGTTCTTCGTAAGAACTGTATAACCGCAGAAAAGAACCCATGTACCTACTGTAACAATGTTTATTGCCCAAAGAGTAACATGTTCTAAATGCGTTCGCTCAAAATCTGGATAGTATCTTACTTGAAGGAAATAAGAATCATCAAAGAACTTTATGGTCATATCATAGCCTTTTGAAGAATTAGAAGCATCTTTTAGCCAATCATAAGGTAAATCATATTCTTCAATCTTCATACCAGTGCGGATAACATCGCATGCGATGACATAATCAATAACCTGTACTCTGAAAGCAGTATCGTTCGTCAAATCCGCGTACTTAGCAGGGAAAATTTCTGGCAGTGTGATAGTAAACCCACTCTTAGGCAGTTTGTAGGCGTTCAAATACATGAAACAGGGAATATTATGAAATTGATGGTTGTATGCTACGACTACTAGGGTCAGGAATATCAAGGGCATTAGACTGCTAATCTTCAACCTTTCACTCCTCCCTTTTCTTTTTTTGCTCATAATTTGAGGCTAGGCGGTGAATCCCTCCAGAGCAGTTAGACTCTGGCTTAAACGTGCGTAAGCGTATAGTCAAAAGTGCAAAATAACTCTTTCTAAGGGTGTTTTTGCTATCAAATCGGGCAACCAAATAAAATCCAAAACAACCCACAATCCAAAATCAGACAGCCAAAAATTGCTGTTCCATTCGAAGGAGAGACTGTACAACAAACTTGCTAGAACATTTTTTACAAAACATGAGGACTTGAAAAGGTTTATTAACACTCTACGGGCTTCATACCTAAAAGCTATCTACGGATGTTGTTCCGTTGGGATGTAACAATGGTTGAACCACAAATGGAGAGTTTCCCCTAGATGACATACAAGTATGTTGCACAGGCTTGGAAGAAGCCAGAAACCTCCTACGTGAAGGATTTAATGTTTCAACGCGCCATCGAATGGCGCAAAGAACCCACGATTCTCAGAATTGAGAGGCCAACACGCCTAGATCGAGCAAGAAAATTAGGATACAAAGCCAAGCAAGGATTTATCCTCGCCAGAGTTCGTATTCGCCGTGGAGGCTTAAGAAAAGTACGCCCCAAGGCTGGTCGAAGACCCAAAAGAATGGGTGTAACAAAATTTAAACCAGCAAAAAGTCTAAAGCTTATTGCAGAAGAGAGAACCGCAAGAAAATTTCCAAACCTTGAAGTTCTAAACTCTTACTGGGTTTGGCAAGACGGTCGCTACAAATGGTTCGAGGTTATTTTGCTAGACCCTAACCACCCAGTCGTAAAATCTGATAAGGATATCAATTGGATCTGCGAAGAGGTTCATCGTGGAAGAGCTTTTAGAGGATTAACAAGTGCTGGCAAGAAGATACGGGCGCTTCGTCACAAGGGACGAGGAGCTGAAAAGGTTCGCCCAAGTCGTAGGGCATCCTATGAACGGCGCAAAGAGAAAAAATGACCAATATTCGAATGTCTGTACCATTTAACACATTGTAAAGCAATGTTAAGATGTAAAAAAACGTAAAAAATCTTTCTCAGGTTTTATGGATGTTATGTTTTCGGTTTTTCCTGGCAAATAGACAGTAGAAATTGCCTAAACTCTCTGTCACTCTTTACTTTTTCTTCGTACTCTTCATCAGTCATCATTATGAGATCAGCGTAACCGTATATGTAGTCTAACTTCACAGGATCCATTGGGCCAAACTTTAGGAAGAAGTCTGTCGAGCCGCACTTCGTGCATATATCGGGCACTGGCGAGTGTAGTTTCTTGAACTTCCTTCGCCTCGCCTGAATCTCGGCAAGTTTCGACACCTTCTCTTCATTAACTTCCACTTTGAAACCGATCTTGTTCAGGCCGTTTAAGATATCCATAAGATCTTCTTTCAAGGGTTCACTCTTCAGTTCTTCAGTGCTGCAGATGAAGTTTTCAGCGGTAGTTCGATAGTAGCTTTCAATAAGGTGGCCACAACGCTCTTCGCGGGTAACGTGAACCAATCCTGCGTTTTCAAGTTTCTTTATATGGTGATAGATAGCTTGCGGTGTCATATTCAGTTCCTTAGCAATCTCACACACGGCTAACTCTCTCACTCTCAACAGGTCTATGATTTTCCTTTGGGTTTCACCTCCAAGCAACCTGCATGCTTCAGATTTAACTGTCTTGCAAAGATTCAAAGTCTTTGTTTTTGGGTTTGGCATCCGTGTCACAATTAAAATAACGGTGATCATACTATATTAAGATTTTGGTTATCCAAAATAACTGCAATTATTAAAACGGAAACTTTATATAAAGCGGCGTCTCTTTACTAAAGTGCTAATTTAAATATTAAAAGAGGTGATGAAGGTGGAATACAATTCGAGCAGAAAAAAGTCACGAGAAAAAGGATCATTAGTGAAAAACATACTTCAAATGTTGAGGCTGAGTACAGCTTTTGAGGGTTCGACAAGTGTCCAAGAAGAAGAAAGCGGACACATGGGCGTTCCTATTGGTTATGACAGTTTTAATATTCACGCGTGGAAGGCAAGTGAATCTGCCATGTTGGAGGCAGAACGCAAGAAAGCTAAAGCGCTAATGGAAACTCGAAAACGTCACTTCATTTGATAAAAATAACATTGGATGCAGACGCGGAGGATGAAAGGGATGATGACAATGATGTGTTCTCATCTACCCGAAAGAAAGATAACAATTGTCGGTCCCAAAAAGGAAATAGACGATCTGAGAACCTACTTAACAAATGAGACACAAAGGGTTGAGGTGGTAAAGA
>CAZCYX010000132.1:0-5520 GCA_964503065.1 uncultured Candidatus Bathyarchaeia archaeon
ATATGCATCATGATTCACAAAAAGAGATCATTAAGTTCTTCATTGTTCGATATGTTGATGATTATTCTCCTTATTGCACCCTTTCTTGGCGGCATTGTTCCTATTGTATACGCCCAGAGGATTGTTGTCACTGATTCATACCCAATTACTCGGGACGGCAAAAGCTATTTTCCGACCTGGAATCAGTGTCGTGGAAGCGAAAAGTTGTATTTCACGTTTCACGAGAACGAATCTAGTTGGAGACTTCAGTCATACGATTGCCTCAACAAGAACACTACCCTTGAGAGTTTGGAGGAGACCTGCCTCTTTCCCTCTGTCAGTCCCAATGGTTCGATGATTGCTTACAATTCCGTTGATATTATCAATGAAAATGCTAGCGAGTTCTCACTTCATTATTGGGATCTGTGGAGTAACACCACAAAGAGAGTCACAGATCATTCTTTTGGTGATGCATCAACGTTGCGCAATAATAATCCGCCCAACGCATTCACACGTCCTTCTTGGAAACCTGATAGTTCGGAGGTTTTCTTGTCTGGATGGTCAAACATCTTTTGGTCATACGTCCTGTGGTCCGTGTCTTTTGATGGAAGCAGAAAGGAGATAACTTTTGAAAATAGGTGGGACATTGAGGTCGCAGTAAATCCAGACGGTACAAAAATCGCCTTCAGCTCATGGAGATCTGGGGCATTTGAAATCTGGGTTTCGAACTTGGATGGAAGCGATCCTGTCCAGCTCACATTTTCGGGTAGAGACGGTCAGGTCTACAGCAGTAATCCGTGTTGGAGCCCTGATGGAAAATACATAGCCTATGTATCAAACAGAAACGGAAACGAAGATATATGGTGCATGAGATCAGACGGGGCAGAGCAGACCCTCTTGATAGGCAGTCCATTTCCAGAGTTCTACCCCAGTTGGGACCCAGACGATAAGATTGCATATTGTAAGAATGTTAACGGAGCAGTTGACGTCTGGATTTCGGACATTTTCGTTTACGATAGTAAGATAGAATGTGATATCCCCGAATCAATGGTTTTAGAGTGGAATAACACAATGACCATCGCCATTACAAATAATGACAACTTCGATTACAATTTCACTCTCCGAACGAGTGGGGATGCTTATCAACTAGGCATTACGGAAAATGTCTTTGTCAAGTCTCAGAAATCGTGGACAAAAGAATACACTCTGTCTCCGAACAAAGAGGGAAATAGAACTCTTAAAGTAGAATTTTTCGACGGAACCCAAAGCATTTTCACTGAGTATTACAGGATTGAAATCAGTAAACCAGCAGAATTGACCGCCCGACCCGAGGGCATTTCCAGAGAATGCATACCCGGTACTACGATCTCTACGAGAATCACACTTGTTGACTACTCAGGAGAGGAAGCAAGAAATGTAGGATTGTACTTAGTAGGGGACTTACGCAATTTGACTGACCTTTCTGACTATGGTTTCAAAACAATAGAGGCAGATGGGGGATATGTTAAGGTTGACATTGTAATTCACATCCCAAAGGCGACTTACATACAGAACGAAATAGCAGGGCAAATAATTGTGAACGGAACCAATTTCAAGACATTGACGATACCTCTTGACATTGTGCTGCAGGAAGAGCAACCAAGTCCCGAAACGCAAGCTGCTTCGATAGCAGGTTTCTACGCGGTGATTGCAGCCGTGATTGCAGCAGCCATTTCGGCGATTATAACAGGCGTCGTCAACATTCCTGCCATAAGGCAAATACGCGCCCTAAAGAAGGATATCCAAGGTTTGCACGAAGATCTTAAGAATCTCTTGACCGAGTTACATAGGAATACGTCGTCTCAATCATGACCAACTCTATCCATTAACGTTGATGTGAGAATGGCGCGACAGATTCAACAAATGGCATGAAAATGAGTTTTGAAATGTTTCTCTTAAAAAATTTCGTGGAAACCTTCATTCCTGCGAAATCTTTCAGTCGCTATATTGCACATACCTCTACTGTACTAGCAGGCATGATTCTGGAAATTTACTGGTCAGAAATCTCATTGCATTTCAATGAGTCCCTACAAAAGTAGTAAAGAGTTTCTTGTTAAAGAAATATTGACAGTCGCAAATTGTGAACTTGCACATGCGCGCGCGCAGGAACGTTTTCTATTCCAGTGGTTATGTAGCTGGACAGCAGCCATTCACCTGGCGCAAATTCCAACGTGTTTTCCAGAATGCCTTGATCGATCATGAAAGTGTTGCTTACCAAAGATAAAAATAAAAGCGAACTGTGCACACCTTTATACTAGTATTAAAGGGGAAAAAGGGAGCGGAGAATTGTAGATTTGAACTCAATAGGAAACTTAGCTGCCAAGAAGGAGGGATTGCTAGAATTTGATAGGAACTGGTTATGCATTTCTTTGAGAGATTCTGAACTATATTCTCCTTTGAAGGTTTTTCTGGAACCGTTGTATGATCCGAAACATGAATTATGGCTAGGTGAAGAATGTCGCTTTATGGTAACTCATGGTTTACGACATGTTTTGAATGTTTTTCGATATGCTACCAGGCTATATTATGACACTGCTCACAATATGAAAAACCCTAATAGAAACGAAAATTTCTTAAAAGAACACATTGACAAGGTGTTTTTAATCGTATCCGTATGGCTACATGACTGGGGAATGTCAGGACCAGAACGACCTCCTTACTTATACTCATTGCCTCCAAAGAAGCGCATAGAAAAATTTTTGCAAATGCTTAATGAAACTCTTGAGGCGGCAGGCGAAAAACTGGGAGAAAGAATCGATAGAGTAGAAGATTTAGACTGTATTGATTGCCGATGGATAAGACCAAATCACTCCTTGATATCTTATTTTAACATCACCAAAGCTAACAAAAAAATAATGCTACACGCTTTAGGTGAGAAACTGGAAAATTATGACAGAGATTTAGAGGATATAGCTACAATTTGTCTTTTTCACAGATTTCCGCTAGAAAAATTGACGGAATTCGGCAAAGAACACTTGTCCGGCCTATGCGGACTGTTATCCTTCTTAGATGGGTGCGACGAGAATTGGCAAAGGCTCTCTAACATGGAAGACGTCGAAAAACGGATGGCGCATGGCATTAGAAAAGGTGATGAAATCTACGAGAAGATCGACTCCACAATTCGCTCCGAAAATTTACGTTTGATGGGAACTGATGAAGAAGCGTTGAGAAAATTTCGAAAAAAATGGGACGAAGGAGATTTCGATGAACTCTCAGAACTACTTGACACTCTCTTAGATACTCATAAGAACGAACAAAAACTAAGAGAGTTAGCAAATAACGTCGAGTACTACATAAATAATTTTGTAGATCAGTTCGAGGAGCATATTGAGCCGAAGCTACTTATCAAAGATGTGTACTTCAAGAATGGTGAGATTATACTAGTACCTCGCCATAAGCTTGTTAGTGAAGAAAATCCTGCTATTAAGAAAACCATAGAGAAAATTAGGAAACATCTTAGAGATTACCGAGAAGGTTTAGAGAAATTAGGCCTACGATTTACAGAGCAGAACATTAGGTTATGGAAACCAAAAGACGGACCATCTGAAGAACTTGAAATTCCCGAAATTATATCTCCAGAGTCTCAACGCGAGCGCGATATTATCAATTTAATCGAACAAGGAGAGGGACAGTGCTTAGAGTTCAAATCCACTCTTTGTGTAGATCTCGACGATCGTGGAATACCACAGAAAGCTGTGGAAGTTCAAGTTGTAAAAGCAATTTGTGGTTTTCTGAATAGACCTGAGGGTGGTAAGTTATTAATTGGTGTCGGAGACAATGGTGAACCACTTGGTCTAGAAGGTGACTATGAGAGTTTATCACGTGGTACCAAACATGGCGATAGAGACGTTTTTCAGAACCACTTGCGCCAAGTAATCTCTTCACAAGTTGGACATGGGTTCCTGATAGATGTTAGCTTCATCAAGGTGAAAGGAAAAGATGTGTGCGTAGTAGACGTCAAACATGCCTTTAAACCCGTTTGGTGCATAGAAGGGAAGCAACACATACTTTACGTCAGAGAAGGGAACCGAACAGTACCCTATCAAGGAGAGAAAGCACAAGAATATATCCGTTATGTCTGGGAGACCCCGAGACCTCAGAAAATTTCAAAACCTCACCTAATTTCGCCGATCGAAGAGTCGATTTACTTCAGAGAAATACTTTTGCCAGATGATCTTTACAAAATAACAACAGAGGATTGTTTTCTAGAAAAGCCCTTAAAACAAGGAGAATGGAAATCCAGGAAGGATAATGTAATCACTTTCGACGAAGAGATGATAAAAAATGCATTCAAGAAACTAAGTTTTCATGACGTCATGCTTGTAACTGGACCGCCAAATGTAGGAAAGAGCACTTTTCTCTTATTTTTCCTTGAAGAATATTTACAAAAAGCGATAGGAGAACGACACACTGTAATATTTCTTAATCGGTTCGTGGGAATAGAGGAACTTGACTCGGTTCTAGAAAATATCAATTCCTTTGTACGATCGAGATATGGACCCAAGAATATCTTGTTAGTGATAGATGGCTTACGTTCTCAGAGAGAAAAAGATCAGCATTATGTAAATAAATGCATTAAACTATTTGAGCGCGCGTCCCTCCACGGATACAAATTAATTGCAACTCTGCGAGAAAGTGAGAAAGAATTTCTAAGGGATAAACTCGGACCTCCTGAAAGAGAAAGAGACGAATGGGCTAAGTTCAAGACAGCGGAAACAAGAATAGAGTACACAACCCAAGAATTAGAAACTATTCTTATGAAACATCTCAACCATTACAGGAAGAGAATCCAGCTTACTGATATATCCTTCAAAGACATGAATACGGTTTTCCTCGCGCAAGAAATCCCTGTTGGAAAGAGGAAGCAATATCAGAAGTTCAAACGGTGCATGCAGAGTGTAGTAAGAAAGAGTGAGGGTTTGGCTGGTTACATAGCGTTTCTTATCGAAGACATATCACAGTATGACAAGGTGTTCTCGGAAAAGATCATTGAAAAATATCCATACGGAATGGTAAACCTCGTTTTGAATACCATTCAGAGAGATTATTATGTGCAAAAAGATAAGCTGATTCCATTATCGATGATACTTTTGACAGAGTTGCAATATCCTCTGGAATTCTCTTTAACAAGATACTTCTTTGACTCATTTACAACTTGGGGAGTTGAGATATTAGATGAAGAACTCGGAAAGGAAAGCAAAAAGGAAGTGCTGGACAAAATAAATAACTTTATCGATTTCTATACCGTCCAGCCAACTTTCGAACACAAAAATAAATTCAGATTATTGAATTACTGGGCAGATGCAATAGATGAAGCCGTACATAACGAGAAATACGACAAAAAGTATGTAGACGTCGTAGATGGTCTTAAAGAGGCGGAACAAGAGTGGAAATACTGGATTAGTAATTATATTTCTTATACAAGAAGTGAATTGAAAAACAGACGCTTCCGTCCCGATATGCTATACCTTGTTGGTGATTTGGCTAAACTAGGGTTCATGA
>CAZCYX010000133.1:0-5518 GCA_964503065.1 uncultured Candidatus Bathyarchaeia archaeon
GCTATGATCTTCGCTATACCCACAACAAAGAGGTCTTATTCCGAAGGGGTCTCTAAAAGCAAACAATCTTCCATCATGTGTTATTCCTGTTACAGAAAAAGCACCATCCACCTCTTTCATACAATCCTTCACAGCCAACAATAGATCATCGTATTCAACGATTTTCATAAACAGTTTTTTACAGACTAACTCCGCATCACATGCATAAGGAAACTTCCCCAGTTTCTTCTCAATCTCTCTTCTCAATTGAAGACTATTGACGACGTTTCCATTGAAGGATATGGCGATGCTGGTTTTTTCAGATTCTGTTACAGTTGGTTGTATGCCCGTGATTAGTGACTCTTCATCTGTTCCCCCAGAAGTCGTGTACCGCACGTTTCCAATGCCGACTTGTCCTGGCAATTTCTTAAGCCAGTCTTGAATGTTCCCTTGTGTGACCTCTGGAACTAAATCTAAACTTTTGTGAGTGTTGAATTTTCCGTCGAATGTGATGAATCCATGAGACTGATGACCTCGGTGATTTTGTGATCGTAGCCCCCAGTAGATATAGGGGAAAATGGGGTTGCCCCTTAAATCGACTGCTCCGAAAACTCCACAAGCCTCTTTTAAATAATCTGTCATAATTCAAGTTAACTGTAAGATTATTTATTTATTTTGTGGTATATCCACACTACTTATTAACAAAATAAACATTTTTATGTATAATTACAGTCTAGTAACCTGCATAGGAAAATCAGCTATTCCTTCACAAAAAGCATCAAAACTATCGTCAAACTTGTTAGGACCAAAGAGACATAAAATGGTGTGAACTTTCCAAAACTAATCCACAAAAAACCAGCAATAACAGAGGCTGGCAATGCACATAAACCAACAATCATTTGAAACGCCCCTAACATACTTGCTCTATATTTTGGTGGCGACAATTCGGAAACAAACGTTCTTTGCACTGGTTCCAACGCAGCTCTATGTAAACCATACAAGACAAACAAAAACACTAGACTAACATAGGATTCAATGTAAACAAAGCCTAAACACACCAGTCCCCAAAATAAATAGGACAAGACCAACACGAATTTTCTGGTCAATCTATCCGCAAGTTTCCCAAAAGGTAAAGAAAACAATGAAGCTACCCCAGTGAAAACAAGATACAAGACTGGAATAAAGGGTTCCTCGAAACCAAACTCCTTAGCATAAACCAACAGAAAAGAATAACTAAAAGAGCCTAGAGCGAACAAGGCACTTAGAAACAAAAACAGTTTGAAGTTGAAAGTAATATCTTTCAAGGAAAGCCCTCTGTAAAGTTTGTCAGTTTCTCTATCCCTTATGAAAATGAGAATTAGCAAAACTCCAATAAGGGATGGAATAGAAGCGAGCAAAAACAAATCTTTGTAACTCAAGTAAGTGAACAACAAGATAGTAGTGATTATACCGCAAACTCCACCTAAATTGTCCATTGCTCTCAGTAACCCAAAATTCCTTCCTCTATTTTCCTTTGTTGACACATCAGCAACAATAGCGTCTCTTGGTGCACCTCTTATCTTTCCCGATCTGTCTAAAATTCTAAAAGGAATTAGGTGTTGCCATGCAGTCGATAAAGCATAACCTATTCTTGACATTGAGCCAAATAAGTAACCAGTCCAGATGAAAATCTTTCTTTTCCTTACTCTATCGGAAAGATAACCAGAAACCGCTTGGGATATTGAGACTATGGCGTCACCTAAGCCATCTATAAAGCCCAACACAGCCATATTCATTCCTAAAAAGGAGGTTAAAAACAGAGGCCATATGGGATATATCATGTCTGAACCGAAGTCATTCAAAAACGAAGCTAAAGAAAAAACCCTGATGACCTTTCTACTTTCTCTTCCGTTCACACAACACACCCTATGTTGAACCAGACCTTATCTATTCCACAAGTTTCATTTAAGGAAGAGTGTGTTAAATAGATCCGAAGTTACTGAGGAGACCTGATGCTTCAAGTGATCATCTCATGGCTACGACCATTACATCGTTGTTATTCAAGTACGATGTTTGCGTCTGAACTGTGGTGGGGGGTTAGGTTTAAACATCGGTTTCTCGGTTTTTAAAATGGGCTCAGAAATATAAATGACGATTAATTTCGAAGCGCCAGGAGTTAGGGTCATACATAGTCCATATTCCATTTTTGCTCAGTGTAAGCCTTTAGAATAAGCTGCTTGTAGAAGATAAGTCCGCCCAGAATCTATTTTATCCCAACTGCTTTTCGTATTATTTTACCCTTCAACCGTGCTAGAGGCTTCTTCGCAGTAATCGTAAGTGATTTCAAGTCTGTTGGATACTTTGTCAGAGTTTCAGCCCCATCTTTGGTCACAAGCACAGTGTCCGAATGACGAATCCCGCCAATATCGGGTAGATAAATTCCAGGTTCGATACTGATTACCATATTTTCTTGCAGAATCTCTTCATTACCTTCAGCGATCCATGGACCTTCGTGATTGCCAAGTCCAATACCATGCCCTGTCCGATGCAACAGATAATCACCATAGCCTTGCTCTTTCAGATAACCATTTGCTGCCACATCAATATCTGCGCATTTCACTCCCGGCTTGACTAACGCAAAAGCTTGCCGTCGTGCTTCCAGCATAGCTTCAAACGCCTTTTTCACTTCGAGAGTTGGTGACCGATGAAAATAGGTGCGCTCCACCTCTGCTGCATACCCATTCACTCTGAGGACGCTCATAGCGACCAGTGGGCCATCCTTTAATTTATCATTGATTTTAGGAATGTCATGTGGTTGAGAACTGAATGGAGCTGGCCATGCAGCTGTGAGGAACATGCTTGTTGAGGGTTCGAATTCGCCATCCTTTAATACTTGGGTTTGAATTGCGCGACTTTGGGAGAATATTTCCAAGACAGTTGCTCCATAATAGCTTGCTGCAAGAATTTTCTCCATGCCCAAATCAGCATATCGAGCAGCACTTGTGATCATTGCGATTTCCGCAGACGATTTTACCAATCGCAAATGTTCAACCAACGGGTAAGCTTCCGTGGAAAAGTCTTCGAGCCTTCCTGCTATTTCTAGACTTAAAGTGGGTTCGACTCCCAGTTTTGAGACCTTGGCTAGAAGATTGAGTAACTTATCCGACCAGCCCAACCCCTTGGGGGAAGGGTATTCCCAGTAGCTCAATACGTCACCAATGCCTGCTTTTTGCATATGCACCTTTTCCAATGTAGGAACCACAAGTACTGGAGCAGCATCTGGCCAAACAACGACAAAAAATGGTCTTTCCTGCTGAACATAGAACGTGCCGGTCAAATAGTAAATACTCTCTGCAGACGAAACTAGGAACGCATCTAGCTTCCGATCAGCGACCTTCTTTTGCAACTTTTTCCGTCGCAGTCCATATTCTTCTCTTGTTATCACTTTACAACAACTTCTTCTATTTTTGGTGTTCTTCTGAGGTTTCCTTCATAAACAAGACTAAACCATATTTGGAGCCTACTAGAATCATATCCAAGACCTACCCTAGACCACCTGCGTGTGTGCGTCTGCCTGTTGCCCTCTCTATAGTATTCTTTCAAGGGTTTCAATGCTGAATCGCGTGTTTGCACAGCCGTTTTTGACAAGAGGAACAGCCTGTCCTGCTCGATCTAAAGCTTCCAGATAGTCTCCGCCAATTGTTAACTCTTGACTGCAAGCGACTCCCACAATTCCCTCGTAGAAATTATTCTTCAAAATTTTTGGCAAGCAAGAACCACCAGGCAAAACATAGACATCATATCCTTTCTTCTTTCCAAGTTCAGTTGCCCGGTTAATCAGACAGTCTGGAGAGCAACCAGCACAAAAATATGATGGAACGTTTGGGTCAAAACTTGCTTTACATCTATTATCCATATATTTCCTTGAGCAATGAGGTAATAGAAGCACCCGTTTCTTTGCCTTCAAAAATTTTTCTTTTCCTGAGATATTCTTAACATATACGTCGACCAAGTCTTCAACAAGAGTGAGAGCATCAGAAACTTCTAACCCAGTAATTTCACGTACCTTAAATTTTTCAGCTAGGTTTCGTGTCTTTTTCCCAATTCTGCGATGCATATCTTTCTCGTGGGCAACCTTGGCAAGTTCTCTGAAAAAGGACTTAGATACACGAGATAGGTCAAAGCTAAATCTGTAAGGCATATCTCTTAGTTTTACAACTAAACCTTTAAGATTATCTATCTCTTATTCTTGCTATAAATTTAAATCACAATACTATGCAATAGCACCTTTAGGAGTGCCCTAACATGGGAATACTAGATAGATTACTAGGAAGAAAAAAAGCCGAAGAAAAATCTCCCGGAAAAGGTGAAGCAACAATCACTGAATTAGAAAAGTTTTTAGCAAATGACAAAGAAACCTACGAAGCATTACAAGGAACCATGCTTTTGGATCCGAGAAAGATTGAAGTATCTATAGAAGAAGCAGTGAAGAAGGCGAAGGAATTAGAGAAACAAAAAGACACCTTGAGAGCAAGGGTATGGTATGAGGTTGCAGGAGGCCTCGCAATATATGCAGGAGACGTAAAAAAAGTTAAAGAATATTTCAGCAAATGTGCGAAGTTATCCCCGAATATTGAATATCCTATTTTAAAGAACACTGAGAGAACCGTCCAAAAGGCTCAGGAATACTATAAGACATATCTGATGGGATAAAATAATACTTATGGATTAAAATCAAAGATAAACCAGAGACAAAGGGACTATAAGTTATTAGGGTTGTCTGCTCCTAATTTCGGGCATTGGGCTTTTGTTAACGAATACGTGCGTATACAGCAGTTCTCCACAGTAAGGACATAATCTAAAGTCTGGAGATATTCCTTTCCCACATGAAGGGCATGTTTTCAGTCTCTTGAAATCTTTTTCCAGATTTTCTAACCTTGTTATCAGTTGTCCCAAGTCTGCTTTGAGTGCACCCATGTGGTCCTTAACTGTGTGAAGAACTATGCTGTTAGATGTCAATGTGCTGTTCATCATTTCTAACGTGCATAAACTTGATTCAATCGTGTGATCAGTGGGGTTTTCTTCTACTTCAACATTTGACAATATTTTGTTGATTAAAATTTCAACTGGGTCATGAAAAGCGATGACACTAGTGATACCGAAGAGAATGAATGTCAAGATTATAGATGTCCATAAATAGGTTGCAACATCTAACTCCTCTAGAACGTTGCCGATTGGATAGAGTTTTAGGATTGAATTAACGTTTCCAACAGTGAAAGAGAGAGTAGCATCAAACGTATGCAAGACTGCCAAAAAGGTAAGGAAACCAAATATCCAGACAGCAATTCCTTTTTTTATCTTGATCTCTCCATATTTTTTCTAGAAGTGGCTTCTATAAGAAACATACTTCTAATTGCAAAAGAGTCATGACTGATTCATCAAATTTGAAAAATGTAGCACTCTCGCGTCAAGGCGTGACGTGGCTTGGCCTGGCTATAAACCTATGTCTTTCGGCAGCCAAGATTTTGACGGGGGTAGTCTTTAGAAGCCAGACAATTCT
>CAZCYX010000134.1:0-5492 GCA_964503065.1 uncultured Candidatus Bathyarchaeia archaeon
CATCCTCATTAGTATCTGTTCCATTGCAGTCACTCCAGTAGTTCCCGCCTGAAGGATAACCATCATCCCAAACATTCGTATATCCAGATGTCACATACGCTGGATTTGTATTGTTGATGAAGTTGTTATGGAAAACCTTGGTTTTTGAAGATTTTTCTATGTAGATGCCATACCCGTTATTTGTTGCGTTATTGCCTGAAACTGTACAGTTAGAGGAACGGTTTATACCGAAACCCCCATATGTATTGTTGTTTGCATTGTTGCCAGAAATGGAGCAATTGGAAGAGAATAATAAGCTAATGCCCCCCCGATTGTTATGGGCTTCATTATCTAGAACAATGCAATTCGAGGAATAACCCAACACAATACCATCCCAGTAGTTGTCATTTGCCCTGTTGCCAGATAGGAGACAGTCAGAGCTATGAACTAGATTGATGCCAGTTACATAATTGTTGGCACACGTGACGTTTCTTATAACAGAATTGTTGGTGTAGGCAAACAGCAATCCTGAGTAATTGTCTTCCAGTTCAAGATTCCTCACCCTTATATTCGTTGAGTTTATGAGTGCAACAAATCCTGCATCTGGAAATGTAGAATTGTCTACAGTGACATTGTTTTCATTGATTAGATAATAAACTCTCTTTCCATTAACTATGTTTGAACTGTCTATTTCGTTGATGAAATCGGACAAATAGGAACCATAAACTCCGAAGTTGATTTGGTTTTCTGTGCAATTATTGGAAGTGACAGTGTTATTACCTGATTCCGATAGAAAGATGCCCAAAAGATTCTCTGTAATATTGTTTCCAGTTATGACGTTGTCCGTTGACCGTTTCACGTCTATGGCATGACTGTTGTTTGTCAGGAAGTTTCGACTAACTATATTCTCTTCCACCCAACCAAGGTGTATACCGACGTATGTACCATTAATAATGTTCTCACTAATTAGATTGCAATATCCCGAAACGCTAACACCAAGACAGTTTCCCGTTATGTAATTTCTAATTATTATGTTAGAATTGGACGCTCTGCCTCCCATCCATATGCCATAATAGTTATTTCTAATGATGTTTCCGCTGATCGTTAGGTTCTTTCTTCCTTCAAAGCCAATCCCACAACACATCTGAAAAAAAGGAGTGTTTTCCTCTTCCATCCATTCATGGTGATTCGGAAGCGCGATGGTGAAATTGCAG
This sequence comes from uncultured Candidatus Bathyarchaeia archaeon, assembly GCA_964503065.1. Lineage (GTDB taxonomy): Archaea > Thermoproteota > Bathyarchaeia > Bathyarchaeales > Bathyarchaeaceae > JAOUKN01. Next base: position 1,194 of record CAZCYX010000134.1, read on the forward strand.
CTTCTCTGTACAGTGAAACCGTCAATGGTGACGTTGTCTGCCTCTACAAGGACAACGGTTCCAATTCCGTTTCCATCAATAACTGTAGCCTCTCTACTTTCTCCAATAAGTGATAGTGGCTTGTTTACAATTAAATGTTCGTAGTATATTCCCGACCTAACGTAGATGGTATCCCCGATACTAGCATTACCTATAGCCCATTGAATCTTCTCGTAATCATCCGGAACGTGAGTAACATTTGGATTTGCTCTTACAGATATTCTGAATCCCGCTAGAAGCACTATGGATAACAGACACAAAATTGTGAAGGAAGTCAAAACAGTTTTGCTCATTCTGCATCAATATCCTGTAAGTTGTTTAGATCTATTTAATTCTATATTTTTAGAGCAGGTGGGATAAGTGAAGAGTGGACTGACGTCCCCCCTCTATAGAGAGGTTCGATCACACGCACACACAACCACTATCCTAACACCTTAGAAACATAGGGTCCATCATAACCATAACCAAGCCGCCTATAATACTGCTTAGTCCCAAGCGCACTAATAACAACAACCTTCCTACAATCATAATCTTCCCAAGACATTCGCTCAGCCTCAGACAAAAGAATCTCCCCATAACCCCTATGCTGCCACGCCCCAGCCAATCTCCTACCAACTGGAACCAAAGGACCATAAACATGCAACTCACGAACAACAGACGACGCTTCACAGAAAATCTCGGGTCTATGCGCCCTCTCCGAAGGAAACCTCAACCTAAGAAAACCCACAAGAACATCACTAACAGAATCCTCAGCTGACAAGAAAATGTCTTCTCCCTCAGAAGCCTTTTCTCTTATTGTCTGGATTTGAATGTTATCTGGATCAGGTTTCACCTTGTCCTTCAGCCATCTATGCCCCACTTCACGGCATCGTATACATCGACACCGTATCCCTTGTTCCTTAAGTTTTCTTAAAACCAACTGCCGAAGGTTACTTTGGTTCACTCCCGCCTCAATAAGAAAGGCAGGGATGTCCCGTTGAACCCGCATTATCCTGACCCACGGCGGAATCATCTTCTTCACTTCCAAAACAAGTTGAGCCGCTTCCTCCGTGGTGTATGGCTGATACTCTCCCCTCTTCCACCACTCATAAGCCTCAGTTCCCTTAAGAACAAGACACGGATAAATCTTAATCATATCAGGCTTAAAATTAGAATCATTAAAGATTTTCTGGAAACCCTGTAAATCACGGTTAAAATCTGAGCCAGGCAAACCAGGCATCATATGATAAACAACCTTTAATCCAGCATCCTTGAGTATGCGAGTGGCTTCAACAACATCCTGAACCGTGTGCCCCCGATCAACTAGCCTATAAATGTCATCATATATATTTTGGACACCCAATTCTACCCGTGTCACTCCCATACCCAACATATGATCAACATGATTCTCCTTAGCCCAGTCAGGACGCGTTTCCACAGTGATTCCAGCAATGCGGACTCGACTCGTCTCTGCAAGTTTCTTTGCCACATCCAAAGACTCGGACTCCCTCGCCGTAACTGCATCTATACACCTTTGAACAAAATACTCTTGATAGTCCAAAGGCATGCTCGGAAAAGTCCCGCCCATCACAATAATTTCCACTTTATCAACAGAGTGCCCAATCGCCTTTAACTGTGCAATTCGTTTAGTCACCTGCTCATATGGATCGAACTGATTTTCCAACCCCCTCATTGCAGCAGGTTCATAACCCGTGTAGCTCTGAGGAACTCCATAAGGAGGCCCACCGGGGCAATAGGCGCATGGGCTTTCTTTGGGACAAGGCCAAGGTTTTGTCATGACGGCGATTACAGTTACTCCAGAGATTGTGCGGACAACTTTTCTTTTCAAGATTGGAAGCAGTTTGCGCCTTTCTTCAGGCTTAAGATGGCGTATCAACTCAGAGTTAGAGAGAATTGATTTTAAACCATATTTCCCTGCAACCTTCATCTTGATTAGATTAACATCTTCCCTACTAGGATTCGTAATGTTCATTAAATACTCTATGACATCTCTGCAAGCTTTCTCATGCATCTTTTCATCCACAAGTACGACCACACACTTCAAAATAAACCCATCACTGACCCAAAAATAAACCTAAACAGCACCCTAAAAACCAGAAACCATAAACTACACCTTTTCCCACTGCTAATGACAAAGACTAATTTTCTCCACGCTACCAAGAACCCCTCCCCCTCTATACTAGACCTAGACAGACAGACACATAAAACTACGGTCCACCATAAACCACCTTACCCCCAACAATCGTCATCTTCACCTTTATATCCCTAATCTCATCTGACTCTACAGTAAAAGGGTTCTCCGACAAAACAACCAGATCAGCAAGCTTACCCACTTCAACTGATCCCTTGATGTCCTCTTCAAAAGAAGCATAAGCGGCGTTAATTGTATAAATACGTAGAGCATCCTCCACACTAATTCTCTCTTCAGGAAAAGATTCCCTAGCAACCGCAGCTTGGACACCAAACAAAGGATTTATAGGTTCAACTGGGCAATCAGATCCGCCGGTAACCGTTATGCCCTCTTTTATGAGAGCCCTAAAAGGATAGACCCACCTGGCTCTCTGTGAACCAACACGATCAACCGCCCAAAAATCAGAAACAACAAAATGAGGCTGTACTGAGGCTATTAAATTTAACTTCTTCATATGCTTGATTGTTTTCTCGTTTAGGACCGAAGCATGTTCAATTCGATGACGATGATCCTTTCGCGGAACTCTAGACAATGCCTCTCCAAGATCGATCAACACAGTTTCTACAGTGTAGTCGCCTATAGCATGGATAGCTAGCTGGAAACCTAATTTATGCGCCTCAATAACCAGCCTGTTCAGTTCTTCTGGAGTATATAACATCATTCCCTTTGTCTCGAGATTATCACTGTAAGGCTCCTTTAGAGCTGCGGTGTGAGCACCTAAAGAACCATCTGCAAGAATTTTGATGCACCCAATCTTCACCATGTTGTCCCCAAAGCCAGTTTGCAAGCCCAGTTTAATCAAATAGTCCAGAAACTCAACTGGAATTAAAATGTAAACTCTGAGTGGTAGCTTGTTTTGTGCCCGAAGTTTCTGGATGACACTAATTTCTGTTGGAGAATCGATTATCCAGTGAACACTGGTTAACCCAGCTTCTACAGCTTTTTGGCACGCTCGAACACATGCCTCCATAAGTTCCTTTTCGTCAGGTTCTGGGATTACCTTCTGTATTAGATCCATTGCGTTTTCGCGTAGGATTCCTGTGGGTTCTCCAGTTTGTGGGTTCTTGTCGATTTTTCCTCCTGGCGGTGACCTGGTTTCTTTTGTTATGTTGGCTAATTCTAGGGCTTTGCTGTTTATGCCGCATATGTGACCGCATACTCTTCTGAGAATAACTGGGTTATTTGGTGAAGACTCGTCTAGATCTCGTTTTGTTGGGTATCTTTTCTCTTTGAAGCGTTCTTGGTCCCATCCATGCCCGAAAATCCATTCGTCTTTGGGGGTCTTTTGAACCTGTTCTTTTAGTTTTTGTTGTATCTTTTTTATGGAGTCTATTCCTCTTAGATCTATTGCTATTAGGGATCTTCCGAATCCTCTGATATGTACATGGGTGTCTATAAAGCCTGGAATGACCGTTTTTCCTTTTAAGTCTATTATCTTTGTGTTTTTGTTTACCCATGGCTTGATTTCGTTGTTTGTGCCGACTTCGACGATTTTTTCATACTTTATGGCTATAGCTTGGGCACGAGGTTGTTCAGGATTCATGGTTATGATGTTGCCGTTTATTAAAACTAGATCTGCGGACCCCATTGTGAGCACTTGGTGTTATGTTATGGTCTTTTGGTATAAATAAAGGGAGGTGTCTAAAATCGTTTGGTTATCGCCTAAATCGCCGTCTAGTTGTGCCCCAGTTTTGTCCGCTTTTTCTTTGGAGGATTATTCTTTTTTCGTAGTTTCGTCGGCAGTTCAGTCTTGGGAATTTGCTTTTTTTGGGTGTTGGTGGGATTTTTGGGGTTTGGGAGCGGACTTTTCCGGCTTTTGCTAAGGATCCGTGGGTTGGCATTCTTGTTCCTCTTGCTTATTGGCTGTCTGGGTTCTTTTAAGTGTTTTGTTGTTGTGTGGATGGATGTGTGTCTGTCTAGTCTCTCTAGAAGAGGGAGGGGGTTGAAAGTTTGTTTGGAATGGGTTCTCTCCTCAGGGTGATAACGCGGCGGAAATTTTTGGTTTTCATTATCAACTGTAGAAAGAAAACGTAATCTATGGCTTCTGATTTTAGAACAGACGCCTCCAG
>CAZCYX010000135.1:0-5490 GCA_964503065.1 uncultured Candidatus Bathyarchaeia archaeon
ATAGAAGCCTTTATCGATCAATATTTGCCCACACAAGGAAAAGAAAAAGTCTGGATTCTAAATTGAAGCAAGGCCAATCTGCTAACTACGCCATTTGTGGGGAGGCCCTTTTGCACTAACGCTAATTCTCAAGCACGCACAAGGCTTTTAAGGACGTATTCGACTCACTTTAACTCTGAGGTTTCTAAATGGGACAAATGGGTAACATGTTATCGGTCAAGAGCGTAGCAGCTATAGTGATAACGGTTATAGTAATCATTGCTGGTGTTGTTTCAGCTTGGTATTTCCTTCAAATAGCTCCAAGTTCACCGGTCATAAAAATTGGTGTGATGCGCAACAAGCTTATACAAGGCCAGGGAATGGAGGAGGGAGCCGTATTGGCAGTCGAGGAAATTAACGGAAATGGTGGTGTGTTGGTGAATAGAACAACAGGTGAAAGACGAAACATTGTTTTGTACTTTGGGGATGAAGGGACAGAGCCAACAACAGGAAAGGCAGAGATAGAACGACTGATTACAGTTGAGAGCGTGGACTTCATCTTAGGTGGATTCAGAACTGAAATAGTTTATCCAATGCGAGAAGTAGCAATGGACTATAAGAAAATCTTCATCATCACTGGCGCGTCTACCACTGAACTACTTAACTGTTTTGGTTCTTTAACAGTTGAGACCCCTTGCGAAAAGTGTGTGAAATGCGATTATGAAAGGTACAAGTATGCGTTTAGGGTGATGCCTCCAAACTCATCTCTGCTTTTCGGTGGAGCGCTTGTTCCCTTCATAAAAGGACATGTATTGCCAGACATACTAGGAGGTACGGAGGAATCGCCTGTGAAAATTGCGGGCGTCATAGAGGCACTAACATGGACAGACCTACTTGATTGGTATTTCACGGAAGTCCCTACATTAGTTACCGGGCTCAAAGGCAGGATAGTGTATTACGCGCGACCCAGCGCTACAGAAACAGATTTCACTGCTATTCTAACAAAGATTCGAGATTCTGGGGCTGAACTAATAATCCATGTATTCTCTGGGGAAGCAGGTGTCGCTTTCATCAAACAGTGGGGAGAAATGCAGATTCCAGCCATTCCCATAGGCGTCAACGTTTTAGGACAAGAAACTGATCACTGGACCAAGACTGGAGGGAAATGCGAGTACGAAGCCTTTCTTTCATCTCCAGTGAGAGCTAACATAACCGAGAAGACGATACCGTTCTGGGAAGCCTACGTAGAAAGATGGGGCCATGACCCTGTTTACACATCTTTTGGCACCTATGACGCAGTGTATCTATTGAAGGAAGCTATTGAAGAGGCTGAGGCGCTTGACAGTGACACCATCGTAGCTGAAATGGAAAACACAGATCGAATCAGCCTTTCAGGTAGGTTTAAATTTACATCGACACACGACGTCTTGGTGGACCCTAGCTATACTGTTGATCCAACTGGTCGTTACCATTGGGTAACCACAAAATATGTGCAGCCACTAATTGTTCAATGGCGTTCACCTGGTGAAAGAGTAGTTGTATTTCCTTTCAATCAGATGTATACTGTAGACCTGCAGCTTCCTCCTTGGATGTCCACTCCATAGTCTCCTGGTTCTCTCTTCTTTAAGGTTCCCTAAGGAAAACGAAATGCTTAAAACATCTTGTCAATTAACCCTTTTCGTGGAGCGTTGAATCGTCAAACTCCACATAAATCTCTGGCGGAAGTCTTCGATAATGGTATTGATTGAGGATTTCATCATTAGCGGTGCTATGACGGGCGCAGCATATGCTTTACTAGCTCTTGGATTCACTCTAATATATGGAGTGACGGAGATACTCAATTTATCTCATGGCGCATATTATATGCTTGGAGCATATCTCTTTCTTGCTTTTTTTAGTAATCCCCCAAAATTGGGCGTCCTTCCATCTCTGATTCTCGCTGTAGTTTTCGTAGGTTTGGCAGGGGTCTTCACATATTTGGTGTTCATACGCCCTATAGTCGAGCATGAAATTACCGTGCTAGTTGTTACACTTGGCGTGGCCCTAATTCTCCAATATCTGATAACCATAAACTTTGGTAGTGAACACACTCCTGTTGCGTACTTATTGCCTTTCGAAACAATGACGTTGCCTTTCTTAGGGGTGGAACTACTTGCTCGAGATGCTCAGAAACTCCTAGGCCTTGTAGTTTCTTTCGTGCTTATTACTGGCCTATGGATATTTATCTCAAAATCAAAAATTGGAGGGGCAATGAGAGCCACAGCTCAAGATCGTGAGGCGGCAATGCTTATGGGAATCAACACTGAATGGCTGTACATCTTGACAATGGCAATTTCTGCGTCATTGGCCGCGATAGCTGGCATTTTGATCACACCTTTGGAATTTGCAACGCCAGACATGTGGACATATCCATTGATCATATCTTTTGCTGTTGTGCTCCTCGGTGGTTTGGGTAGTATAAAAGGGAGTCTTGTTGGCGCTTTCATAGTTGCGTATGCCGAACAAAGTGTCTTGTTCTTTGTTGAGGGAGGAGAATTTCTTAGAGGCGCAGTTTCTCTGATAGTAATGGTTTTAGTCCTTATACTTAGACCGAAAGGACTATTTGGAAAGCGTTTAGAGGCTGAGCGATAAATGGTGAAGACTCTCTTAAGACGATTCTATACGATGTTTGCCACGAACATCCTAGATATCCCTCCTCGATTACTATCTTTCTTGCTCTTCTTACTTTTGTTATCGCTACCTCTCACTGGACTTGGGGAATACTTCTTGGGCATACTGATACTTGCCAATATAAATGCGCTCTTTGCAGCTAGCTGGGATATTCTTGTGGGGCGCACTGGTCAAATAAGCCTTGGTCATGCTCTCTTCTTTGGAGTCGGTGCTTATGCCTCAGCTTTATTCTACAAGTATTGTGCGTTACCACCATGGGTAACGTTGTTTTTGGGGATACCTTTTGGTGTCATAGTTGCACTGCTCGTAGGCTTTCCTAGTCTACGAGTAAAAGGGCCCTACTTAGCCCTAGTCACTCTAGCCTTTCCACTTATCCTTATTAGGCTATTCTTTGTGGACATCCCAGGCATAATAAATATACGAGCCATTACCGGCGGTGAGACCCCAATTAGTGTTCCTAGGTTTCTCGCCATTCCACCGTATTCTCCATGTCAGGCACGGATAGTAGAATATTATTTTTCTCTCCTATTATTAAGCGTCTGTGCTTTTGTGTTGTACAAGATTGCGAGATCGAAAGCAGGAATCGTCTTTGTTTCCATCCTTGATGACGAATCCGCATCAAAGGCGTCTGGTATAAACACTACCAAATACAAGTTGATGGCCTTTGCTATAAGCGCTTTCTTTGCAAGCTTAGTAGGCAGCTTCTACGCCCATTACATGACAGGCGCCGGTTTGTCAACGCTAATGTTTGGCGAACCCAGTGTAGCTGGTGTTATTCCTGGGTCTTTCACTGTAATCATAATAACAATTCTGGGAGGAATTGGTACAATCTATGGTCCAGTAGTGGGCGCCTACATCCTGACTTTCCTTTCAGTGTTTTTGCGTCAGATTATGCAGATCATATCGGCTTCGACCAATCTATCATTGCCTGTTGAGGAATGGAGTTTTCTGATATACATTATTGTCGTAGTTGCCTTCATTATCGTGTGGCAAAAGGGTGTAGCAACCTCCATAGTTGAAAAGCTCGACGAACTCACCGAAACAGAGGAGATAAGGAAGGAAAGAAGGAAGGGAAAGAGAAGGTAGTTTTTTCAAAGTGATTCGCTATGCCACTTCTAGAAGTCGAAAATCTGACTAAACGTTTTGGAGGTTTGACAGCAGTCAAAAACGTGAGTTTCAAGGTAGATGAAGGCGAGATTGTTGGTCTAATCGGCCCTAACGGTGCTGGAAAGACCACACTGTTTGGCCTAATATCAGGGTTCCTCAGATCTGATTCAGGAACGATCACGTTCAAGGGTGAAGATATCACTGGACTCGAACCCCACAAGATTGTTAACAAGGGTATCGCGAGAACATTTCAGGTTGTCAGACCGTTTCGCCACCTGCCTACCATCGCAAATGTTATGGTGTCCTGCCTCTCACCTAGAGCAAGTAGGAGGCTCGAATGGCTAAAAAGCCCTGAACGAAAAGCGCTAGATATGTTAGAGCTTGTCGGCCTTTCTGAGATGATGCTTGAACCAGCTGAGAATTTGTCTCATGGAGATTTAAAGCGGCTGGAGGTGGCTAGAGCTCTCGCCACAGAACCAGACTTGCTGCTACTAGATGAACCTTTCAGTGGATTAAATCCAATCGAAACGGATTTTCTGACTAAATCAATCCAGAGATTACATTTGGATGGGTACACCATGATCATAGTTGAACACAAGCTACAAGCACTTATGAAGCTGGTCAAAAGAGTGATGGTACTTCACTATGGCGAGAAGATTGCTGAAGGAAATCCTGAGGAAATAGCTAAGAACGAAAAAGTGATAGAAGTTTATATGGGAAGGACTGTCTGATTTGCTTGATGTAAAAGATCTAAAGGTTTATTATGATGGCGCCTTGGCCCTAAACGGTGTAAACCTAAGAGTAGAAAAAGACGAGCTTGTTTCTGTTGTCGGACCTAATGGAGCCGGAAAGACAACGCTACTTCGTGCGATATCTGGATTGACAGAACCTGAAAGTGGAACTATCACGTTTGAGGGAGAAAGAATAGATAAACTACCTGCTCACAAAATCATGAAAAAGGGTATTGTTCATTGCCCAGAAAGACGAAGACTATTTCCAGAGATGACCGTTATCGAGAATCTGAAGATGGGTGCATACCTTCGCAAAGATAAGGACATCGAGAAAAACATGGAAAGGAACTTTGAATTGTTTCCAGTGCTTAAAGAGAGAACGGATCAGCTGGCTGGAACATTGAGTGGTGGCGAACAACAGATGCTAGCCATTGCAAGGGCGTTGATGTCTAAACCTAAGCTTTTGCTCATTGATGAACCTTCACTGGGCTTGGCTCCCTTGCTAAAGGATAAAGTGTTTGATACTATCAAGGAAATTCAACGTTCTGGAGTCACGATTCTATTGGTCGAGCAAGACGTGAGCGTAGCCCTCAGCATAGCCGACCGAATTTATATAATTGCTCATGGAAGAATCGCTACTGAGGGAACAAGAGAAGAATTGATGAAAGACAGGGACGTCAGAGAGATATATCTGGGTATATGAAAGACTGTAGGTTCTTATGTTTCAACGTTAATCCATAAGTTTTAATATCAATTCAGACGTAGTCTCCATGATTTGAGATGAAAAGGACAGAATCTGACAAAGCACTGGCTAAATATGAGAAGAGACCATGGCTCAAATGGTATCCAAGAGATGTCCCCACAGACATTGAGATCCCTGAGAAGTCCATAATCGACATCGTTGATGAAGCGGTTGGGAAATGGGGTGACAAAACTGCAGTGGTTTTCTACGGCAAGAAAATGAAGCATAAAGAGATTAGAGAATTATCTCTCAGATTTTCAA
>CAZCYX010000136.1:0-5456 GCA_964503065.1 uncultured Candidatus Bathyarchaeia archaeon
ATCCGTGGAGTTGAAGGGAAATTCTGAGGCGATGTATGGTGGTAGAATCATTGTGCAGTTGGTCCCGGTGTTTAGAACATCACCAGAATATGTTTCAAGCATTGAGATTGTTGTTGAATTTAGTGGAAACTTTGATGCGTATTCTGGAGGCAATAAGACCGTGTTATTCTGTGAAATCACTGTGAGGGGCCCTGTGCTCGTGAGGCTTGCATCTCCATGCATTATTAGACCCTTCAATGAGGGCATACCTGCAAAGAGTGACATTGTAGGGGTGTAATTTACCTCTCCACCTATCACTACTCGACCATCTGGATACACAACAAACTTCGCTTCCACATCTGTGAAGGGTGGATCAAACTCAGTGTATGAGTACTCTTTTGATAAAGGCACATCATATAGGCTGTCAATAATGTTGCCGTAATATGGAGCAGCAACATTAGAACGGAGGTCGTAATATGAAGAATAAGGATATGAAAGCCCTAATATGGAGAATAAGGAGGTTTCAGACAAGGTTATCCGGTAAATTTTTTTCGGGTTTAAGCCGGAATTGTAGATCGTTGGGCCATAAAGGGAGACATTAACGAGTTGTAAGCCAGTTTCCGGGTATACGATTGCAGATTGCCGAACGTATATATATCTGGGATAGGGATCCTCGGGGTCTACAAGCTGGTAGACTTCAACACTGTATAGCATCCAAGGAGAAGTAACGTTTACCTCTACACTGATCTGCAAGTAATCGAAAAGTCCATCTCCATCGGTATCAACACCCTCGTCAGAAACATTACCAGTGAGACTGGCCCCATAACCTGGACGAACCTCTCGCCCAAATTGTGCATCTACTACATATATTTGTTCTCCAAGAATCGACAGAATCGAAAACGTTAGAAAAGATATTAGTAATATCGTCACAATTTTCCTATTTATCTTCATATTCATTCACAACATCTTTAGTGAATCCTACAGCTATATATAACTTAAGATTAAAAGAATCCAGGTGGAGGACCAGACTATGCATATCACCATTATGTGCTTACGAAATCTCCTTCGTAGACGCCTAAGAACTTCACTTTGCATCCTCGGCATCACCTTAGCCATCATGTTTATAGTAACCATTGGCGCAACAACCTCAAGATACACATCCATCATCAGAGAAATGAACATATTTTTCAGTGGAGACATTGTGGTCGTCGCCCAAGGCTCTATAGTCATCCAAGCGTTTCCAATAAGTGGAGGAAACCTTCCAGAAGATACAGCTGACGAGGTGAAGCGAATAGAAGGAGTGAGAACGGCGGTTCCGATGCTAGTTCTCTTCGGCTATAAACTTGAAGATGTTATTCAACTTGTACCAGCAAACATCAGTATTGGAATACCTTCTGGAAGATGGGCAATTTTAGTTGGGTCTACACCTTTGAAACCTAACGGAAATTGGCCATCAGCAAATTCAAGTGCGAAGGAAGTTGTAGTTGGTCCATCTCTTGCTGATCAGTACAACCTGGCCGTCAGCTCAACGATAAAAATCAAAAACTATAATCTAACGGTTGTAGGAATTCTTGACACCTCTTCAGCGATTTTGGCTCGTGTGATCATTATGCCTCTCAGACTAGCTCAATACGTATATTTTCCTACCCATCCCTCCTGGATCAACATGATAGTTGTCGAGCCAGAAGAAAGTATGGAGATACAAGTTGCGGAGAATATCCAAGCGAACATTAAGGGGATTAAGGCTTTAACAGCTGATGAGAGAAACGAAATTGTTGCGCCTCTTCTCTCCGACATCGAGACATGGAATCTGGGAATAAGAGGCATGCTCTTCTTTTTGAGCATGATCCTCGTGACAACCGTTGCCATAATGAACATTTCTGAGAGGAGAAGAGATTTCGCCACATTGGGCGCTATAGGTGCACCCAGAAGCTCCATCTTCCGCATAGTCATAACTGAAACCACTTTAATAGGCTTGTTCGGCGGGCTTCTAGGAATACTAGTAGGCACAGTAGGAACGCTTCTTCTGGCGAGCCTTTACACAAACATTCCACTTACATTGTTCTTCCCAGGGTTATTTGACATAGTTTCTCCAATCTTCATGACTGAAATTTTGGCATCCACTGTTGTGGTAAGCTGTGCTGCAGGCATAATTCCAGCCATAAATGCTATAAGAGCGAACATTTCGGAAGTTTCGAGGTCAGAATATTGATTGTAAGGACGGTAGAGTTAACGCGCATATATCGCCTTGGTTCCTCTCATATAACAGCGGTAAACAAAGTCAATCTTAAGGTGGATAAAGCGAATCTTGTGTCGATTATAGGACCATCTGGCTCTGGAAAGACCACGCTTCTGAATCTCATAGGACTAAACGACAAGCCCACATCAGGAAAGATTCTTTTCAATGGAGAAGATACATCACTTCTAAGTGAAAGTGAGCGGAGGAAAATTAAGCTTCAGAACATCGGATTTATCTTTCAGACCTTTAACTTACTTCCCACACTAACGACTCTGGAAAATGTTGAATTGCCTATGGCGCTTGCTAAGTTTTCACAGAAAGAGCAGAGGGTTAAGGCTGTCACTCTTCTCGAAACTGTTGGACTAGCAGAAAGACTTCAACACAGACCCAAGCAACTGAGCGCTGGAGAGATGCAGAGAGTCGCAATAGCTAGAGCCCTTGTAAACAATCCATCTGTGATCCTTGCCGACGAGCCGACGGGTGAACTAGATTCAAAAACTGGCTACGAAATCATAAACCTACTTTCGGATTTGTGCAAAAAGCAAAAAACTACTGTGGTGCTTGCAACACACGATGAGAGAGTGACCGAAGTATCTGACGTAACATACAGAATCTGCGACGGCTCAATCACACTCGAGTGACAGAAGTTCAATTTGCTTAACCCCAACGTGAAACCACAAGGTTTTTATGCATGCGTAACACTTTTCTGAAAAAAGGTGTTACCATGCCTTATTTTAGCACCCGAGACATCGTCGCTATTGTGATATGCGCCGCACTGTGGACAGTTTTAAACACTACGCTTTCCCCTGTTTTCTGGGCGGCAACTCACCTGCCTTTTCTATGCGACTTCTTAGCCTTCGCATCACTAATACTGGTTACTTGGTGGACAAGAAAATTTGGTGCAGCTTCATTGACCGGATTACTCGTCACTCTGTTAACTTTAGCGTTTCGACCGGGAGCAAACCAAATGATTGGTTTTGCAGTGGCAAGCATCGCTTTCGACATTCTAACGAGGACAGTAAGTTATAGAAACTGCCTAGACAAGCCTTTGCCAACAGTTGTAGGATTAGTCTCGTTCTCAACAATGTGCGCAGGCATAGCAGGTTTAATAACTGGAAGTTTATTCATGAACCCAGAATTTCTGATAACTATGTTCGGTGGAATACACTTTTTTGCTGGATTACACGCTACCGGTGGTTTCATCGGTGGCATAATGGGACTTATATTAATTGGAGCATTAAAGACTAGAATAGTCACTCCAAAAGGTTTGCAATAACCATCTATAAGAGCATAAATATGGTGGCACTACATTGAACAATATTATAAAGAAAGCGGCTGATTTTCATGGTCACTTAGGTCCTTTCCTAGTAATAGGCGTAAGAATGGGACTTATCGGCCTAAGAGAACTCAAATTGAAAAAAGGTACTGAAAAACTACATGTTGCAGCATCACTGAAGTATTCTGTTCCCTTTTCATGCGTCTTAGACGGAATCCAAGTAACTACTGGATGCACCTTCGGAAACCAAAAATTGACTCTAAAAAACTCTCTTGGCATTGCAGCCGAGTTTCAACTCCCTAACAAGAAACAAGTAACAGTTGCAGTCAATCAAATCGTCTTTAGTAGACTGAAAAAGAAACTCTTATCAGAAAAACTTTCTAATCATGAAACAGAAGAACTTGCCCAACTCATCGCAGCTATCCCTGAAAAAGATCTCTTTGTGACAAAAAATGAGTAATGTTTTTCACAAGCCTCAATTCTTATGCTTAGAACCAAAATGCAGGATCTCGAACGTGCTAGGCTGAGACTGAAAGAAAAAAAATCTTTCACTTGTCATAGTTAAGAATGGAAGGATTGTTTTTGAAACTGAATCTCATGGCATTAAAGGTTTTCTCGAAGCCATCAAACTTCTGGGCAAAGAATTAACTGAATCCTCTGTGGCTGATAAGGTTGTTGGACAAGCAGTTGCCTTCTTATGTGCTCATTTTCAGGTTTCTGCCGTGTTTGCTGTTATAATAAGTATGGGAGGGTTAAAGTACTTGAAGATAACGATGTTTTTTATCAATTCGAAAAATGTGTTCCAAACATTCTAAACCAAAAAAGAAATGGCATCTGCCCTTTCGAGAACCTTGCTCTCACATTTACAACTCCCGAAGAGGCGTACAAAAAACTCCGAACAGTCCAATAGTCATAGCGTTATGAATCGTGATTTTGACGCATACATTTTTAGATTGAAAAGCGTAATCCTAAAAAGACTTAACTCCCTAGAGATTAGTGGAGGAGACGCGAGCGCTTGAAGACCACCAATCTCTTATTCTTTCTTCTGTTGCTTTACTCATTTTTTCTGAACATATCCTTCGTTGTCGAGGCTGTTACCCCCTTAAACCTAACTGTTGCCACAGACAAGCCAACTTACCTTCAAGGAGAAAAGGTGAAGGCCAGTGGAACTTTGAAGTTAGGAGAGAACAATCCTCTCGTTGGATGGCAAGTAGCCGTATGGATATACACCTCAAATGGGATACTTCTTTTTTCTCCAATCCTTGAGACTAACGAGGCGGGCAATTTCGCTAAAACTTTCAGTCTCCCTCCAGAAACCGTCTTAGGAACCTACACGGTACTTTCTTCAGTTCAGTGGAACAACCAACAGGCAATAAGAGAGGCGACTTTTGAGGTCAAATCTACCGAACAGGTTGGAGCTGTTCAACCACAAGTTTCTCAGGGACCCCAACCTTTATCCCCAGTTCTTCTGACTTTGATTGCGACAGTCGTGGCATTTAGCCTAATAATTTCAGCGCTGATTTTTTACGGGTTAGTCACATTTCAGAAGAAAGTGGAGGCGCCAGTTGCTCCTGTGACCCCAATAACTCCAGTTAGGAAATTGGATAAAGTGAATATGGTGCGTTATAAAACATGTGCGAAATGTGGAAGAACATTTCTAGGAATTCACACTTTCTGTCCCTACTGCTTCACTTATCATGGCAAGAATGGCTACACTGAAAAGATAACTGTCTAAACGACTTGCCTATTATAGTGTCACATTTGTTGTGGTTTTCAAATCTTTCCTTGCGCTCTTGTGATTGCATAAAGTATATTTTGGGATGTTTTTCAACCAGTTTAGGCGGAGAAGAGCGTGGCAAGGGAAGATTCTGAAAGGAGAAGATTTCTGTTTAGGATGATTAAGGAAGCGATGATGCCATACGAACATCCTGGAGAAGAGTGGAGCCTAGATGAAAAGGAGTT
>CAZCYX010000137.1:0-5429 GCA_964503065.1 uncultured Candidatus Bathyarchaeia archaeon
GGTCTGTTTCTCCGAAGTGGCTGGCGACGAGGGCTATGTCTCTTATGTTGATTTTTCCGTCTGGTAGGCCTGGTGTTGGTCCTGTTAGGTCGCAGTTTGGGCTGTGGGGGCACGTGTTGCATGGCGGGTCGTGCCAGTATTCTCCGTATTTGGGAGAGGTTGGGTCGGTTACAAGGTTTGCTCCGAAGGCCTTAGCCGCCAACGCGACGTCTCTTATGTTGCATGTGCCGTCTGGCCATCCGTCTGGTCCTGTTATGTCACCGATCATAGCAATTATTATCCAGCCGTCTGTTAGGGTATTGTCTGTTGTGTCTGTTTCATATGGGAGTTGGGTGGCTTTGGCTGTTATGGTGTAGTTGCCCTTGGCTACGCCCGTGGTGTTCCAGGTGAAGGTGACGATTGTAGAGTTTCTACGTGTGAGTGTTATCTGTGTCTGATTGATTACGGTTGCGTTGGCGTTGATGGTGATGTTGAATGTTTCTGAGTTGATGCCATAGTTTAGTATCTTCACAGTTATGTTCAGGTTGTAGCCTTGTCCGACTACAGTTTTGGATGTTATGATGTCTATTATTCCAATATCGTATAGGCCACCATATGGCTTCATGAGTGGATAGTTGTCTTGATTATTTGCATCAATGACGTATGATGTATCTCCTATTCCATCGCTACCTGTCACATTTTGATATGGACCGCTATACAAGTCTGTTCCATTATAGTTGCTCCAATAGTTGCCACCTGAAGGATATCCGTTGTCCCAGATGTTCCTTGAATCCCACAATTCGACAGTCCAATCACCCGCAACATAAAACTGTAAATCGGCTACGTTAAACGAAACAGTCCCTACGTCTCCGCTGTTGTAGGATTTTACTACTGCGCAATATTGCATATCCGCTAACTTATGAGTTTGTGTTAACTTGAATAGAAAGTCTGTGTAGGCTTTGTCTGAATAAAACTGAGCGATACATGTTCCGTTTGAGAAGTACTTAATGTCGACGTAATACCAATTGTTTTCGATGTAACTGTGGCTGTCAGAGTCGGAATGTCCTGTAGAATTTCCTAATGTAAGGATAACATTTGGTCCGCCTCTATCAAGCCAAAGAGTAAGGTAGTCTCGGTTATTGAGCACGTTTTCCAGCCAATCTTCATTTGGTGAGTTAGTTATCTGATAAACAACAGCGACTCCTCCGCCGTTGCCTCCTGTTCCTCTGAAGCGGAATCTATGATGCCAACCTTCTGAAGTGTTGAAATATTCTGCTCCGTAATAGTTGTAATACCATGCGTCAACACTTCTGTCCATAGTGGTTACTGTGATACAGGTAGAGTTATTAATAGTTATGTCGTTGTTTGGGTCTTGTTCAACCCAACTTCCGACTTGAACTGTGTTATTTATGAAGTCATTATGGCAAATAGAATTATTTGAAGAATCTTCGAGATGAATGCCATATTGGTTGTTTCTTATGGTGTTTCCTGAAATGCTATTGTTAGAAGAGGAATAGAGATGGATGCCATGTTCGAAATTCTTGATGTTCGTATTCCGAATTGTAACGTTGCTTATGCTTGCTAGGTTAAACCCGTATCCACTTCCTGAGCCTTGAAGTGTGTATCCGTTTCCGTCAATTATTATATTGCTTCTTTCAACCATAATCTTACCATAGATGTTTTTAGTGAAGTAATAGGTAACATTGTCGACGCTCAAAACAGGTGCTGTTAGTGGGTCAACTGAACCATCAGCCCTAATGTAAATTACGTCCTCATAATTAATGAGGATCTTTGGTGCTAATGTAGAATTCCCATCATAAGACCACGCTCTTCGAGCATTCTCAATGTATGATATTGATCTGCTTTCAAAATCTTCCCAGACGATCACTATGCTGTTTCCACTCTGCCAATCAGTTCTATTGATAATCCCCTGTATGATTCCAGATATATCAGGGGAAGTATACCACCGATATGTTTCCCATGCAGGAATGTCATCCCAGTAAACGAAAGTTGAGGTCCAGTTTCTAGCATCAAAATCAGTTAATGTGGAAAACGGCAGAGTATCACCAGCATCTTGTCCAAAAATTTTTGTTTTGACCGAACTTTCATCATCCCATGCTGCGCACAATTCTAGGCGTGCGTAATTGATAACTGCTCCCTGTGGAATGGTTATGTTAGTGAACCGTAAACCAGATCCATAATTGTCTTCTCCCACCAGAGCGTATGGGCATCCCGCCACGTTCCAGTCGAAAGTCAAATCCCATTGCCAACCTGCACCAATTGTATTATTCCATTTTTGAACATCGTCCGAACTGGAGTCAACTTGAACGTACACATATGATCCTACACAAGTCCGTATTTCAAAGGGCAAAACTATCTCATTATTGGTCTCGTTATGTTCGGAGACTACATTTGTTGCATCAACTGCAAGACGTAGAAAGTGTGTACCAGCTTTTGCAATCCAAGGCTTTGATTGTATGTGAAAGCCCGAAAATGCATTGCAGCTTGTACTCCATATTGAGTCGAAGTGTTGACCATCAATAGAGACATTCAATGCCCATGAACCGGTTGGTGTAGGTCCTAGATTTTGACCAAAAGCATGAAAGACGACAAGGTGACCCTCACAAGCATACCTTGGATAGATGATTGAACTAAATGGGACCAAGTCAGGTTTGTTTGAGATAGTCTCAATTGTAAAGTTCTCAAAATCCTGAAGAAGCCACTGTCCCCAATTGTTCCAGTATAGTTCTACAGATAACTGTTCTATCTGCGCTGGTTCTATCGCTTGTAGAGTGAAAACGAAAGTATGAATTTGCCACCAATATTTAAAGACGTATGCATTTTGTCTTGCAACTTCGAGACCGTAATTCTTGAGAATGACAACCATGTCTGCTCCTAAAACACCGCAATCATAATTCTGAATGGTTACGTTTAACGTAAATACGTCGCCAACAACAACTCGGATTGGAAAGGCAATATTCTTTATTTCTGCGCTAAAATAGGGGGGTTGTTCAACTGGATAGAAATCCGGATACGGATCATATGTCTCGGAATTAAATATGACCCAAACCTCAGTATAGGGGTATTTCTTAAAATAGAATTCACTTATCGGTAAGTTCCATGTTGGCTCAAGTTCAAAATATCTTTCACCTGAATAGAAAATTGAGAGTAGATTATTCTGTTTAGAATCTAGGGCAGCCAGATCAAGTTTTCCCTCGATATAAGCAATTAAATCCGATGTCCACGCTATTCCCTGCAATATAACATCAATAATGACCTCTATTATAGATACACTCTTTATTTCTTCAATTGTTTCTTTAGGAATAGCTCCTTCGTTAACAAGAACCCAAGCATGACCTCCTTCATCACCACTAACAACAACCCACCCACCTACCACCCAAACCAAATTAGAAGGGATATAGCCATAGGTCTCTTTGTACAGTGCTTCTATGAGAGTTGCTAGGTTGATTGCCTGATCTTCACAATCCCCGCAACCTAACAAAATAGTTTCTTCAGATGTTTGCCAAAAATCGGGTACACCCCAGACATCTGAGTCATTAACATAAGTTATCAACATCGAGTATGTGTAGACAGTTAAGAAATTAACCGTAAAATGTTCCGCGTCTATTATCGGACACAGGTCATGTAGTTGCTGCAAAACAACTGGATTTTCTGGTTCAACTATTCCTCGAAAACCCATATCCCAAGCTTCACTGAAATTGCGTGGATGTTCATACACAGTGGGGCGAACGAATGGAATCAACGATGAGAATAGTAAACTAGCAGACAGTAGTATCAGAGTTGTTCCAGAAACTGCTTTCCTACTCATTTCTCTCCCTTCATTATTCTACAAATATACAATTCAAACACTTAACTCTTCAGAAACTTTCTTCTAAACATTCCACCAACACCAAACAAACCATATTATATACTAAAATAGATAGTGGAGTTTGAAGCTACTCAAAAATCAGTTTCAAGAAATCTATTTTTCCAAGGTGCCTCACGTCATTTGAATATGCTTCGAAAACGCCGATTCTGGTCATAACAGCAACGTTTAGTCCATCGTTAAAGTCTATGCCATAAAGTTGCATGTTGCTCGCTCCCACCAAGAGGTCGTCTGCATCAAATCCTACCACCTTCAGACTCTTATACGAGAGAATCTTTTCAAGAGTAGACTTAATATCACCCTGCTTCCCCATAGCCTCCAACACCCATGAAACCTCACATAACACAAGCGTCGTGGTCACGGCTTCTTCGCCCTGCTCGATACGCTTCAGAATACGCTTAGCCTTTTCACCGAAACGAGGATGACCCGTAACGCTATAAATGAAGACGTTCGTGTCCACAAAATGCGTCATTCCAAATCCTCAAGCAACTTCTTTCGAACATGCCTTCTAGCCACTTCCTTCGGCTCCTCAACCGGACGCCTCAGCCGCACACTACCATGCAAGGCCTCTGTGGGGCTCTCATAAACCCTAACAGGAACAAGAACAATCCGTCCACCATAATCCCTAACAATCAGTCTGGAACCCTCCCCTACCCCATACTTTTCCCGAAGCGCCTTCGGAAGAACGAGACGCCCCTCTCTTCCAATCACGACAGACACACTTATCACCGACAAATCATTTGAAAAATGACAAATAAAAACGTTTCTGCCAAAAATAACTATATATCCCAAAAACTCTCCCTTCTAACAACAATCTTGAAAAACTGGTTTTCAACGGATATCAAATCAGTGAAACCTAACAGAGCCCAAAACAACGCCTATCCCAAAATCAGAAAGCCAAAACAACGCTTTCTTTCTGCAGTTGATAATGAAAACCAAAAATTTTCCTTCGGTGTTATCAAACAGAAGAGAGACAACTCCAAACCAACCTTCAATCTCCTCTCCCCCTCTATACTAGACCTAGACAGACAGACACACGCAAAAGACATATAAACGAGGCTACTTCTGTTCAATAAGCAAAATCATGTAAAAGGAAAGATAAAGAATGCCAGAATGGGGATACTCCACAACACCATTCGACCCAACAAAAACCGCAAAAGCCAGCGGACGCGAACTCAGAGTATCCCCCAAACACGCCACAGAAATATGCAAAACAATAAAAGGCATGAAACTCCAACAAGCAAAAACATACCTCAACCAAGTCATCCAAAAGAAAGCTGCAATTCCCATCCGCAGACACAAAAAGAAAATCCCCCACAGAAGAGGCTTAGAACAAAAAGCCTACGCAGGCAGATACCCAGTCAAAGCAGCCCAAAAAATCCTACAAATATTAGAAGGCGCAGAGGCAAACGCAGAATACAAAGGCTTAGACACAGAAAACCTCAAAATAACCCACACCAGCGCCTATCCAGGCATGAAAATAAAACGCTTTAAACCCAGAGCCTTCGGAAGAATGACCCCCCACTTCGAAACCCTCTGCCACATAGAAGTAATCCTAACACAA
>CAZCYX010000138.1:0-5423 GCA_964503065.1 uncultured Candidatus Bathyarchaeia archaeon
CTCTCTCTTCTCTTTACCTGCTATTTTTTGTTAAATTTAGAGATTAAACAGTTAACTGGCTTTCTCTTCCTGGATATGATTACGATTAATGAAACTATGATGAATAAGGGCAAGATTAAGGCTGAAGGAAATTCTGGTATTATAAGTTGATCTGAATATCCGTCATCCATTATTGGGTGGGGATAAGCGTCATAATTTTCTGGATAAATGCCAATGTCATGATATGATTGTAAGAACTCTGGAACTGCAAAGACGGTTTCATTCATATATTTTTGTACCAAGGGTGTTGAAAAATTGAAGGCTTCTTCAACTGAGACAAGTCCATTGCTGTCGTAGTCTGCAGATGAATTGCACAATGCATTTGTGAAGTAGTAGTTCCAGACACTTCCTATTATTGGAAGACCTTCTTCTTCAAGACCAGCCCATGCAATCTCGTCTGCAGAGCAGCAGGCTAAGGAGATGTGTGGTGATGGGTGGCTTCTAATGGGTTCAATAAATTCTTCTGCAAGACACGTGTCAACTATGAGAATCTTTTTCGACGTATTCAGTTTTTCCCATTCAGTAGGAAACCAATCATTCCAAAGAAGAATGTTACGCATCCACACTCCATGAGTGAATATGTATAACAGGGCAATATCATCATAGTCTGTATTATTCACTAACCATTCTACTGCTTCCTGTACGACCGAGATAGTAAGATTGCCATGTATCACATAGATATGATCACTCTGCCAGCTTAAGCTGAGTAGAACTGTTTGCATCCTTTCGGAATTGATAAAGTCGACTGGCAAGTCGGACCAGCCTTCAGGAAATTCGTTCATCTCCAATAGAACAGCCCATCCATCTACACTTGTGTTATGAGTTGTTTCTACAAAGTCATCCTTGACGAAACTTTCTTTACCACCATAAATTTCAGTTACAGCTAGAGGAATTGATGCCAAGAATAACACAAAAACCACTGGTGAAACAATTTCTATTTTCATCTTAGTTCCACTATATCACTGAAGACAAGAATAATTAATGTTTCTTCAATCTTCCTCTGTCCAATAATGCATGCAACGGTGATTACTGTGTGTGAAGAGAATAAAGAACTAGAACTATTGGATTTTAGTTTTGAGGTGGCATGTGGCGATGTAGTCTTTCAGGTCATCATCTGTTTTCAGAATGGGAATTTCCAATTTTGCATTTTTGAGTGCAGTTCTGAAAGTTTTTTCGGTAAACTCCTTTTTTAGGCCTGTAATTGTTATTGTGGCGTCGTTTTTGCTTACTCTTTTGCTCTCCTGTAGTGCTGTTGAGGGTTTTGGGATGTTTTGGAGGAGGGTTATAGCGAATATTTGGTGGAAGATTTGGTTTTTGAAGGGTATGTGATCTGCATCAGCGAGTAGAATGTGGGTGTTCGGATAATGTTTTTTGCGGGTTCTTGCTTTCTTAAGAAGTTTTTGGGATATGTCGATGCCTATGAGGAGTTGGACTCTGTTTGCTATGTATGGGAAGAGGAGACCTGTGCCACAGCCTACATCCAGTACAAAATCCTTCTTGTTTAGAGGTACGTTTTCTAGAGTTGCTTCTATCTTCGTTTTCTGCTCGTTAGCGTATTGTCTATCGTAGACTCTGCCAAGTTGATTGTAATGGCGCATGACATTGCGTTTCTTTATCCATTCAGCCATGTCTATTCAGAAGTTTTATGTGTATTATCTCTTCTAAAACTGTTGGCAGATAACCATGCATAAACATAAATCTCATGTTATCTTGGAAAGCCCAAGCCTTAAAGAAGCAGAAGAACTAGTCAGACGTGCATTTTTGGAACGTAAGAGCCTGATTATAGTGGGGAATTGTTGGGTTGATTATAAGGGACGAGCCAGCTCCAAGCTGAAGAGTGGAGAACGCATCGTTTTGATCAAAGAAGACGGTTCAGTTCTGGTTCATCGTCCTACGGGTTATGAACCTGTTAATTGGCAGCCGCCTGGCTGTATCTTTCAAACTCAAGTCCACGACAAGGTTTTGCAGATTCGAGCGGTTCGGAGGAAACCTTCAGAATCGGTTAAGCTGTTTTTTGATCGCCTCTATCTGGTTTCTTTGTTAGGTTTGGTTGATGCTGGTGAGTTTTCTCTTTACGCCAGTGAAGAAGATATGCAGAAGGCGGTGTTGCTTATGCCGTCGTTGATTGAGGCTGAGTTTAAGCCGATCTCTTACGAGAAGAAGGTGGAGCCTGGTTTCATTGACGTTTACGGAATTGATAAGAATGGAAACTTTGTAGTGGTGGAGATTAAGCGTAAGACAGCAGGTCGTGATGCAGCTTTACAATTAGCTAAATATGTTGAATCGATAAAAAGTTCTGTGAATCGTAAAGTCAGAGGAATCTTGGCAGCCCCCCATATGGGAAAAGGGGTTCAGAAAATGTTAGCCACCTTGAGTCTGGACTTCAAACCCTTAGATCCAAGAAAATGCGCTGAAATTTTAAGCAGAACAGAAACAAGGAAGCTTGTAGAGTTCTTTGAGCAAGGTGAATAAGGGATTCTAGTGACGCTTTTCTATGTTTGTCGTAGGAATTCTAAAGAGTGTAGAGACTGTGGTTTCTGTACTGAACATTTTAGTTGTCCAGGCGTTGGTAAGCCTAGCATAGAGCGTTTTGAAACTGCATGCATTGATTGTAGTGTTTGCCACATTGCTTGTCCTTACGGGGCTGTTGAACGAATCGAAGATGTGGTTCCCAGAAAACAGATCACGATAGTTGTGGATGGTGAATATTTTGCGGTGCCAGAAAGAACCACGGTAAAACGGGCTCTGGAGTTGTTGGGTTTGGAATTTGGTAAATTTCCTGACGAAGCCAAGATTTTTGCTCCTTGCGAGACTGGTGGATGTCTTGCTTGTGCTATGCAGATTGATGGAAAGCCTAAGCCTGCGTGTGTGACGCCGGTTCAAGATGGCATGACTATTGATTTGGAGTTGCCGAAGGATTACGTTCCTTTGCGTAGGGTTTCGGGTTTTCAGCCTCATCCTGTTGGTGGTGTTGGTACGCCTTGGCGGGTTAAGAAAAGTGGTCAACGTTATGTGGAGGTTGCGTGCTTCGCTCATGGCTGTAATCTGAGGTGTCCTCAGTGTCAAAATTATATGGTCACATACGACAATGTGGCGCCGGCTTTGACGCCTTTTGAAGCCGCTGCGGTTTTGACGGCTGAACGAAACAAGTATGGAGTAGATCGTATGGCAATATCAGGTGGAGAACCCACGCTGAACAGGGCTTGGTTAATCAGGTTTTTTGAGGAGTTGCATCGGTTGAATCCTGATGAGGAGGCTAGGCTACATTTGGATACGAATGCAACAGTTTTGACGCCTGAGTTTGTGGATGGTTTAGTGGAGGCTGGGGTGACGGATGTTGGTCCAGATTTGAAGGGACCACGAGAAGAAACCTTCATGAAGATAACTGGAATCAGTGATGAAGCACTTGCTAGACGATATCTGGAAAACGCTTGGTCCACAACCGAGTATATCATTAACAACTATTATCCTGAGCCCTTGTTTGTTGGAGTTGGCATTCCCTATAACAGATATTTCATAACTTTGGAAGAGATTCGAGAGATGGGGGAAAGAATAGTGGACATAAACCAGGAAGTTCAAGTATGCCTCCTAGACTATTTCCCTAGCTTTAGACGACATCGAATGGAGAGACCTTCTGTAGAAGAGATGAGGAGGGCACGGGAAACATTGCTGGAAACTGGACTGAAGACAGTGCTAGCACAAACAACAACAGGACACCTAGGACCATAACATTCAATGAATATTCCTTCGAGTCTCTGGCATTCCGTGGTCTATTCTCTTCTTAAGGCGTCTATTGCAGTGTTAATCTTCTGAAGAAGTTGTTTAATTTCATCATCTGCCAATGCAACGCGTATAGTTTTGCGCTTAATTTCATCATAGGTTTTCTTGACAATCCCTGCAGTTTCATCACTGAACAAGAGCAAATTGGAAGTTGAAGAATCGTAGATTGTCGTGCTAATCGGCTGATGTTTTTGGAGATCTTTCTTAATCCCCCTCAGTTCCATCATAAGTTTTTTAGCGAATTGCTTCTTTTGCCTTCTTTCACTTATCCCAGCCCAAACATATCGCCCAAAGACTGACCCAAGGATCGAACCGACTATCAAGTTGATCACGGAACTAGCAATCGGGTTGTCAAAGATCTTATTTAATAGAGAAACTTCTTCTGGCATATTCCATTCCAGATACAGATTTGCTCCGGTAGATTCCATTGGGGTTACTCCAACGCTTGTGTCCACTCGATATGGTAGGATTTTTCGCACATCCTGATCACCAAGTTTTGCGTCCTTGAGATCTGCTGTTTGAGGAAGAGTAACGTCACAAGTGATAACATCCAAGTTGGCATTAGCTAGTAGTAACACTCTGAAAAATCGCTTTTGATTGATTATCCCGACAGAACTGTCGAACATACTCTCGAAAGTCATTCTTCCTTTGATGCCACAGTCTTCGACAGTTCCTTCTGGATAGATAGCATTTTTTGCCTTCTCAACACTGTCTGTAAGATCTATCTCATACTCCACGATGCCATTCTCAATTGTTGCGTTGACATGAAAGGTTTCGTAGTAGGAACCCACGTAGACGTTCATTGAACCGTTCGCCATGAAAAAAGCATAATTAGAAATGACCCTTCCAAATGGAACTGACGGAGCACGTCCGCTACTATCTACTATAATTGTCAAAAGTGGTTGGCTACCTATAGCTTCAAACTCTGTCGATCCTACCAAAAGAATAGAATTATTTTCATACACAATGAAACTGAGACCTAAATACTTGAGAGCCAATCTATTTTGTGTGAAGCATGAGACTTGAACCCAATTGTCTTGCATATATGTATATACGCTAGTAACAATAAGAGCAGGTAAACTGGACACAAACATCAGAATAAGGAATGAGACAAAAGTAGAAATCTTTATGCAATTTCCTTGTGTACGCCACATATGCATGAATAGTATTTCACTTCGAGATTTTTATTTTTTTAGTTGTGGGGCAAGCGGTGTTCAAATAACATATTGACATGCATTGAGTGAGTGCCCAAATTATTTTCTAATACAACCTTAGATTATCTTTTCATACCTTTCAGTAGGAGTTTGCGTGTCTTTTCATCGAGATCACGGTAATAAATTTTCCCGCCTATTCTCCTTGTCTTAACATACTGCCTCATAGCAAATTTATCCAGTACTTTTCTCTCTTCGTCTGTAAACTGATCCCCTGACAGCATAGAACCTTCAAGTTTCAAAAGTTTCATACAGAAGTCTCGTGGCAACAGGATGAAAACCTTCTTATCTTCATACAAATACGCTTTGTCCATTTCCATGTAGATCGGAATCAAGTCATCAGCACGTTCCTTAGCTTCTCTAGAACCCTTTGCATGAATCAAACCAATTTGG
>CAZCYX010000139.1:0-5333 GCA_964503065.1 uncultured Candidatus Bathyarchaeia archaeon
TTTGTCATGCCACCACTCTATCATAGTTGGTGGCCTAAATGGGACTTTACCCTAATCAATATATCGTGAAAGCAGGTTTGTTCCCGAAAGAAATCGGAAAATTTCTACCGAAGGCCAAGGATTTAAGGGAAGATGTCGATTATGGCGACTTTGTTGAAATCACCGAACACGATGCCCGTATACAACTTGAACGGGCGCAAGCATTTGTTAAAGAAGCAGAGAAGACGCTAGAAGGTTTGGTTCTTACCGAAACCCAATAAATCATACACAGAATTTTAGGATAGATTTGTCAAAACCTCTTATTTCTCGGGGGCAAAGGTGATCTCGATCACGCAGCGGACGTCCCCCCGCACGAGGCTCTCCGTGATCTTATGCAGGGGCTTGAGGCGCAGGGCCCGCATCACCCCGTCGCGCACCGCCTGGCAGCCGCACTCATACCCCTCCAGCATGTTCGCCTTCTTCAGCGAATCATAGACATAACACTTGCTCCCGATCCACGTGGCGGTAGCGCCGTCATACGAGATCGGGTCATGAATGTAGAGGCCGTCAAAAAAGGCGTTCTTCCAGACGGCCTTGAAGATGGCGAGCAAATCCTGTATGGAGCGGGGGCGCTCGATCACTCGCTCGCGCAGGAGCTGGTTGGTCATCATGCGAAAGAGCTTCTCGGCAACCTCGAGGTTGATCCGGTTGGCCCGCTCAAACCCCAGCTCCTTGATCAGGGCCGCATGCCAGAACGAATCATGCAACCACCAGAGCTTTCTCAAGGTATCAACTGACGCGAATTCCGGTATCTCCATGCAATACCCCCAGGTGAGTCTATCGAATCCTTTGGGGTGAGCCTGTCGAACCCCCCTCTCGATGCTAAGAGAACCTTCTTTTTATCCCATAGGGACAACAACTGTCAATATCAACCACCTCATCACACACCATCTTTCCCCTTGACTTTTCCGCTTTTCTTTCTCAAAATAGGTACAATAAGATACAAAAATTATGTTGTAGATAGCAAGAAGGAATAGGAAATGACGCTTGAACAACTTTTGCGTGAAAAGCGTGCTGAAATCAAAAGCATTGCAGCCCACCACGGTGCCCACAACATCCGCATTTTCGGGTCTATAGTTCGAGGTGAGGCAGGTTCTGAAAGCGACATTGATTTTTTGGTTGACGCTGGACCGACTACGAGCTCATGGTTTCCTGCCGGGCTTATTTTGGACCTCAAAGAGATTTTAGGGTGCCGAGTCGAAATTGTGACTGAAAAAGGTCTCAACCCTTACATTCGAGAATATGTGTTGCGTGAAGCGGTGCCGTTATGAAAGATGATAATGTGTACCTCCGCCATATTCTAGAATGTATACGACGAATTGAGGAGAATATTGCTGAGGGAAGAGATCGTTTCATGTCTTCACACACCCTTCAGGACGCTGTGCTTCGAAATCTGCAAACCATGGCTGAATCAACTCAGCGTCTTTCGGATGCATTGAAGAAGAAATATACGGAGATTGAATGGCCCAGGATCGCTGAATTTCGCAATGTGCTTGTCCATGATTATCTTGGCACTGATCTTGAGATAATCTGGCAAATCATCCAACGTGATGTGCCTGAATTGAAACGGGTCGTTGTGTCAATAGTGGAGAGTAACTCCAACTACACCCCCTGATGCACATACAGCCCAGACTGGGAAAAACTATCGGCTGATTTCAACGCATGCCATCTAACGCAAACGCGAGGGTGGGAAACGGAGAATTTTCATCGTTCGCGGGTGGTGAAATAGTTACAATACGAGACAAAACATTGCGACTTTTGCTGAGTTATCAAGGCGCTTTAAAAATCCAATTCTGTATTTCAGGTTAATATGCAGAAAATTTTTTGTAATTAATTATAAGCTATAAACGAAACCATTTACGTTCAGTGTGAAACATGAATCGTGATGTATACAAGCTCCGCACAAAAGCCTGTCTCGAAGAGTCCGGGTACACCGCACAGCTCATTGATGAGGACCAAAACGAGAAGCGAGCTGATCTGTTTGCAACGTGTGACACTGACTCACTAATAGTGGAAGTGAAGTGCAAGTACGATGACGACGATCTCTATAAACAGCTATGCAAGGCAGAACCTCGCAAGATCATTCCCTATCATGCTTCTATTCAGAGAAATAATAGCTTGGCATCGATCATTAAAGAAGCATCGAGACAAATAGAAGCATCCAGATACCTATCAGCTGACGCTTTTGGCGTGCTCTGGTTTCATCCAGATCCAAAACTCGGGTTCTCTGACGCAGACCATCAGATTCGCATGAATTTATATGGCGGGCGATATGCCTTTGTTGACACCCCTAACGGCTCCAAATTGTGTATGGCCTGTTACTACACGACGTATTCCGACTTTTACCGCTACACGTCAATTGAGGCTGTCGCGCTACACAGCGAACAAGGTGTCCAGCTGCTGCCGAATACATTCTCGACGCGAGCTCATAATTTCAGAAGGACGAGGCTTTATGAGGACTTTCGCCGTCATTCAGCAGTATGGGCGCCTGAATTGCTAGCTGCTGAAGGCGAAGCACTCTACGTAAAGGGTTCAGTCGACTTCAAAGACTTCGAGGCAGTTCAAGTCGCCCTCGAACAACAGAACCCAGGCTACAAAATCGTCAGATTCGTAGATATGCACTCGTACGGGGGAGTGATGAACATCTAGTGAAGTCGCGGCGAGGCTTATAACAAACAGCCGAACCAGAACTTGGTGAGAGGTTAGTTAGAGGGGATGTCCTGGTTTCAATAAAATATCTAATAATACGATCAAAACAATAACGATTTTTTAATATGCTAACATACGAAATACAATATTTTGGCGAGATGTCTCGCAAATGGCCAAATGGGACGGAGATTAGATTATTGGATTGCCAATTTTCAAAGGGATCAGGCACGCACGATTTTCTTATTTATACTGAAGTCAAAGCAACGAATAGCGAAGAAGCAAGACGAATCGGATTTTTTCTTTGCCAGGACGCAATAAACTTGCTTGAATTCTGTATGGATGAACCAGTCCATATAAAACAAGGACCAGTTCATGTAAGGGTAAAAGGATCAAATGTAACAACAGGTTTAATGCCTTTACTGTATGGAAATGTAAAAGCAAGGTTCAATAACATACCAACAGAGGAACAATTAAAAGCAGTATCAAAAGCACAAAATACAATCGAATCTGAAAAGAATGATGAAAAAAGGGAATCATTGATTCGCGCTATTCATTGGCAAGCTCGTGGGCGAAGAGAGTTACAGAGTAAGATTGATCAATTCATTAATTTTTGGATTGCTCTTGAAGTTTTGGTTAAGGGTGAAGGAGAAAAAGTTGTTAGCAAAATAAAGGATTCTCTTATAGAGATTTATCCAAATGTTAATGAACAAAATATTTCAGAGATTGTGGGGCGTATATATGGAGTTAGAGCAGATATAGTCCATTTTGGAGTCAAGCAACCCCATGACCTCGATGTACGAGTTTTACAACTTGAAAAAATTTTGGCCGATCTTTTGAGGAAGCAACTTGGTCTCAAATTCAAAGCTCTTTCTGAACAAGTATTCGAGTAGTCAATCTGTCCATAAGGGAGAGAGCGAGAGGAACGTTGTTGAATTTATTCACTTTACAAAGGTGAAAGGAATGGAGTCGGACCTTCAATCTTGACAATGGGGGATTAACACCATTACTACTCTTTACTAACGAATGCTGAAACCCACGCCGCTTATCCCTCGCTTTAGGCAAGGTGGAGTCGTGCTGAAAGTAATTAGGTTAGTTATCGGCATTGTTATGACTGGTCTCGGTTTCTTAGGTATCGGCTTCGGAATTCTCGCAATCCTCGATCCGATAGGCGCTCAACTCGCTGACGACCATAACCCATTTGCTACACCTCCACCTTTATCTGAAAGCATACTGCTTACGGTTGCCTATGCTGCATCATTTCTGATAGGTTTATGGTTAATATTCGCACCAAGGTGGAAGGCAAAACGGCAAGGAATGTGAACAACATTCCTGTCTGTCCTGTCTGCTGTCCGAAATAAGAGGAGAAAAATTTGGAAAAAGTTTTTGTGGCTAAAACCCTAAATTTTTTGGCCTGCTTAATAATACTTATGCTCGTGGTATTCACCTTTGCTAACTTTCTTCTGTGGATACAGGGAGTGGCATGGCAAGATGTTATAAAAGCAATTCTTTTAGAAGGACTTCTAATATTGCTACTTCTGTCAATTTTAGTTTTCACTACATCCGAAAAGATTATTCTGAGTGAGCAAGGTATCACTCAAGTTTATGATAGAAGCATATTCCTATTCAAGCTCAATAAACGATTTGTGATGTGGCAAGATATTATAAAAATTAGAGGGGAATTTGGTATTTTGCACATTGGGGAGAGAATTACAATTTATATCTCTCATAACAAAATGAAAATTTGGGACATTATCCTAGAGCGGGACAGAATTATAATTTCCGATACAATTGAGGATTTTAAAGGCTTAGTTGGCGAGGTCGTTCAAAGAGCACATAACGCCCAGTTAGATGAAGGACTGAAAAAATTCGCTAATATTAGGTAACTAAGGGAGGAAAGGGGGCGAATCTTCATTCGTGACAATTGGGGGTTAGCGGTATAACACCCTTTGGAGCTAACCGGACCTACGACCCGTGTTGTATCGGCGATCCTTTGCATTTGTCTATTTTTCCATTATTTACATTCTCATAATATCCCTGCACATCTTCTTCGCTATTTCCATCGCTTCGCTGCCGATTGCCTCCGGTGTTGTGCAGGATGGGACCACGTACTTGCCAACGACAGTGCACTTCATGTAATCATTCATCCTGTCGAAGATCTCCTGGATGAGGTCCGCATTATTCTCAATCGGCCCAGCGCAGGTAATGAGCAGAGCTGTACGTTTGCCTTCGAGCAGAGAGGTTTGATTCGGACTGCCGTACCCTGTTACCAGGCAATAGTGCCGGTCAAGGAAGGCTTTTATCTGTGAAGTGAAATCCCAGCCATACAGTGGAGAGGCGTATATCACCGCGTCTGAGGCCATCATACGCTTGAATACTACCTCTGCATCGTCTTTTTGCACGCAACCCGGTTCACTCGTCACCTTCTGGCAGGTGCCACACCCGAGGCATCCTTTTACCTCACAGTCCACGATATTAATTCGATCCACTTCACCTCCCTGCGCGACAAGAAATTCTTCAAACATGCCCAGCATTTTTGCCGTATTCCCTTCTTTTTTCGGACTTCCCAGGATGGTTGCTACTTTCATCGCTCTTCCTCCTTGATCATTCATTGACGGCTTCGTAAAAAATCCGTCTGCGGCGTTGCG
>CAZCYX010000140.1:0-5276 GCA_964503065.1 uncultured Candidatus Bathyarchaeia archaeon
CCCGCCGTTGAGGAGGCTATGAGGAGAGAAAGGAGAGAATAAAAAACGCCTTTTTGAAACGGAACTTCCTCCTCAACAGTCTCGGGACAGCGATCCGAGAGATGTATTATGACATACGTCATATTTAAATCTAACGCCCTCCTCCACACCACTCACAGCTAAATATATACGACATTTGTTACCCAATATACCCCGTCACCAAAAAAGTAAGTGTCTCCAAATGCCTCCTAAAAAACTCTCAGAAACACAAGTAAAACGCCAAATAACTGAATATTTTCCATGGTGCCCCTTCTGCTGCTACGAACGCCTACAAATCGACGTAAAAATCGAACGCAACCACAACTACATCCACTGCGACAACTGCGGAGCCAAATGGGAGATAAACATCCAAGAAAAAATCAAATCAGTAAAACTCATCACAACAAGCATCGACCAAAAAGGAAAAGACCTCCTAGAAAAAGAAACAGAACCAAAACTATGGCAAAACAAGGCATGGCTCTGCGTCATAACACGGAAGACCCCATAAAAAACCTGATAACACACAACCTCATACTATCGATAGATTTAAATGACATATCCATGTAGTGAGAGGAGCATTAAACAAAGGTGAAGGCTTAGTCTTGGCCAGCAAAACCATCAGAATCCCACCCACAATCTTAAACGACCTAAAAAACTTCCTCCAAACCCAAGGCTTCCACCACACCCGATGGCAACACTGGAAACCAGGACAAGTCTTCGGCCTCGTCAAAAGACTCAACTACAAAAAACAACTCCATATCAGAGCCTTCATCGACGGAACACTAAAAGCAGAAGAAGAGATATGGAGATTCCTCATCCCCCTCCACCTCATCATTAAACCAAACTTCGAAACCGCCCTAAAAAAACTCAAAACACTACTAAAGAAATACCTAACAATCCACAACATATGAATTGTAAATGCTGAGCAAACCATCTAAAAAGATAAAATAACTTCTGCCTCCAAATGCATGCCTCAGTGAAACAGAGACTCATGTGAGGAGAAAATAAATGAAAAATAAAATTCTGCTCTCTGAGATGAGCTGGGTCGAGACACAAAAAGCCCTGGAAAAAGGCGTCAACACCATCGTCTTCGCAGTAGGCTCAAACGAACAACACGGTCCCCACTTACCCACTAGCACCGACTCCCTAGTCGGCGAAGCATTATCTTATAGAGTGGCAAAAAAACTTGGCAACACCCTCCAAGCCCCAACTATAAATGTAGGATGCTCCGACCACCACATGGCATTCCCAGGAACCATCAGCCTCAAACAAGAAACCCTAAAAGGTGTAATCCGAGACTACTGCGTCAGCCTCGCGAAACACGGCTTCAGAAACATCATTATACTACCGTCTCACGGGGGCAACTTCGACGCCGTGCATGAAGTCGTCAACGAACTCCATCAAAGTCTTAGAGATGTCAATATCATAGCCTACACTGATCTAGAAGGCCTTCTAAGATTCCTCAACCAGTTCTCAGCAAAACATGGAATTCCAGCAAGCGAGTCAGGAGCCCACGCTGGGGAGTCTGAAACATCGATGGTTCTGGCTATACGCAAAGACCTAGTGAACATGAAACGTGCAAAAGAAGGCTTCATAGGAAAGTTCGAGGACAAGATAGACCTCGTCATCAGTCAAGGCATACAGGCTCTAACAGAGATCGGCGTAATCGGTAACCCCTGCAAGGCAGAGGCTGAGAAAGGAGAAGACTATCTAGAACTTTGGGCTGAGAAGATGGTAGACTATATTCGAAGACAAATCTCAAACTGAGCCATTTCAACATTTTAATGTATTTTTTCGTGGTGCATACATTTCCTATTTTAGTGCATTAGGACAAAAGGTAAAAAAACTTTCAGTTCACATGCACAGTTTATGAACTAACCCAAAGGCTTGTGTCAGCATTCCATTTCAGTTCATATTTATCGTTTATCAGAACAGATGCGGTGGGGACTCTCATGTCCCTAATCATATCCCAATGTACAGGAGAGACGTTCAATTGGGATCTGTCACCATCTCCAAGAACATGCAGACCATAAGCACGACCAAACGCTATATGAACAGTACCGCCAATCTTTTCATCATACAATATCTGTTTGGAAATCTTCTGTAGTTTTGGGTGTGTCCCTAAAGCTATCTCCCCCAAAAATCTTGCTTCAGGCTGCTTTTCAAAGAATTTATCTAAATAATCTTGACCAACCTTAGCTTTCCACTCCACTAATTTCCCATTTTTAAACACACATCTGATACCGCTAACTTCTGGTCCATCATGATAAGATTGTGGTAACCTTGGAAATGTAACAACTCCATTTACTGAATCCTTTCTCGGTGCGTTAAATATCTCGCCATCAGGAAAGTTAACATGTCCATCGGCACATAACCATCTATGTCCTTCAACACTCATTTTAAGATCGGTTTCATCTTCTTTATCTACGATTCTAACAGTTCTAGCTGAAGCCAACACCTCTTTTTTCAATTTTTCTTGTTTCTGCGATGCTGCTTCCCAAGCTTTCTTCGGATCCTTCTCATTTAATAACATGACATCGTAGGCAAAATCTTTGAATTCGTCGAAAGGCATTCCTATGTCTTGAGCATATGCAGGAGTGGGATAAAGAGTACCGCACCATGGAATCAGAAAATTGCCTTCTTTGTCAACTTCCATCACTTTCTCCACCAAAGGTAAACGCGCGCGAGTTCTTATGGACATTCTTGTGGGGTCTACAGTTGCCAGAGATTTAGTGTTTGATGCTCCTCTAATGCCGAGTCTAGCTGCAACATTCTCGAGTTTTTTCAATTCTGCATTAGGTTTTGAACTCAAAACTTCGTCAGAGGTTTTAGTGTAAAGCGCGTATTCGTACCACGTTGGAATTTGATCAACGAAAATATCACCACCTTTTTCAAAAACCTTTTCCACGATGATTTTTGCCAAATCGTCTGCAAGTGGGTCGTATGACAACCAGAGTCTTTTCTGACCGTTTTTCCATGCCTTAGCAAAATCAACCTCACCCAAAGAATAATCCAACAATACATCAGCCCATTTTTCTAGAATAGGATCAGCCATCAAATTCACCTCTTAATGAATAAGTGCATATGGATTAATGGAAATAGGTTTAAGTTTTTTATGCAAAGTCAAATTCTGATGTGCGCGCGTTTCTTACGTTAGACAACTGTTGTTTTTGCGATTCGATCGCTATACTTTTGATGAGGATCTCTAGCGGTTAAAAAGCCACCGATTACGTCCAAGATTAGGAGAACCCAATAGATTTTGCTAATGTTTCTTATGAAGGTGCTTTCCAAACTTGGTCGTCCGCCATCAACCGCCACAACTTTTAGGCCTACTATTCCCTTTCCGATGGTGCAGCCATAACTTGACTCAGTTACAGTGAAGTAAAGAACGTAGATTAATCCCATTGCAAAGGGAAAACTAAGCCAGTTAAAGAACCCAAAGGGGTTTGCTAAAAACCACGGAAAGAAAACCGCAATCAACATCAGTATAGTGGCGAAACCAACTATGATAAAATCAATTACAAGGGCAATAATCCTTCTGATCCAATGTTGCTGCAAAACACTATCATGTACAATCTTTTCAGCAGCCGTCCCACGTAAACCAATCTCAGCTCCAACAGTAGCTCCACAGTTTGGGCAAAACTCTGCGCCTTCAGGCAGTTCCTTTCCACACTTCGTGCAATACATAAAGACACCGCTTGGATTCCATCAATTTTTTACATGATCTTGCTAATAGAAACATGCTTAAAGTTTGGAGATAGCCTTCACGAACTCCGTTACCAAGGCGATGGTGCTGTTCAAGTCATCGACATGTGTGACCGAGGCGGGTCCATGAATGTATCTGCAAGGCACAGCTACAGTCCCGCTTGGCACACCTGCCTTTGTAAGATGGATCGCACCAGCGTCCGTTCCTCCCATTGGCACCTTCTTAAACTGGAAAGGTATCGACTTCTCCTTCCCCAACTTAATCAAAGTTTTGAGAATGATTGGGTGGGTGATTGTGGTCCTGTCCATGATAGTTATGACCGGGCCACCCTTGAGGTTAGCCGACATCCGATCTTCTCTGGAGCCAGGGACATCCGCCGCAAAGGTCCCTTCCAAGGCAAGACCGTAGGCAGGATCTATCTGCCACGCTGCCGTGCGTGCTCCTCTTCCCCCTACCTCCTCTTGGACTGTTCCGACGGCTATGAGGTTATAGGGCGAATCCCTCAGAGCCTTGAAAACCTCTACGAGCACGATGCAACCAGCTCTGTCGTCGAAAGCCTTGCCCATGAGGTATCCTCCTCCCAGTTCAGCGAATTCAATGTCGAAGACGCCAGGTGTTCCGATCTCGACTCCTTTCCTATTAGCCTCTTCGAGACTCTCAGCCCCTATGTCAATAAAAAGTTCCTCTATAGGCACGATGTTTTTCTGTTCCTCCTCTGTCATGATGTGAGGCGGTTTAGTCCCGATAATCCCCTTGAGGTAACCCTTACTTCCTTTTCGAAGAAGTATAACCTGTCCTGGCATGAGGTTACTAGTTATGCCTCCTAGCGTCTGGAAGCGTAGGAAACCGTTCTTCTCTATAAACGTGACCATGAAGCCGACTTCATCCATGTGTGCAGCCAACATCACGTTGGGATATTCCTTCTTTCCGTGATGGTGGAAGAAGATGTTCCCGAGCTTGTCTACCCTCACTTCGTCGGCGTATTCCCCTAACTCTTTCTTGAGGACCTCACGCACATCCTCCTCATTTCCTGGCGGACCAAAAGCGTTAGAGAGTGTTGCCAGAAGCCTAATCTTTTCAGACAATTTTTTTCACCAACTCTTTTAATCGTCGCTTTTTGTAGTTAAGTTTTCCTTTTCTTGGAAAAATAGACTTGAGAAATCGGGAGGAGAGTGCACACTGAAGGCAAGGTTTAGAGGAGTGGAAAGTAATCTATACTTCTTTGTCGTAAATTATGACTTGTGCTGAAGTTGCCTCGAACCTATGGTTGCCGAAGATGTAGAAGAACGTATTCCTATGAAGAGTACGTGGAGAGTCGGTTTTGTCGTGGCTGTGGAACATATTTAATGCCAATGGGGAAGGTTTCTAAGCTTCCCAAAACGGTTGGTGAAGCAGTGAAAGAAAGAATAAAAAGTAAAGCCTCAAAGGACCACTGGCTTCCCGAAGAATACGAGGCACGGAAGGGACAGACAGAATTTATCGAAGAAGCATCTAAGACCATTAAAGGCAATGTGGTTTTTCCAGAGATCGGAAGAGCACACGAATGAAATAC
>CAZCYX010000141.1:0-5254 GCA_964503065.1 uncultured Candidatus Bathyarchaeia archaeon
TATCAAAGTCCACCCAATTAAATCCACATCAATATCCTATGAATAGACAAGAAGAGAAGGAGAATCAGCTCTGAATCAGATTAAAATCACTCTCCTTATTCAAGTCCTAAACTCCTTCATAAGCGGAGTTCTAACTATAGCATTGCCGTTATTAATGAAGGATAGAAACATTGATGTGATTACTATTGGATTAATCTACGCTTCATTACCAATAATTTTTCAGCTGACGAGAATGATTTTTGCCACTGTTTCTGATTTTTTAGGTAGAAAGGTGTTTTTCATTTTGAATGGGGTGTTCAGGGTACTTTCAGGTTTCGTTTACTATTTTGCCTTTACGCCTTTGCAATTTCTTCTGGGCAAAGTTACTGAAGGAATTAATGATGCTTCTCTTTGGGCTGTGAACAGGGCTTTCCTCTTAGAAGAAAGCATAAGGAAAAGGGAAACATTGTTTCACTTAAGAACTTCTGTATACGTTTCTATGGCGGTTGGCAGTTTGTCATCTGGGTTTCTTATTGTATGGATTTTCTATACAAACACATTGTTGCTTTGCATTTTTGTTAGTTCCCTCATCATTCCGATGTCTTTCTTATTAGTTAACAGAAGAAAAGAGGGGTTCAGCATGAAGCGAGCCTTGCATTATTTGGACTTACGAAACAAAGAGAAATTATTTAAAACATTTTTGTTGTTGTTTTTCATTATGGGATTATCTTTTGGTTTCAAAGATGGGTATGTTTTTACTTGGTTTTTAAGTGAAAGTGGATTTGATGCTAAACCCATTGGCGTTTTTCTTGGGATACAAACGCTATTAGCTGGCTTGTCCTCTCATATGTTTACAAAGAAAATTAAGATAGAAAAACTCATACTTCTAAGTGGTTTTCTTTACTCCCTTGTTTTATTTCTCCTTGGTTTCTCAAGTTACATAACGGCTGCTTTTCTTATAGTCATGTATGGTATTGTTGAGGGCCTATTGAGTGGTGGCCAAGAAGGAATATTGGTGAAGATTTCAAAAGAAGAGTCTTATGGCATTGATATTGGTTTACTAATGATGGGGCTGCATGGAGGAAGAACTATAAGCCTCGCATTGTCTGGGTTCTTGATAGATTTATCTGGAGGGTTTATGGTTCCTTTCTTGTTGTCAGCTTCGATTTTTGTTTTTTTCTACATGTCTGCGTATTTTCTCTTAAAGGCTTCAGAGTCAACAGTTTTTATTTCCTAAACATTATTTCTAAAAGTAAATTACAGTTGGCACAGTCAGATGATCACTGAAAAAAATCTTCTCATGTCAATTCTGAAACTCACCTTAGAGGGACCAGTTTCAAAGATGTTACTTAGCAGAGATGCGGGAGTTCCTTCTCAAGTCACTGATGAAGTATTGAGGAGATTTTTTGATTGGGGATTGATTCGGTTAAGTGATAAGGCTGTAGAAACTTCATTGAGTCAGCGCATTAACATTGCTATTAGAGCTCTTGGGTTTAGGGCAGACTTTGAAAAAGTATGCGGTTTTCTTAGTTGGCAAGAGTTTGAAAGTATTGCAGCCATGGCTTTCGAAGCTAACAACTTCATGGTTGAAAGGAGGGTTCGCTTTACTTGGGCGAACAGAAGGTGGGAAATTGACGTTCTAGGCTGTAAAGAGCCCATAATCGTTTGCGTTGACTGTAAACACTGGCATTATGGTTGGAGAGGATCAGCAATAACCAAGGCAGTGGAGGCTCAAATAGAGAGAACTAAGGCACTAACAGAAACTCTCCACTCTATCCACATAATACCCAAAAAATTGGGATTAGTCAGCTGGAAAAAAGGGATACTAATTCCATTGATTTTATCATTGGTTCCAGGTACCTTCAAATTCTACAAAAAAACACCAATAGTCCCAATTCTGCAACTTCAAAATTTCCTAAGTGAACTACCGGCATATACGGACACATTGACGTGTTTTCGCTGGGAAAAAAATTTAAATGTTGATTCCGTTTAGATCAAGAAATATGCTAAAAATCAAAAGACAAAGTTCTATATTTTAGTAGAATAAGTTAAAAAAATATGTAGTAAAGGTAACAGAAATGGGCTTGCATGGGAAAGTAACAAAGAATTTTTATAAAAACAGGTAAAAAGAAAAATGAATTAACAAAAATCTACACATTTTTAATCTGATGGATGAAGCCTAATAAATACCGCTATCCAACTATTTCAACGCGTGTTCCTATGGCTTGACCAGACAAACCTCTCCTAAATCTCGCTCTCACCAGTCCGCTTTTTCCGTGCAAAGCAACAATCTTTCCCTTAATTTTACGTTCTTCAACAGGCCAAGCGACCTTCCGACCTACAAGTCGTGCAGCTTCGTTGCATGATCTAATGCTAGGGAATTTAAGGATGCACTCTTTGGGGCACTGAGTTTTTGGGCCCATTCTATAGTTCACGATGATGCCTAAGAGGATTTGAGACACGTTTATTCACCTTTGTTTGCGGTGCCTTTAGTATGAGAGGATGAACAAATATCTTTTGCAGTGGATCGCACTGAGAGAAACACCTTAGACTTTCTAGTCTTGAAAACTCTGCGGAAATTTTTTTGTTTTCATTTAGAGTTGGATGTTTGGTTTTTGCTTTTAGATTTTGAAATGCAGTTGGCAGTGGTTTCTTTTTGTTTTCAAGAAGGTGATAACTTGAAAAGTTTTTTTCATCCGTAAGTCATATATATCATTATAAGAGAGTTAAGCACTTCTCCACACGGTGATTAAGATGGTAACAACAAATGACAAATTAACTTCTATCTACGGCAAACTGATGGAAAAGGCCAAAGAAATAACGACTCTTGAATCGATTACAAGCATCATCAATTGGGACATGGAAACGAAGATGCCTCCAAAAGGTATCACTCTGCGAAGTCAGCAACTAGCCATGCTAAGTCAAATTGGACACAAGATGAGCACCAATCCTGAAATCGGGACCCTACTGGAAAGAATCAAGAAATATCCAAAATACGACACCCTTGATATGATTCAGAAGAGAAATGTGTATCTAATAAAGAAAAACTATGACGAACAAACCAAGCTGCCAGAGAAACTCGTAGTAGAAACCGCAAGACAACAAGCCATCGCCATCGATACGTGGAAAAAAGCAAAAGCTGCCAAAAATTTCCCCAAGTTTAAACCAGAACTCGAAAAACTTGTTAAACTGAGAAAGGAAGCAGCTGAAATCCTGATGAAAGTGAAGGAAACCGCAACACCCTACGACGCCCTCATTGACATATTTGAACCAAAAATGACTGCTGAGATGATCACTAAGATTTTCAACGGACTGAAGAAAGGCTTAATTTCTATAATAAAGAAATGTGAAACCGCACCGAAGAAATCAGACACATCTTTCCTCAAACGTAAAGTTCCTATTGATGTCCAACGTAAAATTTCAAACTCGCTCGTGAAGTTTATCGACTATGATGTAGAGTCTAAAAAAGCTGGAGGTAGGATTGATGAAACGGAGCATCCCTTCACAACCGGCTATTACGATGATGTAAGGGTCACCACACACTATTATGAAGACAAGTTAGCATCTTCTCTGTTTTCTGTACTCCACGAAGGCGGCCATGCCATTTATGAACAAAATCTAAATCCGAAATGGATCTTTCAACCAGTCGGAACCGGTTGCTCCTATGGAATCCATGAGTCTCAGTCACGTTTCGTAGAAAACATGGTAGGGCGATCCCGAGAATTTTGGATTTACTATTTCCCAAAACTAAAAGAACTCACAGGTAACACTTTTTCCGACATCGATTTGGACACGTTTGTCTTTGCCATAAACCAGGTTAAACCTTCTAAGATTCGTGTTGAGGCAGACGAGGTTACTTACTGTCTTCACATAATCATTCGTTTTGAAATCGAACGAGAGTTGATGGCTGATAAGATTAAAGTTTCAGAACTTCCTGGTATCTGGAATCAGAAGTACATGGACTATCTCGGTGTAAAGATTGAAAATGATTCAGAAGGCGTGATGCAAGATACGCACTGGGCGAGTGGTTACTATGGCTACTTTCCAACTTACGCATTGGGCAACATTTACAGTGGACAGATCGTCGTCCGAATGGAAAAAGACATACCTGACTGGAAAGACCAGATTGCAGAGGGAAACTTTCACAACGTCAAACAGTGGCTAATCGAAAACATCTACTCTCATGGCAATCTGTACGATCCTGCAGACCTTATCAAAAAGGTTAGTAGAGAAGAAATCAATGTGAAATACTATCTGGATTATCTTAATGACAAGTATTCGAAGTTATATGGATACTAAAGGAGAAACTAAGAGCAGGACAGCAGATAAATTAGAGCCTAAAATTACCCTTATTTTTCTTTGTTATACTCATTTTTTCAGGCAGCTTTCCCTTCTCCCAGTCGTTCCAGTCTATCTCACGAAATATCCATCTTCTACCAAAATGGGCAGCCAAGATTGCATGTTTATATTGAGGATTGATAGGAATTAACTGATCAAGGAAACAAAAGAGCTTCTCAATCTGTTTCTTTGGGAAGTAGGTGTAGTCGCTTGCCTTTTTGACTTCGAAGGCATAAATATGCTGTTCATGTCTGGCGATAATGTCTGGTAAGGGATTTTGGCTTGGATTACTGACTGGTATCCGAACAGCCTTATAGCCATGTTTTTCAAGCTTCTTAACTAAGATGTTTTCACTATAGAATCCTCGCTTACGCCATCTTTGAATGTCACTTTTACCATGAGTTTTATCCATTTATCTTCACTAATCTGTGCGGACGTTTAGATATTTATTCTTTAGAAAAGTCAAGTCTAATCGTTGTTGTCTTCTGAATGGTGACTTTAGTTTTTGTGTGTGCGTGTGTCTGTCTGTCTAGGTCTAGTATAGAGGGGGGAGAGACGAATGGATTGGAAGGATAGAAAAGTTTTACGCCTTTACCTTCTCTTGGACTTGGCAAGTAATTACGAAGATAGATTCTCTTTTTTCTTTGTTTTGGTATATGCTTTTGTATACCGCTTTTTGTCTGAATTTGTTATGACAAAGTTTTTTTAGAATTATATTGAATAGTACCTAACAGATAGAAACGTGACTTTTCAACATTACTTTAGTTCCCTGGCTAGTCTTTCCCTTTGCTTTCGAATATGTCTACGGCTGTATCCAACGTAATCGTCTATTGTTCTTGTGGACTTCCATCCAAACCAAGCTTTCATTTCTGGAATGGTAGTGGTTGGATCCTCTAAGAATCTGGTTGCTCTATTCAACCTAAAGTAGTGAGGATAA
>CAZCYX010000142.1:0-5098 GCA_964503065.1 uncultured Candidatus Bathyarchaeia archaeon
CACTCGAAAAAGCTCTAAAGCATCCACAGACCTGCCCTCATGGAAACCCGATTCCCACAAAATGCGGAGTCATCCAAGAGGAAGAGACAGAACCTTTAACAGACCTAAAAACTGAAGAAACCGCCACAATAGTCAAAATAACAGAGGAGACGCAAGACCTACTGCAACGTCTAGATAAATTGGGTCTAAGACCCGGAGAAACTGTTAAGATGAAG
This sequence comes from uncultured Candidatus Bathyarchaeia archaeon, assembly GCA_964503065.1. Classification (GTDB taxonomy): domain Archaea; phylum Thermoproteota; class Bathyarchaeia; order Bathyarchaeales; family Bathyarchaeaceae; genus JAOUKN01. Next base: position 216 of record CAZCYX010000142.1, read on the forward strand.
AAGAGAATTCCGATCGACGGCTTAATCGTTGTGAGAATTAAAGGAGCCAACCATACTCTCAGTAACGACCTTGCATCCATCATAAGAGTAAGAAAACTCTAGTTCGGAGGTCAATCCTATGTCAAAAAAAGAAGCCTATGAACTTGTCTCCTGTTTGCTGGAAATCATTAATACCAGAGAGGCAGAGGGCAAACCATTTCAAGTAACTGACATTGCAAAAGAGTTGAAACGCTCAGTTGAGCATCTGAAAGTAGCAATGGAGGTAGCCCTACAGGACGGACTAATGGAACGTGTGAAAGGAACCCTAAAACTTACTGAAAAAGGTCGTGCAGAGATTCAAAAGCATAGAGAAAATTATTTGCACCGAAAATATGCTCACTATCCAAGATTTCTCAGTGGCATTGCCAGACTCTTTGAGGGAAAAGTGGGCAACTGGCGTGAACATTGGCGTCACAAACACGGTTTCGACGATAATTCATTGAACCAATTTTATCGTGACCTTCAAGACTTTAAAGGACGTATTGAAAATACGTTACCTCTGACAGATCTAAGGGAAGGGGAGAAAGGTATTGTTACCTTAATGATGACACCTCATAGTTATTACGGGCACCATCATCTTCCAGGTTATGTTCGGAGACTCGCTGAAATGGGCCTCACTCCAAACACAGAAGTTAGAGTTGTGAGGCGTAGTCTCTTTCGTGGACCAATAGAAGTGGAGGTTCGCGGAGTCTCTCTTGCTTTAGGTCATGGTTTGGCTTCAAAAGTCCTTGTCAAACCTTTTGCGAGGGAGACTAATGAAAGATAGACAGCATTTGGCTATAGCTCTTGCCGGAAACGCAAACGTAGGAAAAAGTGTCATATTCAATCAGCTTACTGGGTTAAATCAAATTGTAGGAAACTGGCCCGGCAAAACCGTTGAACGAGCAGAGGGGAAACTCTTCTTTCACGGCTATACAATCCATGTGATTGATTTACCGGGTATATATTCGCTTTCAACATATTCCATGGAAGAGATCGTTTCGCGAGACTACATTGCGGTTGAGAGACCTGACATAATTATAAACGTCGTAGATTCATCAGCCCTTGAACGCAACCTATACTTCACATTACAACTCCTCGAATTGAAAGCACCCATAATCATGGATTTAAACCAAGTAGACTTCGCAGCAAAGAAAGGGATTAGAGTTGATGCTGAAAAGTTGTCGAAGGCGCTCGGTATCCCAGTTATACCGACAGTCGCCACAACTGGGACAGGGGTAAAAGAACTTCTATCAGAAGCCATCCGTGTTGTGGAACAAAAAACAAAACTCGAACCACTCAAGGTGAAGTATGGCAAGGAAATTGAAAGTCGACTAAAAAAACTTAAGACTCTTGTTCAGGGAAAAGTTCCCCATCTTTGTGAAATATACCCCTCAAGATGGATTGCCGTAAAACTTCTTGAGAGAGATCCAGACGTAATAGGTAAGGTTCAACGTTACAAAGAGGGAGATGAAGTTGTTTCATCAGCAGAAACTTTAGCAATGGAAATAGAGAGGATTCATGGTGAACCCTCGCCTGTGATCATGGCTTCAGAGAGATATCGCATAGCGAACACTATAACCAAGGATGTAGCAAACGTCATTACGCCTCCACGATTAACTCTGGAGGAAAAACTGGACGAAATAACAGCGCACAAGATTTTTGGGTACCCCGTACTGATAGCGGTCATGGCTGCTATGTTTGCTTTAATCTTTGTTGGAGGAGACTTTCTCATTAGTGGCTTAGGAATTATTTTTGATGACATTCTGATACCAACAATCACTAACATCTTACTTGATGTCTTGCCCTCAGCAATAGTTGATATAATCTGTGGAGGAATCATAAGTGGCATAGCCGCCGGTGTTACTATAGCTTTACCATACATCGTCCCCTTCTACATCTTGTTGGCGATTTTAGAAGACAGTGGCTATTTACCACGAGCAGCCTTTCTAATGGACAATCTCATGCACAAAATTGGCTTACACGGCAAAGCCTTCATCCCATTAATGCTTGGGTATGGCTGCAACGTTCCCGCGTGCATTGGCTGCCGAATAATGGAAACAGAACGTGAACGTTTTCTTGCTGGCTTCGTCACTGTTCTGATCCCTTGTGCTGCTATGACTGTGGTTATTCTTGGGCTAGTTGGAAGATATGTTGGGTTGCATGCTGCATTGGCTCTATATGCGTTTGATTTGATTCTTGTTTTTGTGCTTGGTAGGCTGGCTTATAGGGCGTTGCCTGGCGAACCCGTTGGCTTGATAATGGAGATGCCACCCTATAAGAAGCCTTCACCAAAGAATGTACTTTTGAAAACATGGAGCAGAACCAGAGATTTTGTTTACATAGCCTTTCCTTTAATCATTGCTGGCAGTGTTGTGCTGGAATCGTTAAGTGTAGCAGGTCTCATGAAGCCACTTGCTGATGTCATGAGTCCAGTAATTACAGGTTGGCTGGGGCTCCCTCCAGAAAGTGGTATTCCCTTAACTTTTGGAATTCTACGCAAGGAGCTTACTTTGATTCTGCTTTCTGAACTTGTGGCGCCTAAAACGTTGCCTGAAGCGTTAACTGCAACTCAAATGATAGTCTTCTCACTGGTCACTATGATTTACATACCATGCATTGCTACGGTTGCTGCTATGATACGTGAATATGGATTGAAAAGGGCTTTAGCCGTCGCAGCTTTGGATATACTACTTGCCTTGTTCTTGGGGGGAATGGCTTTTCGGCTGTTGCCAAGTTAGCATCATACAACTGCACATAACATTTTAATGCAACATCTCAAATGAACTCAGTCGAGGTTAACGATTGATAGGAAGTGATCACATGGAAGAAGACAAAGAACTTGAAAAGATACGGTCAAGGAAGTTGAAGAAAATGATAGAGGAAAGCAAGAAAACAAATGTAAAGGGTGTGATTACTCTGGAATCTTCAAATTTTGACAGAACTCTCAAAGACACCAACACGCCAGTTCTGGTTGATTTCTGGGCTGGATGGTGTATGCCATGCAGAGTTATGACCCCTGTAGTAGAAGAACTGGCCCGTGACTATGCTGGAAAAGCAACATTCGCCAAAATTAATGTGGATGAAAACCCAGAGGTCTCACAACGCTATAACATCATGGGCATACCCCACTTCATAATATTCAAGGATGGTGAACCAGTTGAAAGAATTGTTGGTGCGGTTGGACGTGGCCCATTAGAAAATGCCTTGAAGAAACACCTCAAACCAGAATAGGATTTTTCGGAAAATGGATGAAAAGTTAATCAAAGAATTTTTAGACAAGAAAAATGTATTCGCTGTGATAGGAGCCAGTAGAGACCCTAAGAAATATGGTTTTCAAGTGTACAAGGACCTGAAAACCGCGGGATACAAAGTGTATGCAGTGAATCCAAATGCCGACGAGATTCTCAGCGATAGATGTTATCCAGACCTCAAAGATTTGCCCATAAAACCAGATGTTGTGGATGTTGTGGTTCCGCCAAAGGTTACAGAGAAAGTAGTTGAAGCGTGCAAGGAACTCGGAATTACAAGGGTTTGGATGCAACCTGGCTCAGAGTCTGAAACTGCAATCAATTTCTGTGTAAAGAACGGAATTGATGTTATTCATGGAATTTGTGTTATGGTTGAGCGCAGAAGCAGAACCTAAAAAAGATTTTAGAGATTATTTGTGAGCCCCTTCACGTAACATGTAGCAATCTTCCCTCTGTCAAGGCTTGAGCGGTTTTTTTCCTTGCGCTTTGAAGGAGCCTCCAAACGGTCCCTCTAGAGACGCCCATTCTTTCTCCAGCTTCCTCCTGTGACAAGCCTTCTAAGTCAACGAGTCTGAGCGCCTCTAACTCAGCTGGCTCAATATGAATTGGTTCTGGGTTGGTAAGAGGAGAGGGAGTGAACTGGTTTATGGTTGGAACTTGTCCTAGGCTGACTGGTTTAGGAAATCTTCCTTTTCTTCCGCGTCTACGTCTGCGTCCCCAGCTCATTTCCATCACTTTGATAATTGTAACCGTAACTTTTATATATTTCTGTGCATTATCTCATAATTGAATATGTGCATAAACACAAAATTGGAAGTGAATAAAAAATGGGTTACAGATGGAGAAGAATGTACTACCTAACCGGACTACCAGGATGGATTAGATTCGGCTACTCCCCTGGATGGGTAGGCAGATCCCCGACAGGCCTATCCCCAACAGCCCAATGGATCATGCAAAGCGGCCTCCTACCACAATACTTCTCATACCTTCAGACAACTACTCCCACAGCTCCTCCCACTGGAGTTCCACCAACACCTGGCGCACCGACAGTTCCTACGACACCTTTTCCAATGCCCTTCGCCCCCACACTCACAAAAGAACAGGAAAGACAGATGCTGGAACAGCAGGTAGAGGCTCTCGAAGCGCAGCTGGTTGCCATCAGAAAGAGGTTGGAAGAGCTGAGCAAGTGAGGTAGAGAGATGCCTAGAGGACGCGGAGGATTCGGTCAAGGCTGGTTCGGCAGGGGTTTCGGCAATCCTTACCCCTTCTGCAGATGGTTTCCATGGTTGCCAAGGTGGTGGTGGGCTTACCCAAGCTTCAGGTTTCCATACTACGGAAACCCTTGGTCTCTGCAATACATAGGATACGGGTCATACCCATACATGCCCTACCCCTATCCAACCTACGCATCCTATTGAAGGATACCCTATTAGACAACCAATTCCTAAAGAACAGAAGAAATCCATATTAGAGTATAATCGAAATTGTTAGAAAGTCATTAGAGCAAATTAAGAAGCGATTGAAAGAACTGAAAAAAGAGGGATGAGAATTTGAAAATTGCAGTATCTGCAACAAGTGGAAACCTAGATGCTCAGATAGACCCAAGATTTGGAA
>CAZCYX010000143.1:0-5072 GCA_964503065.1 uncultured Candidatus Bathyarchaeia archaeon
AAGAGAGAGGACTAAATTGAGTTTCATACCACACCCATACTCTTTGCTCGAAGAATATGGCTTGGCTTTGCTAGTTTCCTTGAGTATTATCATGGGGTTCACAATTATAGCTTATGGGATATCTTATTCAATATCCAAATTGATTAAAAAGAGGAAAATCTTCTGGAGGTTGCTTGCATGGACTATTTTTCTTCCACTTTGTTTCAGTTTAGCAGCAAGTTGTATTTGGCTAATAACTGCAAGTTCAGAACAAGAAATCAGTACAGGATTTCCAGACCTTCTAGCGCTGTTTTCTGGTTCAGTTCTGGCTTTGTTTAAAGTTCATTCATTGACAGCCCTCTTTGCAATAATTTGGCTCTTAGGTGTTCTTTTAATAATTAGAAAGAACCTTTATGTAACGATAAAAGGCAAGCATGAAAGACATTAAATTCAGGAATGAATGGGAAAAACTCAAACAAACCAACATCCCTTCACTCACTTATATCGAAGTTTGATATATGTCAAAGTTGGATAGAGTATGGCTAAATGTAGAGACTGCAGATTCATTGACTATTTTATATCTGAAAACAAGTGTTGCTGTCAACTTTTTTGATAATTCAAGCACGCAAAATTTTTCCCATTTCTTATAATAATCTACTTATACAAGTTTCTTTTACGCTAAAATATATTTGAAAGAGTTTTTTTGTTTCTGTTGATGTCAATATTTAGGCACAGAGACCGGCTGACAGTATTTGCAGAAATTCTGAAAACAACAAAGGAATCTAGGAAAGGTAAAAAGAAAACAGACATAGTGCGCAGTGTTAATTTGAATTATCCTCAGGCAAGCAGGTATCTGAATCTGCTTTTAATCAACGGTTTTCTATGGCTAGACAGCGAGGATAGATACAAACCAACCAAAAAAGGATTAGAACTTATAAGGACTCTTGAATCCCTTAATCTAAAACTAAAGTAAAATCCATAGTGTTGAAAGGTTACTGGTTCATTGAGTTTACTTTTCTATTTCCAGTTTCCTTCCATAACCATTAGTGAGGTAGTGGGAAGACTAACAGAACTTGAAATGACGGCTATTTCAAAATCAATGACTAAACCAAAGCTCCCTTGACAGTTGACGAAAAAACCAAAAAATCCTGCGTTACTATCCAGAAAGAACGATATCGACTGCCCCTCCCCCTATAGATTAGACCTTACACACGTACGCACAACTTTCGTTATTCAAGAAACTCGTCCAAACGCCTCCTCAAAACCTCACTAACCAATCTAGCCTCTGCACGTCCTCTAACTCTCTCCATAACCATACCCATCAAAACACCAAAGGCATTTTTCCCCCTCTTCTCAACCAAACTCCTATGCTCCCTCAACAACTCTTCAATCATCAGCTCCAACTCTTCCCTCGAAATCATCCCCAACCCTAAGCTCTCAATTGCATCCCTCACTGAAGCGCCCTCATGCTTTGACAGCCAACCAACAATTTCAGGAATCGCTTCCTTAACAGTCTCACCAGAACCCACAAGACGAAACATTTCCCTAATCTGCTCATCCGTAACATTCTCAACATCAACACCATCTCGCTTCAAAGCCTTCAAGGTCTCCGTTAACGTAGCCGCCACAACAGTCGCCGAAACCTCAGTCTCCTGAACTACCACCTCAAACAAAACCCCATACTCCGAATCAATAACCTGTCTCGCAAGCTTTCGGTTGATATTATACTCTTCCATCAAACGCTTCAACCGTTGCCCGGGCAACTCTGGAAGACAAGCCCGCAACTTCTCAAGATACTCCTCGCTTAACTGAATCGGAGGAACATCGGTCTCAGGATACATCCGAGCAGCACCAGGCCTCGGTCGAAGATAACGAGTGGTTCCATCAGGATTTGCCCCGCGAGTCTCTTCAGGAACCCCCCTCAAAGCCTCTCTCGCCCTTTGAGTCACTCCCTTCAAAGCGTCAATCGCATTCTCCAAGGTATCCGCAACAAATACCACAGCATCATTTGGTCCAGCCTTCATAAAACCCTTAAGCCTATTTATCTCCTCTTCGGTTATCCCGTAAGCGGGCATCTCATCGCTATGAAAGATGCCTCCAACCCTTCCCCAGAAATGAGCGATGTCAGCCATCTCTGTTCCAAGTCTCATACCTGGGGCAAGTTCCTCTCTAAGGAGACCGTCAAATCTGAGCAACTTTACTGCCAACACCCTATTGTTCTCTTTAACAGCCTTTTGGATAACCTTGCACTTGGTTTGCTTGAACACAGAAGTTACATCAACAAACTCATCTGCAATATCCTTTTCCTCGACTCCGCGTCTCCTCAACTCTTCCCTTATTCTGAGAAGGTTGAGCTGACGCTGCACCTCATTCTCAACAACCTTCGAAACCAACTCAAGTTCTTGAACACCCTTTATCTCAATAAGAGCCCCATCCGGAATGGAAATGTTCAAGTCTTGACGAATGGTTCCTAGTCCACGCTTGGCCTTTCCGGTGGCTCTCAGAATTCTTCCAATTGCCAAAGCAACCTTCTCTGTCTCTTGAGGAGAGTAAAGAACAGGGGCAGTTGCGACCTCGATGAGGGGGATTCCCAGACGGTCAATGCGATAGCGAATTGTGGAACTTTCTTCTCCGGTTTTTCTAGCAGCGTCTTCCTCTAGGCTGATGTGCTGTATAGGGATCTCCTTTTCATCAATGGTTATGGATCCGCCAAGGGCGATAACGCAGGTTCTTTGAAACCCAGTCGTATTGGAGCCGTCTATGACTGTTTTTCGCATAACATGGATTTCATCTACGGGCTTTGCTCCTATCATAACTGCAACCGTGAGCGCGATTTCGACTGCTTCTCGATTAAGATCATGGGGGGGTTCTTCATCCATCTCTACAAGACACGCAGTTTCTGTAGTCGCCTCATAAAGTATCTTAACACCCTTCTGAAACTCAAAGAGAGCGGCAGGATCGATCTGACCGAGCTCACTTTGAGTTGGTCTCAGTCTCCGTATAAACGTGATTTCTGGCTCTTCCTTGAAGAGTTTGGGCTTGCAAGAGCAGAAGAGCTTTGTTGCTGTGTCCAGCTGTTGGTGGATTTCGAGACCAACTTTTAAACCGATTTCTGAATAGTTCACGTCCATGTGATTATCTCCGTTACTCGTTTTCTTTGAGGAGGGTTCTTGAAAAGAACTCATTGGCTATGTTTTTGGTGAGGAGTCTCTTGGCTTCTTCGGTGTCTTTTGTCTGTCCAAAGATCCACATAAGTTTAACAAGGGCTGTTTCAGGCAGCATGTCCTCGAGAGGAATCACTCCTATTGCTAAAAGGTCTCGACCTTGATCGTAAACGTTCATGTCTATGCGTCCCCAGAGGCATTGGGAGGTCATGGCAACGACTAATCCTTTTTCTGTGGCTTTTCGGATGGCTGGGAAGCAGTAGTTGCCTACGTGACCTAAGCCTGTTCCTTCAAGAATGATGCCTTTGTAGTCCTTTTCGATGTATGGTTCGATGGTTTCTGGGTTCAAGCCAGGATGGAACTTGATGAGTGCAACTTTTTCGTCAAAGTTGGGTTTTAAGACTAGTTTTCTAGTTGGGTTTCTTTTTTGGTAATTTTCTACTAACAGGGTGATTTTTTCGTCTTCCATTTTGGCAATTGGCGTTGCATTTATGGACCTAAAGGTATCTCGACGGCTTGTGTGGCATTTTCTGACTTTTGTTCCTCTGTGGAAGATTATGGTTTTGTCGGAGATGGTTTGGTGCATGGCGATGACGACTTCGGCAAAGGGGGCACTGGAGGCTGCTTTGACTGCTCCTATGAGGTTTGTGGCTGCGTCTGAGCTGGGGCGGTCGGCGGATCTTTGAGAGCCAACCAGTATTACGGGTACAGGCAGTTCTTGTAGTGCGAAACTTAGTGCTGCAGAGGTGTATGCCATGGTGTCGGTTCCATGGGCGACAATAACTCCTGCAACGCCATCCTTGATGTGTTTGGCGATGGTTTTGGCTGTTTCTGTCCAGTGTTTTGGGGTGATGTTTTCGCTGAAGAGGCTGAAGAGAATCTCAGCGTTTATGGTGGCGATTTGGGAGAGTTCTGGGACGACGCTGTAGAGGTCGCTTGCGGAGAGGGCGGGACGTACTGCGCCTGTTCGGTAGTCGACTCGGCTGGCTATGGTGCCGCCTGTGCTTATGATTGCTACTTTAGGCAAACTCGTCTCTTGTTTTGGGAGTGGTGGTGGGGTAAAGGTGGGTTTGGTTCCTTTGCCGATTTTTTTGATTTGTGTTGTGGGGGTTAGTTTTATTCCGGTGTTGTAGCCGCTTTTTAGTTTGATTACGATGTGCTTGTCGTCTCCATATTCTGATCGCGGGATGAGGACACCTTCGTAGACTTCGCCATTTTTTGTGATGCGGATGATGTCGCCGATTTCGGCTTCTGCTTCTTTTAGGATTTGTAGTGCTTTGCCTTTGTAGCCTGGGAACTCTTTGCTCAAGCTTTATCTCTCCGATATCTGTGAATGTAATGCAACTGTTATCCTAATAATCTCTGTCTGGGAGGTTAGATATATAAGATTCAATTTTTCTTTTTTATCTCTATGTTGTTTCTGTTGTTTTGGTTGGAAATAGGGAAAGAAAGGAGATCATTTATGGTTTCAGTTTTGGTTTCCTTATTGCCAAGTAGGCTGTTGTTGCTATGAGAATTGTTGTCAGTGCAATAAAGATGTACATTAGATTTCGGATATTGGTCAGTTCTCCTACAATTGATTCTTGTCCTGTTTGAAAAGTAGAGTTCAAGGAATTAATTTGTCCTTGCAGATTCGTTATGTTGTCAAGTAGTTTTTGATAGGTTTGATCGAGTAAGTTGTAGTGAGATAAAAGTTCATGGAATTTCTTCAGTAGATCGTAATATAGAACTCTTATTTGGGCTGGTGGAATGTAGGGAGCTATTAATGGATAGTTATCTCTATTGTTCTCATCTATAATATAGGGAGTGTCGCCAATACCATCCTCATTAGTATCTGTTCCATTGCAGTCACTCCAGTAGTTCCCGCCTGAAGGTAGAGGAGCTGATGGAAAGGAAAGAGTCCGCTAGGCATCCATTCCGTTACGAACC
>CAZCYX010000144.1:0-5049 GCA_964503065.1 uncultured Candidatus Bathyarchaeia archaeon
GGTTCGTAACGGAATGGATGCCTAGCGGACTCTTTCCTTTCCATCAGCTCCTCTAAAGTGGGTCTTGCTTCTAATGCTCTACGAATCGCCCAGACCATAGCCTTATAGTTGTTTATCATCACTCGTTTTGGGTTTGACGCAGTGGGATGTACAAAGACGTTTGCAATCATAACCAGTTCTTCTAGGGCATTTTTAGGCAGTAAACCGTCTTCAATGCTGTCTGCAACAGCTTTGCCAACTCCACTCATTGCATGCACATATACAAGTTCAGCGTGATGCTCAGTTCTGATAGTCACTGTGGGAACTAACAGAGTATCGGGCTTAACTGGTTTGCTTACAAATCTTACAAGCTGAGGCTCATGGCCAGCTCTGGGACTAGCTAAAGTTTCCTGAAGAGTCTTGCCAACTGGGCCGTCTCTAGACCCTATGAGAAGGTCTATGTGAGCTACTTCGGCTGTGCTAGGTGATGCAAAGGCTTCTCCAACTTTCAAAGAGAAATCACTTATTTTGATGGGAGTTTGAGATGTAGCCCCAGCAAACATGGTTTCTGCCACAAGCTTTGGTTTAATCTCCATTCGAAGAGGCTTTCTGGAAAGTTTACCTAGCCACTCCAAATTCAATCTAAGCAGTTCTTCATCTTCATATCGGAAGACTCCTCCAGTCATTAGGGGCTTTCTCGCGGTTCCAACCTCCAGCCCCATCATCCTTAGTCCAGCTTTTACAGCAAGTCCTCCACCTTGCCTAGTAATGATCCTTGCCAAGGTCTGAAGTTTCCTTTGAAGACTACGTGCCTCTTCCAGACTGTGCTTTTCAACTAGGTCGTATAGTCGCAACCAAAGGTCTGGTATCAAGTTTGCAGACGCTAATATCATCCCGTCAGCACCAGCAGCGAGTGCTGCAACTGCAATCTCGTCATGTCCACAGATAATTGAGATTTTTCCGTAAACCTTCTCTAATAGAGCCATCATGTAAGGCATGTTGCCGCTGCTGTCCTTAATCCCGACTATGTTGTCGATTTCAGCTAATCCTTCCACGACCCACCAAGGTATCTCAACGCCTGTGACCTGTGGAATATTGTAGAGAAGAATTGGAAGGTCTACAGCCTCTGCAATTTTTTCGTAGTGCTCAAAGATTTCCTTGTCTGTGGGCTTGAAGTAGAAAGGCGAGACCACAAGGGCAGCATCAGCACCAGCATCCTCAGCATGCTTGGTGAACTCTATGGCTTTCCTTGTTGCAGCGTCCCCAGTTCCTGCATATACCGGCACCCGACTGTTAACTTCATCTATTGTAACTTCAACAACTCTCATCCTTTCCTCTGCAGTCATGTTAACGAACTCGCCAGTTGTCCCGCATGGAACCACTCCAGTGACGCCTTTCTCTATGACAAAATCTATCAGACGCCTTAAACCCTCTTCATCAACCTCAAAGTTACTTTTGAAGGGTGTTACGAGAGCAGGAATCACTCCCTTCGGCCAAAATTTTTTCTCCATCCTAATCTCTCCTCATCCGAAAAGCATTTTTAAGAGCGAATTTAACCGCATCATAAGTGTTCGTAAACAACACTTGTCTGTTAAGGGCTTCAGGATTAATAACAACCTTAACTATAACAGCATAATCCTCTAAGATTTCTCTCGGAATCACGTTTCCCTCAACCATATCCGAAACTGCTTTTCCAACGGCTGATTGAACAGGCCCGTACACTATGCTTGCTTGCCGTAGACTCTCAATTTTGATTGCTGGAACGATAAGTGTGATTGGTTTGGCAGAAAGGTTTGGCTCTAGAATGGCGGTTAGTGCTTCGTGGCCTGGTTTAGGATTTGCTAAGGCTCTTGCCCACGCATAACCTACGGCACCTTGCTTTGGACCCGCCAACAGAAAAACATGCGATCTTTCCCTCCCTTCTCCAATGAATGCTTCACCTACCAAGAGTTTTGACCGCTTAACATCTTCGACTGTGACTCCCAAGTCTTGAAATCTACCCTCCAATGGCTTTGAGGGTTCAATTTTGAATTCGATTTTTTTTGGCTTTATTTTCCCGAGTTTTTCAAGTTCCATTCGTATCTCTTCTTTCACTTCCCAGGTCAAGACTCCGCCACTTACTAATGGTCTTCTCACTTTGCCAACATCAATGTTCATCATCTTTAAGGCTGCTTTAACGGCTACCGCTCCGCCATGTCTGCTGAAGATTCTTGCTAACTTTTGGGCACTCATCTGGAGTTTCCTAGCAGAGCCAATATCCCCTTTTTGAACAGCCCCATACAGTTTAACCCATATATCTGGGATAACATTTGCAGAAGCTAATATCGCACCTTTGGCTCCGGCTGCCAATGCTGGCAAAACTACTTCGCCATGACCACAAACAATGTTGATTTTGTCGCCTACGAAGTTTAGCAACTCGAGCATGTAAGGGAGATGTCCACTGCTGTCTTTTAGTCCAGCAACATTGTCTATTTGAGCCAGATCCTCCACAACTTCTCTGTTTAGAAATCCACCAGTACACTGCGGAATATTATATAATATGATTGGTAAGTCAGTGGCTTTGGCAATCTCATAGAAATGTTGATACGCACCTTTGTCTGCTGGACGCAAGTAATAGGGGGTGACGATCAAAGTGGCATCTGCCCCGGCATCCTTAGCATGTCTCGATAACTCTATCGCCTCCATAGTTGAACTTGCACCAGTTCCAGCAATCACAGGAACTCTGCCGTTAACTTCATCGACAACTATTTCCAAAGCCCTCTTCCGCTCTTCTTCTGACATGTAAACAAATTCTCCGGTCGTGCCAACAGGCACAACTCCAGTTACTCCTTCATCAATCACAAAGTTAACTAAATGTCTCAAAGCTTCTTCATTAATTTCCGTTTCATCCTTGAATGGGGTAACTAATGCAGGGAAAATTCCTTCTAAATTGAACTTCTTTATCCTTATCACCACCGACCTAGACAAGATTCAATTCTAAATCATCTAGTGCCTAATATGTTTAATGAAGAGTTAACAAGAACAATATAGCAAATGTTTAATTCTTTTGCTTGGAATTAGTTCACTCCTGGTGTTATTCATGTCTGTTGAGAAGGAATATGCTTTTGATTGGATTGAGAAGAATAAGGATAGAATTGTTGAAATTAGTGACACGGTGTGGGAGTTTGCTGAGCTAGGTTTAATCGAGTTCAAGTCTTCGGCACTGCTGGCGGACGAATTAGAAAAGCATGAGTTTAGGGTTGAGCGTGGAATTGCAGATATGCCCACTGCCTTCTTGGCGACTTGGGGTGAGGAAAAACCAGTCATAGGGATAATGGGCGAATATGATGCATTACCAGGGCTGTCACAGAAGAAAGTTCCATTGAATGCTCCTCTAAAACCCGGTGCCCCAGGACATGGATGCGGGCACAATATCCATGGAACAAGCGGCATGGCAGCAGCAATAGCAGTAAAAAAAGCCATGGAAAAACACAAGATAAAGGGTACAATCAAATTCTTTGGATGCCCAGCTGAAGAGAATTTCTCCGGCAAGGTATACATGGTTAGAGAGGGCTATTTCAATAACATCGATGCGGTGATTAGTCATCATCCAAGCGCCATGAATGCAGCTGACCTAAGGAGCAGTTTAGCTGTTAATTCGATTAAATTTCATTTTTATGGTAAGGCTTCTCACGCTGGTGCTTCCCCTGAGCAAGGTAGAAGCGCATTGGATGCAGTGGAATTAATGAATATGGGTGTAAACTATCTGAGGGAACATGTAATCCAAGATGCAAGAATACATTATATAATTGAAAAGGGCGGAGACCAGCCAAACATTGTACCACCATACGCCCGAAGCTGGTACTACATAAGAGCACCAGAAAGAGATCAATTAGAATCCATATACAATTGGATACTCGATATAGCAAAAGGAGCAGCAATCATGACAAGAACTGAGGTAAAGACAGAGTTCCTTGAAGGAAGTTACAATGTAATTCCAAATAGAACTATCTCAGAGCTGATTGTTAAAAATATGCGTGAAATCGGACTTCCCAAATACAATGAGGAAGATTGGAAATTCGTTGAAAAAATTGCCAAGACAATCACTCCAGAAATGAAGATTGCTCAGTTAAAGAAATCTAAACGCCCAAGATGGGAGAAACTTGTGGACAAATTGGTGGATGATGAAATTCCTGATCCTTGGGGTGAAGGTGAACTTAGTCACGGTAGCACCGATGTAGCCGACGTGAGTTGGCAAGCACCTACTGTAGAGTTTAATACTGCAACTTGGGTTCTAGGCACACCTGGACATTCATGGCAAAACGTGGCACAAAGTGCAGTTGGACTTGGACACAGTTCCCTTATCTTTTCTGCGAAGGTAATGGCTGCTACTTCCTTAGATCTCTTGATGAATGCAGAGATTCTTAACAAGGCAAAGGAGGAACATAAACGAAGGATGGGAAATAAGAAGTATAAGTCACCGATCCCTGCTGAACATAAACCCCCTCTTGATGCATGGGAAAAATAAATTTATTGTGCTTGCATGTAAATCTAAAAGGTGCCTGAATTACTTTTTATGCAAGTTCCAAGCAGCGATGAACGTTAGGCCTCGTTCAGTGAGGGCTTTGGCTGTTCTGTTCACTGAATCATGTTTATCTAGATAATTAATTAGAATCTTTGGCATTAACCCCTTTTCAATAATTTCTTTCTGGGGAATAAAGTAATCCAAAATGTCTGATGGATGTTCTCGGGTTTTCTCAACCTTAGGAATTCCTCCCTCATGTTTAGCACTGATGTTTTTGACATGGTCTGAGATTTCTAGAAGTTCATCTAGTCGATCGTATGGCTGTCTAACAATGCTTTTGTGGGTTTCCACAATGTGGTGTTCGATGCGAACAATGTCTTCGAAGTCAAAGGCCTCCCGTATGTAGGCTGATAGTTCAATTGTTTCGTTATTGACGGAATTTGAGAGATTAAAGCCGATGAGAGGTGTTGTGCCGTCATCTCGACTGAAGAGTTTTGCAGTCATAAGCGTCCACAAACACGAATAAGGGTTATCGTTACCCACATAAACTGAAATCTTAAATTCTA
>CAZCYX010000145.1:0-4932 GCA_964503065.1 uncultured Candidatus Bathyarchaeia archaeon
CACAATTAGGGCAATAGTATTCTTCCATGTCTTCCTTTCTCTTCGGTTTTTCTTTCGTCATTTTCGCACTCTCATGCTTTCGCTAAAAAAGGACCAAAGAAAAGACCGATATAAACTTATAGATTATGCTTATTTTCAGAAAATAACATCAAAAAACCTATCTCTACATAGGGGCGAAAAAACAAATGGGAATCTACTGTATCTTTGAGAGTTTTCAGAGCGTGGAGAGGTTTTTCTCTATTATTTTTCTTCTTTCTTCATTTTTTTAATTGCTTCTTTTATTTGAATTATCTGAGACTTGTCTGATTTCCACTGCACATTTTTCAAGTCTTTAGTTCCTACATCTCGTCCAGCCATTCTCCAAGTCTTCCTTTCTTTATCCTCTTTATGTGACATATTCGCACACATTCCTATTCTATTTAGATTTCTCCTTTTTGTCCTTCCTCTCTGCTAACTTGACTTCGTGAATCTGTGTCTTATCTCCAGTCCATGGAATTGTGCTCACGGATTGCACTTTTGTATCTTTGGGTTTCTTTTCCTTTTCTTCTGGCAACACACTTCACTCACACTATAAATGCTCACGGTGACTTATTTATCTCACGGGTCTATAGGTAGTGGAACCCTGAGAGCAAGAATCATGAATATCGTGAAAAAGATTACCGCTATAATTCCCAAAATGGCAAGCCAGAAAATCTGATTTAGTTTCTCTACTTTTTTTAGATTCACTTTTCGGTTCAATTCCACTATATCAGCCATTGTCATGGCAGTCTCCCTTACAACATGTGTTTTGGTCAGGTTTGCATATTTTTCAATAAACCGTTTCGGGTCACTTGGAGTTATATGATATATTGATGGTTTGTAGGCACGCAAAGCAATAGAAATAGCAGTTCCAAATAAAACGATTCCAATGAAGAGCGTAACAATCAAATGATTAAAGAAAGGGTTTTGAACTGAAACCATGTCCAAAACGAAAAAACCTATACCTACATTTAAGGTAACTATGGTGCCAAGAATCGATATGAAATTGTTAAGTTTTGTGTTGATTTTGTCTTTTTGTTCAAGTTCAAAATTGTAGGCTCTGATAATCGCTTCGAAGATTTCTTTGTCTCTCTCTTGAATCTGTTCGTCTGTAAGAGGAGTCTCAGAAATCTTTCTTTCCCCCAACTGTCACCGTATTTCGTCTATATTACTATCCTTCATCTCTTACTATGTGAACTTTTTGTGCGATTTCATTTCTTCTTCCGTAATTGTAGTCTACGATTCTTCTCCATCTATAAGGGTCATTTCTCTTGAGCCATCGAAGCCATTGCATTAGTTGTTTAGCACCCTTGCTTCTGTTACATGTTCTGCAAGCCCCGACTGTTGAAACTCCACCTGTAAGTCTTGCTCTTACATGGTCTTCTTCGGGATACCATGTGCTTCCACAATAAATACACTCGGGCATATCCCTCATTCCCCTCTTCTTTGGTTTGACATTATAGTATGATTCATCTCGTTAAAAATTTTTACCTTTGAATGCACATATAGGCAAAAGGTAAATCAAGAAGTAAGAAGAGTTGAAGGTATGCCAAAGAAGAAAGAAAACACAGAGAAGGAAGAAAGAGAGTTCCAACTGGGAATGCTTAAGATTCAAATCGAGACCCAAAGCGTATTAACTGTTCTAACTCTCTTCCTTGCGATAGAATTATCTGCACTGATTTCCCTTGCAACGACCTTTTTGACCTTGTGGCATAGCACTGGAATTCCGTCAATGCTTATCAATACAATCTTGGTTTTTCCGCTATTTGCCGTAGCAATATACTTCACTCTACATTACTACAGCAAAGGTAAAGGTGCAAAAATAATTGCAGAGGAAGTGGAAAAAGACATAGACAAAATTCGAGAAAAATTCATTGGCAAAAAATCAGTTGAAAAGCAAGAAATCAAGAGAGAGAAGAAAGAGACTAAAGAAGAGGAAGATAATAAAAGCATGAGTATTTATCAGAAATCGGTGGTCGCTATTACCGCCCTTGCTTTGATTTCGAACCTAATCTTGTCGGGTTTTAACCTATATCTTGTTATTCAAACTAATCAGATACATAGAGAGAGTATGGAGTTTCAAAACATGATGTATAATTTTACTTCTGTAATCGTTGCAAAGGCAGAGACTGCGATTTTGGAACAAAGTAGTTACAATCCTTATGATAATGTGACAGTGCAAACTGTCCATTTTGGCTACTTAGACATTGAACTACAAGTTATTACTCCTCACTATGGAGAAGTGAATATTAAATACAAACACTTCAACATAGGCGAATCTTCGTTATTTGCACCAGAAAAGGTGAATGAGACAAGGGTAACTTATGTGCCTGATGACAAACATGAACATCTTGTTGTTTCAGGTTTGAACCAACTTAGTGACAAGATTTCTCTAATAGCGAATGTCTACATAAATCCAAATAGTATTTCCCCTGATACGAAGTGGGTGCAATTTATCATAGGGCGTTTGTTTCTTGAAGCCGAGTTACTTGACCTTCAAAATAATACAACATTAACCGAAGAATTCTCGGCACCGATTGCAGTTGTGTATGAACCGCCATCATAACCTAAAAATGTAACATTTTGCTTCTTCTGCGAGTCTCTATATATATTTGATTATTTGATTTTTTTTGATTACAGTTGCTTGATTATATATTTGTTATTGAATTTGCTTATTGATTATTGCTTTATTGAAGAATTGCTTTCTGCTGAAGGAAAAAAATAATTGTTTTGGAGTTGTTATCTTAGTCGGAACGATAGAAAAATGAATATTTTACTTTCAATTGACTTACAGTTTATGTTATTCAATAAACATAAATTAATGTTTGTTATATATATAGTTAGGTGAATAGAATGGTTGAAAATCAAACAGAATCCAAAGCAAAGTGTCCTCATTGCGACTCAGGTCAATGTAGAAAGTTTGGTTGGTTAATTCTGTCGGGAAGAAAAGCACAAAAATATCAATGCATAAGTTGTGGAAGAGTTTTTAGAAGCCCAAAGACTGTGCCACTTTAACGCTACATAAGGTGATTTTCATGGCAAGCAACTATGAAGGACTTAAACTTGAAGGTTCATTATCAATTACGCTTCACAAGTTGGCTGGCGAAAGAAACCAGCATAGAGGAACTTTCATTCAGTATTGTCTGATTAAGACATGTGAGAAAGAATTACGGAAAGCATGGGGAGATATGGAATACGAGCGTCTTCTTGAAAAATACTCTATGACCCTGATGGAACAGCAAAAATTGAAGACCGAGAGGGCATTAGAGAAAGCAGAAAAAGAACGACAAAAACTTGAGTTGATGAAGAAGCGTATCAATCAGAAAGACCGTGAACTAACGATAAGAGAAGCGAATTCTGGCATACGAATTGATAAACATAATGGTAGCGTTGAAGAAGAAATCACAGAGTTGACCCGACTTAGAGAATCTTATCAGAAGAATCTTGATGACCCGAATACAAACAGCACATTAAAAGAAGTTAGAAGACAACAAATCGAAAAACTTGATGCTCAGATAACAGAGTTGAAAGGACAAAGTTCCCTGTAGCAGACTGTCAAAAACTACAGTCTGTATTTTTTCTACTGTTGCACAACAGTGCTGTTGCACTATAGCACTACAGCAATAATCTTATATTATGGTTTTTACATAGTATTGTATTAGGTGATAACTCCATGGGTTCCAATGATTCAATTGAGCCAAAAGAGTATGAGCGTTTACTTCAAGTTCAAAGAAACAAAGAACTGAAAAGAATCAAAGTTGAAGAGACCGAGCAAAAGCCACAGAAGAAATTGAGTGAGTTTTGCTGAGAAATTTTTTTATTGATTCAAATTTCATCACGTGCTTAAACATAACCTATATACGATTTCGCCTCATTTAATTTGCGTTTGAACACCAAAGTTTTGTGGCTTAAGGGCTAAATAAGACTCATTTAATGGTTCTTTTTAACAAAAAGTGTTAGTTTGACCGTTATTCTTAAATAGGAGTGTTTTATTACAATACAATTAGGTGTCAATAAAATGGATAAAATGAATCAGAAACAAAACCGTGAATACACGACTGTTTCTATTGCGAGAGAATATCTTACAAAACTTCATGTTATCTCGATGATGACTGATACGGATAAAATTGACCTTATACATAGATTCATTGATGGACTTGTGCAAATTTCACAGTCTCAGATGTTAGCATGGAGTCAACGCAAAGACCGAGGGCATTCTTCAATAGACTTTGTGTTGGATTTACAACATCAATGCCTTAAGGTGTATGTTCTTCCGATTCCAAGCATTACTGAAGTAAAACTGATTCCACCAAAACTTTTGCGTGAGCATTCTTTTGAAGTGCCTTTAGAATTGCCAAAAAAGAAAGAGAGTGATGAACATGAGCAAAAAAGTTAGAGAAAGAGAGACTAAAGAAGGAATTGAGTTTACGCTCATAGAAGGTGAAGGTCACAAAGTAGAAGAGACTCAGAAAGAAACAAAGTCTTCAACTTTAGGGTCAAAACTTCTTGAAATAATGGAGACCCAAGAACAAACTCTAAACCAATTTTCTAAACAAACGAGCGAAACAATTCAACATCTTAATGAGAAAGTAGCAAAACTTGAAAATTCTGTAGTAAGTTTAACCGTGATTCTAAAGAGCATACTTGAAGATGATAAAAGTCTCTCAAAAGAACAGAAAGAAAGAATTGTCAAAGAATATGAAGCGTATTACAAAGAAGCCACTAAGGCATACAAAAAACAAAGTGAATACTATGATGAAGAAATAAGGAAACTTTATGTTTTGCAGACAGAATATAACGAAAGAATTCACAAATTGAATGATTTGATAGATGAATGGAACAAAAAACTTGAGAGATTAAGAGGAGTCTAACATGCCAAAAGTGAAAGTGAACATAAAACCGAGTAAAGAAACA
>CAZCYX010000146.1:0-4904 GCA_964503065.1 uncultured Candidatus Bathyarchaeia archaeon
GCTCGGAATCTAAATTGACAAACCATGCATTCCTTTTCAATCGGACAACATCAGCTGGAACGAATCCTATAACGTAGAACTTTGGTTCCATCAGAACCTTTCCTAAAAGGGTGACTTGACGCAACTTGAGGTTTGAATTATGCATATACTTTATCAAGTCGGAGAGCAGTTGACGAAATAGACCGCTTACTGAAAAAGCACGTTTTCTGTATGCCCAGCACAAAGCCAAAGTCTTAAGAGTTTTAGAATCAGCGTTTTCAGCATCAATATTCTTGAGAAGATACTTCTTTTGATAAGAGAATTCCCCTGCTAATGAATTCATAGCCTTAACATCCACGTTGCTATGCCAACCTCTTGCTATAACCTTCTTTGAATGCACACGAAACTGACATTTCTTGTCCCTGAAAACAGAGAACCAAGTTGACTCAGATAGCAAAATACAATGAACACGTGGATATCCATTTTCAAAAGACTCGAAAACACTGCAAACAGAAACCTTGCCAAACTTCTTTCGCACAAAAGCTGTAAACCTATTAAATTCGACACCCATATTACGCCAAGCATCTTTGAAGGAACAACGCTTAACATCACAAGTCAAGGTGACCCACAATGCTCGAGTCCTCTTCCCTCCATGATCTTTAGGATAAAAGAAAACTACGTCATCAGCCCTTGAACAGAGACCATTAAATCTTCTATACACTCTAAAGCGATAAACATCATTGCCCCCGCTTAGCACACTTCACCGCAAATATATCATTCTTCAATTCTTGTTCATTCCAACGAGAAAGAATCATGTACTTGACTTCAGAAACCCATTCAACATAACGCACAACGATCTCAGGAAACAAGTAATTGAACTGTAAATAATCTCTGAGAAAAGCGTTAAGAGAAACCATTTTCTAGGCAAGCGATTTACCCTCTAAATGTCACAGCATGCGGAGCCCACTTCAAAACAAATTATTTATATTGAGTAAGAAGTGAAGAGGAAGCATGAGTTATCTACTACGATTGTTAAGTCCCGTCGAAGCAATCATTCTGATAATTTTAGGGTTAATCTTCTATCTAGCACTACAATCTGGAGATTTAATGGTGCTCATATTCTCTTTTACGTTGGCAACTCTTTTGATAGCTTATAATACTCTACGAAAACAAACAGATGTTTCATCCAGCTAGGCGTGCATTGTTTTCGCTATCCAAGCTATTGTTTCGAGGTTTCCTTGGCTAGAGTCTTTCCCAACTCTTGGCATTCTTTCAAGGACTTTTCATTTAGAGAGGAGTAAGGTAGGGGAGGAACTTTAGCGAGCACAGGTGACTGTGTTTTTATTCCGAGGCCTTCCATGTCTAGGGCTAATCTCTCTATGGCCATGCCACCGTCCCATCCGTATGACCCGAAAGCAGCGCCAATTTTTCCTTTGAGTTTAAGTCTTCCAGCATTATTCTCATCCTTGAGGTACGCCAAGAAATTTCTCATCTCTGGTGTCACGTGACCGTAGTGTGCTGGTGCTCCAAGGATTATGGCATCGGTATCATCCAATATCCTTAATGAGAAGGGCTCTCCAAGCTTTTTAATAAGAACGTTGACGCCGCTGACTGATTTCGCCCCTTCCGCGATAGATTTTGCCATCTTTTCTGTGTTCCCAGTTTTGCTGTCGTATATGATTACAAGTTTAGCCATTTTGTCTTCACACTCTAGGTAACATTGCTAGTCTAGTGCTGCAAGACGCTTATAAAAACTTATTATGAATGCACACGCGCATCAGAAAAAAAGGGAAAGGCGTGGGTGACACCTCCACTGTATGAGGAAAAAGCAAGATACTACAAGCGATCTTGAAAACTCATTGTTCAATCGTTATCATGGTGGCAAACCCAAAAGAGCACAAAAGCAATGCCGATCGCAAATTCAGACAACTAAAAACAAAGCTTCTCCATACAATTATAATGAAAAATAAAAAAACCCGTCTCTGTCTCTCCCCCTCTATAGAGAGGTTCTCTCACACACGCACACACAAACTAGAAGAGAAAGTTGTATTAGTTTCCAAAACCCAGTGTCAAATATGCCAACAGAGTTCCGAACTCTAGCTGAACTTTGCGAAAAATTAGAAGGCACAACAAAACGCCTAATAATGAGAGATTTAGCGGCAGACTTTCTAAAAAACTTACAGCCAGATGAAGTGGAACCTGCAACATCCATGATTCTTGGCCGCGCATTCCCAAAATGGAATCAAAGAACACTAGAAGTTAGTTGGGCAACCCTAAGCGGCGTGATCAAACGCTTAACAAACATCGACTGGAAAGACTTCAGAGAAGCCTTCAGCAACACAGGCGACATTGGCACAGCAACAAAAACCATTTTTGAGAAAGTTGGCAAAATTCAAAAACAGGTAATGCTATTTGAGAAGCCTTTGACCATTCTTGAAGTAAGACGCAGATTAGAGGCAATTGCTGAGACTGCAGGCTATGGTTCAAGAGAACGAAAAGAACGCCTGCTAGAAACACTCTTAGGTGCAGCTACTCCACAAGAAGCCAAATATCTTATCAAAATCTTGATCGGCGAAATGAGAACAGGATTTTCCGAAGGAATGATGGAACTAGCCGTCTCTGAAGCCTTCCAAATTCCACTGGATACTGTTCAAAGAGCTAGTATGCTCGCTGGAGACATCGCAGAAGTTGCGGCAATAGCAAAAGTGAAGGGCAAAGAAGGCGTTTTAAATATCCAATTCCAACTTTTCAGACCTATTAGGCTGATGATGGCTCAAATGGCAGTGGACGTAAGTGAGGCTCTTCGAGAGCACGAAGGAAAGTCAGCCTTTGAATATAAGCTTGATGGGGCCCGCATTCAAATTCACAAATTAGGTGATGAAATAAAGGTTTACAGTCGCAGGTTGACAGATGTAACCGAAAGCTTACCAGAAGTTGTTCAATTGATTCGTGATCAAGTGAAGTCACATGAAGTCATCCTAGAAGGTGAAGTTATAGCTATCAGCGAGGACGGCAGCCCCATGCTCTTTCAACACTTAATGAGAAGATTTAGAAGAGTCCATGACATTGAAGAAATGACAAAGCAAATTCCCATTCAACTCTACCTCTTTGACCTTCTCTACCTTGACGGCCAAAGCCTAATCACCAATCCTTACACAGAACGAAGAAAGAAACTTGAAGAAATCAGCGGAAACATTTTCTTGAGCAAGCAAGTGATAACCACTGACCTTAAGGAAGCGGAGCAGTTTCTGGAAGAAGCCATAAATAAAGGACACGAAGGACTGATGGCCAAAAAATTAGATAGCCCCTACACGCCTGGGATCAGAGGAAAACGCTGGTTCAAGATCAAGAAAACATTAGAGCCTTTAGACTTGGTTATTGTTGCGGCTGAATGGGGGTACGGAAGAAGACATAACTGGCTTTCAGACTACTACCTCGCAGCTCGGAATCCCGAAACTGGAGAGTTGCTCATGGTTGGGAAGACCTTCAAGGGGTTAACTGACAAAGAGATCATTCAGATGACAAAACGACTCAAGGAATCAACTGTGAAAGAGGAACATGGACGCGTTGTTGTAGTTCCTAAAATTGTAGTGGAAGTGGCTTACAATGAAATCCAAAAAAGCCCGAAATACAAATGTGGAATGGCACTACGCTTCGCCAGGATCACACGAATTCGCGACGACAAAAACCCAGAAGAAGCCGACACAATCCGAAAAATTAGGGAAATTTACGAAAAACAATTCGAGAAAAAAGCAAGATACTGAGACATCTTCCTTCACCAATTGATGAAAAAACACAAAAAATTTTTTCCGTGTTTTCAAACAGAGAGAAAGAAGAAATCATCCTCCCCCCTCTATACTAGACCTAGACAGACACACACAAAACTCATCATGCCTATCAGCCGATAACACCACAGAATTATTAAACCCATCTGCAATATATGGTTCTATGGTAAAGTTATCTATAAGCCAAAAAGAATATGAAGAAAGAATCGAGACAGTCAGAAAGACATTGGCAGGGAAAAAACTTGGTGCCCTTTACTTAACCAGTGGAACCAGCTTCTTCTATCTAACAGGATACTCATACATCACAACAGAGAGACCAGCCGCCCTAATAATCCCAACAGAAGGCGAAATAACCTTCATGGGCCCACTACTCGAAATCAACCACATCCCACTAAAAACCAAACTAATCAAACAAATCAAGACATATCCTGACTACCCAGGAGAAAAACATCCAATAGACCATTTCGTTACCTTTCTCAAAGAACTTGGACTAGACCGCAAAAAAATTGGCATAGACAACCCAGCTGGAGCCGCAGGGATATGGGGCTACAGAGGTCCGCCTATAAAGAAAAAGTTGCCTAAGACCAAGTTTGTTGACGCCAAAGATATTGTGCCTAATATGCGGTTGATCAAGTCAAGGGAAGAGATTGAACTTATGAAGGAGAGCGCGAAATGGGCGAATCTGGCTCACACTCTGCTTCAAGAATATATTGAACCTGGCTTGTGGGATGTTGACGTTGCCTTGACTGCCTCTTATGAGGCTTCTATGATTATGAAGAAAACCTTGGGACCTGATTATGAGCCGTTGAGAGGGTTCAGACCTGCTGGTGCTGGCTTTAGGGGCCAAGTTGGTTCGATGTCAGCGATTCCTCATTCTATGTCCACTAGAAAGATGATTATGCTAGGAGATGTAGTTGTGACTGGTGCAGGAGCAGATGTAGGTGGATACAATTGTGAACTTGAGCGAACCATGATTGTGGGGAAACCTACGGAAAAGCAGAAGAAACTTTTTGGGGTCATGGTTGAGGCTCAACGGGCTGCTTTGGAGGCGTTTGGTCCTGACAAAAAGTGTTCTGATGTGGAGAAGGCTGCGACAAGGGTTATTCGGAAGGCGGGTTACATGGAGTTGTTGAGGCATCA
>CAZCYX010000147.1:0-4881 GCA_964503065.1 uncultured Candidatus Bathyarchaeia archaeon
CCCACTGGAGCCCTCAAGAAAGTCGCAAAGCAACTAATTCCTAAAGACTATGTAGAAGTCTATGGAGGTGTTCGTCTAGCTTCAAAAAATCATCCAAACACAATAAACCTTGAAAAAATACAGATACTGAAACTGGCACCTAAAACTACTCTTCTTAATCCAAAGTGTCCTGAATGTGGCAGGAGAACGAAGTCTATGGGAAAGGGCCAGGGCTTCAGATGTGAAAGATGTGGCTATCGCTCTGCAGAGTTAAAGAAAGTATCTGTTAGGATCAAACGAGAATTGAAGAAAGGATTATACATTACCTCTCCCCGATCTCAACGACATCTGGCAAAACTGCAGTGTCGATATGGAAGAGAGAAATCTGGCAAACTTAATAAAATGATTGAAAATTGGCACTGCAGTTTTTGTTAGGTTTCTTTTGCTTTGAATATTTCGCAGAGAATCTCGTAGAGTTCCTCTCCACCTTCGACCTTTGTGAACAAATCCTTTTCAGCTTTTAACACTCTTCCCACTGTTTCATAGGTTCTTCTCCACTCCATTTCTCTCCAAATCATCTTGTAGTTTTTCAGTTCTATCCATGCCCTGAAGACTAGAACAAGAAACATTGCTAAGGTAATCAAAAGGTTTAACACATATATGTTTAGCAAATCATCCATTTGCATCCCATCTTCAAATCATCATTTATGCTAGACGGAGTATTTACTAGATGAAGGTTCTGTTAACTCTTTGGGAATTCTAAACTAAACGGGTAAGGTGTTAACTGTCGGGACATAAGTGTGACCATAAAGCTGTATTCAAATCATCTATATCCGAAACTGGCTACAGGAAAGGCTGGGATAGTTCAAGAGGAACAGGGCAAATAAGCAGGCAAACTTAGAGGTATACCTAAAGTGGGGCGTTATCTCATGTATGTGATGCAATGAGTAGAGTTAACTAGGAGCCTCTCCCTTCTGTTCCAAAGTAGTAGCCAACTATAGTTCCTACAGGCCCAGATAGAACTGCTGCAGCAATTTTGAACGTTTCAAGGTCTTTCATTAGCAGTGGGATTAGTAGTGTTACCATGTATCCTATTATGATGGCAAGGGCGATAATAAACTTCTGATTTGGCTCAGGAATACCGATCCATTGACGTTCAATACTTACGACTGCTTCTTCTACTTTCTCTTTGCTCATTGTTTCATCTCCTGTTCTAAGCCGTACGTTTGAACTTTGGCACTTTGACTTTGTGGTTATTCGGACAAGTTACTATCTCTGTTTCTTCTGGAATGGGTGCATCGTATGGAACGCTAAATAGAACTGATCCGCATGCTGGGCAACGATAAGTCCGCATTGGAACCTGAACAGATTTGGTTTGCTCCCAAAATCTCGGTCTCCGTTCCTTTCCTGTTTCCATGTTTAGACCTCAACGAGAGATGTTGTTCGAATTTCCTATTTAAGTTTGTGCGCGCAACCTTAAATCCATAAGATCCCGATAGTTACCAAACAAGATTTTTAGCCTGTAAGTCCTAAAGGTTAACAGAAACTTGATGAAATAAGTTTCAAATTCTTCACGTAAACTAGTTACGCACACTCCAGTTTTCGCAACTTTACCATAATTCTTAAGATTCCGTAAGAACAAACAATCACAACGGTGGAGGCAGTGGTCAGAGGATTCTGCTCTGTGTGCGGAAGACCCATTGGAGGATTTCTGAAACCAACAGCATGGCAGTGTCCTAGATGTAAGAAGATATTTTGTGCAGATTGTTGCCCAAAGGTTGGTTTGATCTTCAAAAAGCCTGCCTGCCCAGAATGTGGAATTGAGTTGGTGAAAGGATGAAAGTAGGTTCTATATTTCTTGGAGAAAATATCACCATGAGTGGTAAAGCCAATTATCATGGCACAAAAGGAACCTTATACTTAACTAACAAAAGATTAGCATTCATGTATGAAAAAAAGGGAATCATATCTAGGAACAAATACACCCCAGTAAACCTACCCCTAAACACCATCTCAGAGGTAACAGTGGTTGGTAAAGGTCCCTTCAAAAAAATCCTCATATACACTTACAGAGATAAACTACCGTCTGGGCTTCCAAGATACGAATTTAAAGTTCATAACCCAGAAAGTTGGACACTAAAGATAGAGGAAGCATGTTCAAGGGTGATACCCGAAGAAATCGTAGCCCCGACAAAATGTGCCATCTGTGGAACACAAATAGATTTCTCTCAAACCGAATGTCCTGTCTGTGGAGCACAATTAACATGAAATTTTTAGATCCATTTAGAAAAAAGCCGAAAACTTCTGAAGAACTTGGGGAATACTACTTTGAAAAAGCTACATCTACAAATGATCCTTACCGCAAAAAGAGACTGTTATTAACAGCGTCTAAACATTTTGAGGAAGCACAAGACTATGACAATGCAATTAAATCCTTGGTCACAGGTGACGAAGAGAAAAAGGCTCGAACCCTAAGTGTAAAGATCTGTAACCCATCTTATCTAAGAAAACACTCACAAAATAGAACTGAAATAGTGCAAACCTATATGGGCTGTATTATAAAATGCCTCAACGAGAATCTCCTCGGAAAAGCAACAGAGTTGAGCAAAGAGTTATTGAATTATCAGAAAGATGATTTTAATGACGGCGTGTTCTTAGCAGTCAACGGTTTACAACATACAAACTTAATGGATTTAGATAGGGCTCTCGCTAAAATTCACAGGGGTAGCACAGAGTTTTTGGAGGAAGATGTTCGCATAATTTTCGTTAAGGCCCTATATGATAGGTGCAAGGAGTACAATATAATGCAGGAGTTGTTCAGGAGACATGCTATCCCAGGAATCTGCCCTCGCTGTCACGGTAATATGATATTCCATGAAGAATTCGGGGAAGCGGTTTGTCAGTATTGTGGAACGAAAATCAAAATAACATAAAAAAATGCATAGTGAATTATTGATGATGGGGTTGCTTTGGGTTCTGTTGGATGACTCTGCTGTTGTTTGTGCGTGTGTGAGAGTCTCTCTATAAAGGGGGAGAGACAGACAGACGGGTGTAGAGAGGTGGTGGGGGTTTACGCTTTTGCCTCTCTTCTCTCGGTGATAACTTGAAAATTTTTTGGTTTTTTGATCAATTGCTGAATCGGGCTTTAATCTTTCTGATTTTGAAAGAGCTGTTATCTTAAGTTTTGTTGGGTTTCACTTATGATAATAGTTGATGAATGGGGTTCAAGGTTGTTGTTTGGATAGAAGATTTTTCTAGATGTGTATTCAAGTCAAATCTAAAATATCTGAAACCAGCATAATTGTGAGTTGTTAAACACGAGGAAGGAAAATGAAGAAAATATTACTATTTGCAATGTTCTCGTTGGTTGTACTTCAATGTTTGGGACATTCACGCCATGAAGTGTAGGCACAATATCTATGTTAGAAGATGGAACACAATTCGAAGGAAGCGACACCATAAGAGTACTAAAATTCCTCAAAGGACAGCCAGTTCCAAACTAAACATAGAAGAAAACATCAAACCTTAGCCTTCTCTTTTTCTTTATGTTTAAATGTACAAGAATGTTAGTCTGTTTTGTTCACAAAATAAGCCCAAAGATTTGCGTTAAATGATAGAATCACAACTTAATACAAGCGTCAGACTTATATACAAATGTATCAACTGAAACATTGTGAGACGTGCACATGTACCCTATTCATTTCCTTCCTTCCTCTCTCACCTTCTATAGGTGAGTATATTCTGGGATAGATATGTGTGCACATCTCATATAAGATTTGCAAACCGGATACTATCGAAATGTATAAATCAGAATTTTTTCACTTGTAACATCTGGTCGGGCGACGGGCGGTAGCTCAGCTTGGTAGAGCTTCCGAGTCAGCTAGACTAAATCTCTAGTTGGCGGAGACGCTGTAGACGTCTGCCAATGGTGGGCGCCTTTCCAGCCTATCAAGCATACAACCGCAGAAACCGGAGTGTCGCAGGAGAGCTGCGAGGGCGTAACTTCAGCTCGGCGATTTCAAAATGAAGGTTTCACTTCATGAAAGTCCTGCCCGCCCGACCACTAAACTGTAGCACATACAATATCCTAAAGAAATTGCAATCCCCAATTGTTGTCCTTCTTTGATATTTCCTTTATACTGAAAAGCCCAGAGAATGTTACAGATTCAAATCTGCTTGCCCAACCAAAAATGCTTTCACAATCCGAATAAGAGTTAGAATCTATACATCCAGTTCATAAGTTTTAATGGTGAAGGTCTTCAAATCATTAAAGATGTCCATATGAGGAGGCTATTTGAATCTGTCACTATTCCAATTTATGACTGGAGGTTCTTATATGGGTAATTTAAATTTTGAGAAAAACTTACTTGAAGCTGTTGACTGTGGATTGTTGTCTTTAGGGGAGAACCCTAGAAAAGCCATATACTTCCATCTGAAGAAAAGCTTCCAACTTCCAAGAGAGAATATTCCAAAAGAAACAGATGAGTTTTCTCGATCATTAAATACCATTTTTGGTCCCGGAGCAGAAATAATTGAGAAGTATATTCTTAAAGAATTGTATCAAAAGTTAGAGCTAAATTTTGAGGAGAAAGAAGGGTTTACATTCGCTGACTATGTAAACGAAGCAAAGAAAATGGTAGGCAAAAAGAAACAGGACTCGGCAAAAAGCACAAACTTGAAGATACTTGAGGGAGGCGGTCTTGGAAAAAGAGGAATTTATGTTCTTGGAAGAACTACCTATTTGGCATGAAGAAACTATCATTCTAAATGCCATAGCCGATGCAATAACGGTTATTGGGTTAGACGGAACAATTCTACAAACAAATGATGCCGCTCTACACCTTTTCGGAGTTACTAGAGAAGAATACATTAAGAAAAAAGTTTACAACTTCGTCGCTGAAG
>CAZCYX010000148.1:0-4878 GCA_964503065.1 uncultured Candidatus Bathyarchaeia archaeon
AGCAGTGGGGGTTAGACGAAGCTTTCTTAGATGTGACTTCAAAAGTCCAAGACTTAGAAGAAGCCAAGCGATTGGCACGAGAGATCAAACGAGAGATCTATGAGAAAGAGAAGTTGACTTGCTCGATTGGTGTTGGACCTAACAAGCTTGTGGCGAAGATAGCTAGTGATTTCAAGAAGCCAGATGGCTTGACCTTAGTTGAGGAAAACAATGTAAAAAGTTTTCTTTCACCTCTACCAGTTGAAAAGTTGTTATGGGTGGGAAAAAAGACCAAACGGAAACTCAACACTATGGGTATCAAAACGATAGGAGACTTAGCTAACTTTGATGCATCCGCACTCATAGATACATTTGGAGTTATGGGCAGACAAATGCATCTTTCAGCACAAGGAATTGACAGAAGTGAAGTTGAGGAACAATGGGAAATCAAATCGATGAGCAGAGACACAACCTTTGAAGAGGACACGTCAGACATTACAATCATATTGAAAACCTTAAACGCTCTTGCAGAAGACGTACACAAGCAGCTTACAGAATCAAATTTTAACTTCAAGACCGTCACTATAAAAATTCGATACAAGAACTTTGAGACACATACTCACAGTAAGACTTTACCTTTTATGACTGACCGACTGAGCCACATTCAAAAAACAGCAGGCAACCTAATACAAGCTTATCTTCAACCTGACAGGAAACTGAGACTGATAGGTGTGAAACTTTCTAATCTTATTTCAAGTGGAAAACAGAAAAAACTTCTCTGATTACATCAGTAGGGGCGAAACTTCCATAGGCTTAGAGGTTTTGGAAAATCTGTAAGCTAATTAGTCAAGGCTTATTTGCAAGCACCCTTAAACTACTATAGGCATGTTTACGATGAGAAAACAACAGGTTCAGCCAGATGAGAATAAGATGCCTAGGTTGTATGTAGTAGCAACAATTATTCTAATTGTTGTATATTATGTAACAGTCTTTGAGGTCGCTGAGAAAAACCTTTTGTGGCCTATATTTTTGTGCATTTTGATTATTGGAATACTACTCTGCTTTTTGCCGTTACTCATCTATCGCATACGCCATCCCTCAACATCATTCTGGAAAATCAGGTAGACCGGTATGAGGAATTTAGTTCGTGCAGTTGCCATTTCTTACATAGTTTTTATGACTGGTAGCGTGAGATTCCCATAGGGCATAGCCCAAACCTTTGCATTCTTGCCCACTAAATCAAAGGCGTCACGTAAAGCATCGTTAACTGCTGGCGCTGTCTTTAAATTGAAGACGTTTACAGCCTGATAATCGGGCATCACAGAAACAAGAATTATCCTTGTCGTTTGTAACGCCTTCAAAAGATAATAGGACTTATGCCCACCTAAAACAAAATGTTTCTTTATCTCCTTCTCCATCTCCTTCAAAGTTTTGAACTTTACCATCCATTCATAGAAAACTTCGTTTCCATGCCCTTCTGGGCATTCTGCAACTAAAACGATGACTCCCTTTCGTTTTACGGCGTTGAGGGCGTTATCAATTCCCTTATAGGCTTGGTAAAGGTCTATGTCCAGCGGATGCCCCCCTGAACTTACAACTACAATATCTGCTCTCTGTTCGATGGGAACCTTATACATCTCATCTACTATTCTTACGCCTTCATTGAATGCTTGTTCCATGTCTCCAGCAAATGCTTGAACTATCTCTTGTTTGCTGTTTGTGACAATGTTTAAAATGAAGTCGACTTTGGCTAGTTTTGCTGCTTCCACCATATCTTGATGAACAGGATTTTCTTCTAATATTCCTGTTCGAGCTTTTGGATGTAGAAGATTTGCATGATTATGTTGTATAGTTTCTGCACCAGAGATGCCTGGCAAGACACTCTTTCTTCCTCCACCATACCCCGCATAGTAATGTAACCCAATATCTCCTGTAAGTATTTTCACACTGGCTTCCGCAAATATCCTGTTTACATAAACCTTGGTTCCCAAAGTTTTTGTTTTACCCAGAAAAACTAGGTCCTCAGCCTTACAATCATGACTGACTGACCTTATTCGGTTAAGAACCTCTTCGCCTACGAGTTTCTTCATTTCCTCAGGTGTTACTGGTCGGTGACTGCCACAAGCGAAGATTACAGTTATGTTTTCGTCTCTCACGCCTGCTCCATTGAGCTGGTTTAGAAGCGGTGGCAACATTAGATAGCTTGGAGTTGCCCTTGTGATGTCATCGACAACGATGGCGACTGTGTCGTTTGGTTTGGCTATTTGATTAAGAGGCTTAGTTGCAATTGGATTATTCAGGGCTTTTTCGATTTCTACATGCGGATCTGATGCTGGTGATTTTTCTTTTGGCTGTATGGTGCCTAAGAAGTTTCGTGTTGGAATTCTTGCGCAAACTTCCGTTTTGCCATAGGGTAGCCATATATCGACCATGTTAGTCTGCCTCTTCTAAGTGGTTAGATGTGTTTCTACCAGTTTCTTTTAAGGGTAATGCATGAGACATGTTGAATTATTGGGAGAGATCACATTAAAGCTAAGTTACAGTCGAACACATGCATACTAAAAATCTTGCTTATCCAACAACTTTCGCTTTCAAAAATAGCACAAGTTCTTTAAAACCAAGATCATATAACTATCCAGCGAGAGAAGACAAATGTCAATTGAAAATCTGACTCCTAAAAAAGGCGAAATTGCCTTTGTCTGGTTCAACCCTTATTCAGGTGTTACATTAAAGACGCCAACCAAAACCTTGTTAATAGACCCAGCAGAGATAGACCCAAAAATCTTTAGAATAGCAGATGCAATTCTCGTGACCCACGAACATGGGGACCACTGTGATCTACATGTTATAGAAGCCATTCACAAACGAACCAGCTGTCCAGTTATTGCGGATTCCACATCTGTAAGAAAACTAAGAGACATAGTCCCATCTAACAAGCTAATTGAAGCTCCCTTAGGATCGGAACATAGAATTGATAGCATAGTTATTCGAGCAGAACCATGCAGACATCCAGCCGCCACACCCGTGACTTACTTTATCACAACTGAAGATAACGTCAAAGTCTATCACACAGCAGACAGTCAACCCCACCCACAAATGAGCCAAATAGGCCAACGCAGCCCCCCAGACATCGTATTTGTCACAGTCGGTGCACCCGCACCAGGCACCTCACCAAAAACAGGAGTAGAAATCGTAAAAATGGTCAAGCCTAAAGCAGCGGTTCCTTATCATGCGCCTGCGTCAGAACTAAAGCGATTCGCTCAGCTCCTTTCAGAAGAACTTCCAAAAGTCCGATGCATACTTATTGAACAGGGTAGACCATACATATATCCTTAGAAAAGGGATACTCCATGGAAAAAGAAAGAGAAGAGATGAAGAGAGAACTCTGCAAGATCCTAACAAAAATAGGCGCTCTGAAATTCGGAGCTTTCAAACTCGCAGGCGGAAAAGTAAGCCCCTACTACATCGACCTTAGAATTGTCCCAAGTTTCCCTGAAGCCTTTCAAAAAGTCTGTGACCTCTACATCAACCTAATAACCACAGACGTCGGAAATAACAACTTCGACCGAATCGCAGGAATCCCAACAGCAGGTATTCCCTTTGCATCCATCATCGCCTATCATCTCAAAAAGCCTTTTTTCTACATCCGTCAACGCACAAAGTTGCACGGACGAGAAAGACGAGTCGAAGGAATATTAATGCCGGGCGACCGTGTCCTATTGATCGACGACCTTATCACCTCAGGGAAATCCTTAAGAAATGCTGCTATGGCGACCAGAGCTGAAGGCGGTGTAATCAACGATGCAGCAGTACTTGTTGATCGAGAAGAAGGTGGAAAAGAAAACCTTGCCAAAGACAACATGAAACTGCATTATCTGCTAAAAGTGAGTGAAGCAGTAAACAAACTCTACCAAATGGGTACTATCACAGAAGATCAATTAAAAACTATATTAAAGCAAGTGAAGAAAAAATAGATTTTCAGCCACTGTATCTCATACATAAGATCTCATTATAGAGATTCATTCGGAAGAAAACCCGTCTTCCTTAACACTGGCACTATATTTGTTTCTTCTTGTCTAAATGGTGCTAGAGCAGTTTTTCCCTTTATATGGTCCGTATAAAAGTAAGGTGGCTTTCTTTTGGCATATTTACGGTAGTATCCTTCTTTCTCTAACTCATTATCCATATGCTTCAAAAACAGCTCTATCTCCTCATTTGATGGATCTCGGTAACTATCAGTGTGCATAACAGATGAAAGGGGTAATCTAGGCCTTGTCGGCGGTTTTTCATCGGGATAACCAACGCAAAGAAGCGTCAGAGGTAAAACACCCTTAGGAAGCCTAAGAACCTTAATAACTATCTTGTTTGCAAGAGCTGACCCGATGAAAACAGATCCTAAACCATAATCTTCAGCGGCTATGGTCATGTTTTCGGCTGCGAGACTGGCATCAATTATACTCATCAACTTCAAGGGATATCCGTAGCCGTGTTTGAGGCAATGTTCATAATGAAGGTAATCTAAAGCCCTAGCAAGCCTGCGAACGTCTGCACAAATCACAAAAACAACTGGTGCATCTCGAATAGACTTTGGAACTCCACAAGCATCCCAAACTTTCTCTTTTTGCTCAGCATTTTTAACCCAAACAACACTGTAGGTTTGAAGATTACACGCCGATGGTGCCCGCTGTCCTGCCTCAACAATGTTCAAAACGACTTCATCAGCAACTGATTCCACCCTAAATTTCCTAATGGTTCTTCTGCTAGATAATAATTGCAGAAACTGTGCAGTACTCTTAATCATAATGCTTCCCAAACCTGATTAATTGATCAGAGATAGATATTACTATTGTTTATAAGGTTCACAGAGCAAGACTAGAATGCCAAAGATTTCAATGATTG
>CAZCYX010000149.1:0-4874 GCA_964503065.1 uncultured Candidatus Bathyarchaeia archaeon
TTGTCATGCCACCACTCTATCATAGTTGGTGGCCTAAATGGGACTTTACCCTTATGTTTTCAACCCTTGAAATTGGCTTTGAGCAACAGGCCGTCGAGGTTTGACCCCAACCTTTTACGCAAGGTAAATAATTGAAGGGCTCCCAAGGCTCTTTTTTGTTTGGAGAGAATAGAAGGATTCAGGGAAAGGTAATCTCAAATGTTGAGACCTCGAAGAGATCCGCAGGATTCAGGATAATGTTGACTATTTTATTATGCTTATAGTATTTCATTAAAAATGGGCACGTTTAAGTTATACTCTTTCTCCCTTTCATCAAAAAATTCAGAACGTATATGGTAATTATATGGAATTGAATCATTACAGATCCTTTGTGGATGAAATAACTGATGATATGCGTAAGGCATATCTCGACGATAATCGACCATGGATCGTTGGCTTTAGCGGAGGAAAAGACTCCACAATGTTGGTTCAACTCATTTATTACATGCTTGCAAATATGCCTATTGTAGAAAGGCAAAAGCACGTATATGTCTTGGCATCTGACACGCGAGTTGAATCTCCGTCCATCGCAACACGGATTCGTAAAGAACTTACCTTACTTACCACCTCTGCAGAACGTGATGGCCTGCCAATCAGCACTCACTTGGTTTACCCCAAGCTAAATGACACCTTTTGGGTTAACTTGATTGGTCGCGGATATCCTTCTCCCACCCCACTTTTTCGCTGGTGTACGGACCGATTGAAAATATATCCTGTGAGCAATTTCATTAAGAATGTTGTGGCACGTTCCGGATCTGTTGTTGTTGTACTTGGAGCGCGGAAGGCAGAAAGTACTACACGTGCACAAGCTATGCGTGCGCGAGAAATAGAGAATCAAAGGTTTCACCCACACTCAGACCTTGTAAACGCATGGGTATATACTCCTCTAGAAAACCTTGCAACTAACGATGTTTGGATCTATTTGCTTCAGGTTCCCAGCCCATGGGGCGGAGATAACCGAGGCCTAGTGACACTTTATAGAAGAGCCGCTGGAGGAGAATGTCCGCTAGTTATTGATACTTCAACCCCATCTTGTGGACAAAGTCGCTTCGGCTGCTGGACATGTACTGTGGTGGAAAATGATCGAACTACAGAATCCTTAGTAGAACTGGGAGAGGATCACTTGGGACCTCTTTTAGAATTTCGTGATTATCTCAAAGAGATTCGTGATAAAATGGGGGCACGACAGGACAAACGTCGAAATGGGAAACCAGCTTATAACCGAGAAGGCGAACTGATGAAAGGTACAGGTCCCTTTACGCACGAAACGCGCCGGGAGCTACTTATTCAACTTCTGGAAGCACAGAAGAGATCAGGCCACATCCTGATCGAAGGAGACGAACTCGCTGCCATACAGCAGATCTGGAGTCGGGAAGAAGATAATCCACAACCCATTGACATAGTTCAACGGATTTGGAAACAGGTGTATAAGGAGAAGCCGATGTCAAATAAAAAAAATGAGAAGGGCAATCATCTTTCTAAAGAAGAAGCATTGCTTCGAGAGGTTTGTGGAAAACACGGTATCTCTTTTGAAATGATGCGCCGACTACGTGATTTGGAAGAGGAATTTGGTCATTTAAAACGACGCCATGGTTTACCCGAAGAAATGCGTGACGTAGTGCGACAAGCGCAAAAGCAAGAGGAGGAGGGTATCGATGTCTCAATGGAAACACATTAGCATCGCTCGATTACGAATGACCAATTTTAAGCGATTCTATGGAATCCATGAAATCGATCTACTCACACAACCGAACATAGATAAAACTCTCGTATTAATTGGAGGAGATAACGGACGCGGAAAGACGTCTATTCATGAAGCTATCAATTACGTTTTTTATGAGGATGGTGACCTTCCTGGAATTCAAACAAGACCAAATTATTTGCGGGCAGTCAGTGACAGGCTTAATCGTCGGGCATTAGATGAAGGCCAAACTGAATATAATGTTGCGGTCGAACTCATCGTATCAGGAGGTGACGCTGATAGGCGACTGTACATTGAGAGAAGTTGGGACGTAGATATCGCCCATCGGCAAGCTTTAGCCCCTGTGTTAGCAATCCAAGAAAATGAACGGCCTATTGATTGGATAGAAGATAATCCGGCAGCTTACCAGGACTTTCTTCGTCATGTACTGCCTCCACGTATTTCCCCGTTCTTCTTTTTTGACGGCGAAAGAATACAAACTTTTGCCGAAGAGGAAAGTCATGACCGCCGTATGGTGGAGGCGATCGAAGATATCCTTCACATCACGGTATATAAGACTTTGAGGGATGATCTGAAGAAATATGTTGTTGATCACATCGAAAAACATGAGGTTAAAGCAGTTGAGACAAGAGATTTTTTCAAACTCCAGGAAGACGCCGAACGAATTGAATCAGATCTCGAACGGAGGCGTGACAAGCTATTGGATGCTGAGAGAGAAATAGAAGAGGCCATAAAAGAGCAAAGGGGAATCGAAGACGAACTTCTCCGTATTGCCAGCCCTCACGCCTCGAAACGGGACGAATTAATCTTGTACAGTCAGACCCTCGAAAGTGAGATAGAAGTTGCCAAGGCCGATATCCAGAAGGGATTTGAGGCCCTCCCGATTTTGTTTGCGGACAAATTATGCATTGCCTTAGAAGAAACCCTCCGGGAAGAGCGGCTAACTATTATGAGTCCCGAACAGGTCGCGAACTTGAGAAAGCAAATCGAGACTATCGAAGAGCAAGTTTTTGTTTCACCTCAGCCACCTCCATCTGCGGAGATTGTTCTTAATGAGAAACAGGAAACTTTCTATCGAAACCGTTTCCGGTCAGTATCAATGGAGGTTCTTGGATTAAGGCCCTCAGATCAGCGTAAATATCTTCATGACTTAAGTGAAGGGGAACGCCAAAGTATTCTCAATCGACTGACTGAAGTATCCCAAAAAGCC
Source organism: uncultured Candidatus Bathyarchaeia archaeon (assembly GCA_964503065.1). Classification (GTDB taxonomy): domain Archaea; phylum Thermoproteota; class Bathyarchaeia; order Bathyarchaeales; family Bathyarchaeaceae; genus JAOUKN01. The sequence continues at coordinate 2,952 of CAZCYX010000149.1, forward strand.
GTATTGCTTCGAGATGCAGTTAATAGAAGAGAGCGACTCACGAATGATCTTCGCGACGTGGAAGCTAAAATTCTATCTACATCTGATGACCCCCATGTTGGAGAATTTATCAAACAAAACAGGGGTATTACCGAACGGATCGGTAAGCTCAAAGAGGAATGCAGTACCTTCAAAGGAGAAATTCAACGGTTGGAGGCAGACTTGGCAACTCGTCGGAGGCAAATAGAGGATCGTCTAGAGCAACGTAAGGCTACAACTCAAGCCATGAGGGTTGTCAAGCTTGCTCGTAAAGGACAGAGTGTTTTAGACGATTTTATACATAAACTTGCTCCTGAAAAACTGTCTATTTTAAAGAATCACTTTGAAGAGATGTATGGGCGGCTACGCAAGCCAGAAGATCCAGTACATACAGTGAGGATTGACCCGAATACCTGGCAGGTCATACTTTTGGATAGTCGTAGTCGTCGGTTGGAGAGGCGTGTTTTTTCAGCGGGGATGCGCGAGATGTATGCTCTTTCTTTGTTGTGGGCCTTGGCCCGCGCATCAGGCCGCGAATTGCCTATTGTCATCGATACACCTGTCGCTCGCCTTGATACAACAAACCGGCGAGCCCTATTTGAAAAGTATCTGCCGTACGCAGGCCACCAAGTTATTGTTCTTTCAACAGATACTGAGGTTGATGTGAAGTGGGCGGAGCGCCTTTCACCCTACGTTGCCAAACAATATAGGCTTGACTATGATTCTGAGGCCGATTCAAACGTCATTAGACCTGGATATTTCTTCTAACTAAAAATGGGGATAAAAGATGGCCTTACTAAAGACTTCAAAGGAAGCCCGTGAAATTATGGAGGAATTCCGTCGTAAGACTGGGATTCGTCCCAACCTGTGGGCTAGGGCTGCTCTTGGCTATTCCTTATCGCTGGAAGCGCTGCCTGATATGGGGGCATATGACTCAGAAGGTACGGAATTTCAAGAACATGTGTTTTTTGGAGAAGATGCTGGAGTACTCCTTGCTCTTCTACGGCAACGGCTTGGAAGACCTTTTAAGGCAAATGAAATAGGGAGCATCGTTAAACTACACGTAGAGCGTGGATTGCGTCTTTTCAAAAAAGAGTATGAGAGATTGAACCGACGCGGTGATGAGTTATTATTATACTTTGTTGCACAATCTTCGCTACAGACGAAAATACCAATAGGTTATCTGGAGAAAATCTTGCCACCTCCAGTAGAAGTAGGGAACTTTTCAGTTATGATTGAGCTTGGTAGAGACGCCAAATCAGGAAAAACTCATATGCATAGACTCAATGGGCCTGGCAGTGCTCCACATATCGCTATTATGGGGCGTAACGGTACTGGGAAGACCCGCACCGCCATATCTTTTCTTTCCAAAATCGCCTCTTCAGCGCCTTATTCCATCCCATTTTTGATTTTCGATTATGCAAAGGGCGATGTTGCTGCCAACAAAGCATTTGTAGATAAAGAGAATGCAAACGTTGTCTTATTACCAGGCAACCCCATTCCTCTCGCGCCTCTTTCATTGCCTTATAGAGATGAACATGCAGTCCATCTCGCTGCTCGGCGGTTTCGTGATACGATCCGTTCTGTCGTCCGCTTGGGACCTATACAATCGGAGCGATGTCTCCAAATAATCACCGAAGCTTACAACAGTTTTGAGGGTGGAACCCCTGACTTAGAGGACCTCACTCGTTTGGCTGAGCAGAGATATACAGAAGAAGGATGGAGCGATGATTCATTGCTGGCCTGTCTCCGTGAGTTCACGACTTTCCCACTATTTCAGCCAGCTAGCGAAGGCGCAGATCATAATTTCTTTCGGGCAACTTACATTATTGATATTCACCGTCTACCTGAAGACTTGCGAAAATTGGCTGCTTTTCTTGTTCTAGATAGACTATATAGTGAAAT
>CAZCYX010000150.1:0-4852 GCA_964503065.1 uncultured Candidatus Bathyarchaeia archaeon
TTTTAGATACAAAAAAGTATGTTTATTACCTTCTTATTTCAAGAAAAAATAAACACTAGAAAAAAACGAGCAGATGAACATGAGATTTTGAATTTTACCACTCCTCTTCTTCTTCCTCTTCTTCTTCCTCTTCTTCTTCCTCTTCTTCCCTACCCATGCTTTTCACCTCCTTGCGATTTCTAAAAATGCCTTACGGCAAGATACCTGGTAATAAACTTTTTGAAAAATTGTTAAATACAAGTGATATGGGTTCTAATGACTCTTTGAGGAAGCTTAACCGAGTGATTATTGTTCGAATAACATCCTCAGAAAAATATTTGCATTCAAGTTTTTGTCTTCTCGGTGTCGAGAAAAGATGATAAAGTATTTCCGTGTTAATTCCCTAACCTTTTCTTCATCACTCAAATATTTTAAATGTAGAAGTTCATGTATCAAAGCGGCTTTAGCTCTATTCTTTATATAAGAACGCACTTGTTTCTTCCCAAATTTTCGTGTCAATTTTCGGCAAAACTCCAGCTTTTTTGGATAAATACGAATTTCACCATTCTTCGCGTTACATTTTCCAGCAAGACTATTTCCGTTCCCCTTTTGAAACGGAAAAACCCTGACTTGCACATTCGAAACCATATCGTCTCCCATGTTTTCTCTTTTCAACATCCAGCGAAGAAACTTTTGAAACAAAGGCCTCCTCAAAGATTTGAAGACAACAGAGGCATATTTTATGTAAAAACAAACCTGCTTTCCAGAGAATTTCACAAACTTTTCAGATCGGATTGCCACTCTCATCTTGCTTGACAGCACAGATACACATTCCTTTATCGATAAACTAACAGTTTCCGGAGGAAACCGAAGTTTCGGAAAAAGTCTAAAACAATATTCTCAAGAGTGTATATTAACCTTTCAGCAGTCGCACCGTTCGCAAGGCAGTAGCGATCAATACAACCTGATTTCATTTTAGTCTTGGTGGTATAGCAACCGCAGTCTGTGTTCGTTGAATCCCCTTCAGGGACTGGAACTTACTCAAAATCTCTCTAAGCCTTTCCATGTTAGCAAATTTGACATATGCAACAACGTCGAACTGACCAGTGACCGCATGAGCCATCTTTACACCTTCAATTTTAACCGCGGCTTCAGCTATCTCCCACACCAACAAAGGATCACAATTAACGAAAATGTAGCCTTCCAAGAAACATCACCCCACACGTGATTTACAGAACAAGACACATATATCATCTTCCCCTTCTTTAACGCCTGCGCCGTCTAGCTTCATACGCCTTACGTGCAAGACTGTCAGCCCTCGTGTTCTCCTCTCGAGGAACCCACTCAAAAACAACATCCATGTCCTTTGCCAGCGCCACTGCCTTACGATACAAAGGCATTATATTTGGCGCCTTCACTCTCCACTTCCCCATCATCTGATTAACAACTAGCCTAGAATCAGACCGTACAACTACCCTCTCATCCAACCCCGAACGTCTAACTCGTTCTAAAGCCCGAATCAAAGCCGAATACTCAGCCACATTATTCGTCATTTTCTGTCCTTCACCAATAACCCCAGAACCCTCATCAACCACTTTTCCATCCTTCTTAATCACATAACCAAAACAAGCAGTTCGCGCATGCGCAGGAATAACTGGCTCACACAAACCATCAATCCAAACCTCAATCATCCACCATCCCACCACAACTATCATATACTCCATAGACAACCACTTCCATATCAAATTTACAGGAGATGCGACTATTTGGGATTCAAAGCAGTTCCCCTCACAAAAATAAAAGAAGAAGAAGTCAAAGAATCAGATTTTAAAGGAATCAAAGTCCGATGGCTAATAACAAAAGAAGACGGCGCAGAAAACTTCGCCATGAGATACTTCGAAATCGAACCCGGAGGCCACTCCGCACACCACTCCCACACATGGGAACACGAAACCTTCATCCTCGACGGAGACTGCCTAGTCAAATGCGGAGACACAGAAAAACGTGCGAGTTCAGGCTATGTAATTTTCATTCCACCCAACACCCCCCACAACTTCAAAAACATAGGCAAAAAAACTCTAAAATTTCTATGTCTAGTTCCATACGAGAAATAAACTGCAAACACGATATAGAATCAGCACAGAGCTGACTATTCTTTGACAACGTTTATATAGTACACTTGAGCCTTCAGAGGAGAAAAACGGAAAAGGGATTACCACATGAAATCCAGTATTATGCGAATTGGATCTTTTCACAGATATGTAGTGGAGGAACTAATCCCCACTGATTAGATGTGAAGTATCTCCACCAAAATTTCTATTTATCTTTCTAGGAGGTTTCTAAAATGAATGAGAATATTTGCGATAACTTGTTGCTTGTACATATGTCGGATATGCATTGCGGCCCCAAACTGGAAGGAAATACGCTTCAGCAGGCAATAGATGAAATAAACATGTTAAACCCAGACATCGTCGTAGTAACTGGCGACCTCACAGAAGAGGGATTAACCAATGAGTTCCAGGAGGCAAAACGTTACCTAAAACAACTGAAATGCAAGCACGTCGTTGTGGGTAGTGGAAACCACGACTCGAGAACCACAGGCTATCTGCTCTTCCCAAAATTCTTCGGCGACCCATCTTCAGTCACAGAAATCGAAGACATAGTGTTAATTATGTTGAATTCATCTCGACCAGACCGAGAAGATGGAGAAATCGGCTACAACCAAGGACTATGGCTGAAAAGGTGTCTGAATCAACATGAAGATAAATTCAAGATTGTAGCGCTTCACCATCATCTTATTCCAGTGCCAGACACGGGAATGGAGAGAAACACAGTCTCTGACGCTGGTGATCTTCTTCGAACCCTCATCTTAAACGAGGTTAACTTAGTTCTGTGTGGACATCGACATCGCCCTTGGATGTGGACGATTGGAACTTTACCCATAATCTATGCAGGAGCTATATCGACCAAAAGGCTTCGCGGTTTTTACCAAAACGCTTACGGCGTCATCCAAATCAACGACCGAAAAGTCGAAGCTAAGCTGAAAGTGGTTGGAAACAAAGAATATGACTTTGACCAGATATATGCACAGAGCAACGATTCCATCGCCAACATCTAGCATAAGTTTATAAGGCAACTACTCCATGTTAAACATTCAAGAATTAGGATTCGTAGACGAAAACTAGTTCTTCCAGCGCATAGGAGGTGCAGTCTAGATGTCGTATAGAAGAAGAGAACCAAGGGAAATGCACAAGGCAGTCTGTGCCGATTGTGGCCAAGAATGCGAAGTACCATTCACACCCGATCCGAGCAGACCTGTCTACTGCAAGGACTGTTGGGCAAAGAGAAGACCCCCAAGAAGAAACCGATACTAAACGCCTAAAAGTTTTGCAGTAAGTCTTCCCAAGCCATCTTTTAGGGGTACAACTATTACTAATGATCACAAAGCTTAAGATAAAACATAAGTTCTCAAAAGAAGGAATAGTTGTTTCTTTGAGGAGAGAATATGTACGATTTGAACAAACTTAGACAAGATGTGGAAGGCTTCTGCAGTGAGATGGAAAAAGAGTGGTATCTTAATTGGGCTGGACTAAAAGAAGAGATGAACCTCTCACCCATCTACGACAAGTACAAACATCTGTTCACGAAAGAACTAATCTTAACAGTCAAAGAGAAGAGAAAACAAGCAAGTGGCGAAGAAGAAAGAAAACTAAGATATTTGCAACAATTCCTTGTCAGTGACTACCTTGGCATGGTAGTAAAAGAACTTAGTGAAAAAGCCGAAACCATGGAATCAAAAGAAACCATCAACGTAGACGGAGAGAAGATTCCGTTCCGACTTGCAGCAGTAAAGATCGCAAATGAACCCAACCGAGACAAAAGGAGCAAACTCTTTGAAGCTAGAAATAGAATAATCGACAAAATCAATGTTATTCTTCTGAAGAGAATGGAAAAACTCCACAAGACTTCTAGGGAGTTGGGTTACACAGACTATATGGCTCTGTTCAAAGATATTAAAGGCATCAATTTTCAGCGACTAGAAAAACTGATGCAAGACTTCATTGCTAAAACCGAGTCCATTTATGTCAGCCGAATGGAGAAGGCGTTACTTGACAGAGTTGGTGTGAAACTGAAAGATGCAGAAAAGCATGATTTAGCCTTCTTTTTCAGGGCTAAGGAATTTGACAACTACTTCATAAAGGAAGATGCAGTGGAGACCTTGAGGAAGACATTGGCAAACATGGGTCTCCGATTAGAAGAGCAAAAGAATATTGAAGTCGATGTGGAAGAAAGACCCAAAAAGTCTCCGAGAGCTTTCTGTAGTGGAATAAGAGTTCCTGATGAAGTGAAATTGGTGATGATGCCAAAGGGTGGACATGACGATTATGCGGCTTTGTTTCATGAAGCAGGGCACGCCGAACATTATGGTTGTGTAAGTCCAGATTTGGCTGTGGAGTATAAGCGGTTGGGCGACAACTCCGTAACCGAGACTTTCGCTTTTCTACTAGAGTATTTGTTAACTGACGAAAACTGGTTAAGACAATACACACCTATTAAGGAGACAAAAGAGTATCTTGACTTCCTCTACTTATACAAACTCTACTTCCTAAGAAGATACGGAGCAAAACTCTCCTACGAACTCCAACTGCACACAGCTGATACGTTGAAAGGAATGGACCAAGTGTATAAGGAGACCCTTAAAAGGGCGCTGAAGTTTAAGCATCCAAAGAACCACTACCTTGCGGATCATGATGACGGCTTCTACTGTTCCCAATATCTGCGAGCTTGGATATTCGAAGAACAACTAAGGGCGGCATTGAAGAAAATGTTTGGAGAAAAATGGTTCAGCAACCACGAGGCGGGAACATTTCTA
>CAZCYX010000151.1:0-4804 GCA_964503065.1 uncultured Candidatus Bathyarchaeia archaeon
AGCTTCTCTAGAATCCTTTGCATGAATCAAACCAAAAGGTTTTGGAACTTCACCTCTCTTCTCAAATTCTTCCTTCTTCAGTACCAATTCCAATTGGCTATCTAACCATTTAGAACTGATATGAAAAGTCCGCTGAATCACTCTGTCAAACCTACTACAAATATGATTAACAACGCGCTCTATAATCCTCAAAATCCTATTCACACCCCCTTCAAGTTCAGATGCCCCCGTAACTATCGTTGACACCTTGAAGTTTTTACGATTCACCACCAAGCCACTACGCACCTCGTCATCAAGCCTCAAATCATCAAAAACCTCAAAACCTATAGGCTCCCGAAACAACACTTCAGTGCTGATCTTGTAGCCGAACCCTTCAACGGCAACCATAATGGGACCCACAGACATAAACTCTGAATTTACACCCGGAAAAAGTTTAACCGAAGCACTAGAGTTCTCTCTCAGAAACTCTCTGAGTCTCTCGTAATCTAGCTTTTTCAGTTCATTCCTTATCTTGAACCGCATCTAAATACAACTCAACTTTTGAATGCAAGCAGCTTTTAAGATGTTCTTAACTTCCTCAACTTCAACATCCCTGACCAGAATCTTCTTTTGTCTAGTACTGAATCCCGAAAGAATCTCAACCTTTCTATGAAAGAGCCTCGAAAGTTCTTTTATTAGTTTCCTGTTAACCCTGCCCTTCACTGGAGTTTCTCGGCAAAAGACCACGAGTTCATCTGATTCAACAGATATTCTGAACTGTTTTGAGTTGGGTTTCACGTGAACATCTATAACTACGCCGCCACTGATCTTCTGTAGTTTCATGCCTCTAGACACAGTTTTACAAGTGTATAAATTCTAAAATCAAGTTTACGCCATTTCATTTCCATATCATTCATATACTCCGATGTGGGACGACTGCACGTGTATTCTTGGTCTCCATAAATCATATTTACGTGAAGATTCCCCCTCACAACCAGTACAAGCGTCTTTTGAGTAAAAAATAAATAGATCAAACTATCTAGTTGAGACGAATGGAAGCCAGACGCTGAAAGAGAAAGGAGATTGGAGAGCAGAAAATTCCTTCATTATCTAGCTTCCATTCCTGTCCCTCTTACATAAAAACAGTTACTGGTATATCGCTTTAATCTTAAAAATCTTTTGTTTTTTCTAAAAATATTTTGTTTTTTGCCAAAAAGAAAACATAGCGTGGAGCTCAACTTGGAATAAACCTTTTTAAATATTCACTTAACCGTCACTTCCTTCAGTCTCTCAAGTTTCTTCTCGTGATCATAGATCCATTTGTTTTCCTTGAAAAACTCGTAAGAGATGGTTTGGCGCCTAAAGGAGGCAACATCCAAGGTTACATAAAGAAAACTTGCAATTAATCTCTTCTCGGTTAACCTGTTCATTGAGTCGATGAATTTCGAGAACTCAGTTTTTGGAGTATACGTGTGAACTACGAGAGAGTGTTGACCAATGACTTTTCCGTAGGTGATGATAAAGGGGTTGTTGTGCAGACTGTTGGCAAATTTTGCTAATTTTTCTTCGTTTTCAAAGTCAATTATGAAACTGCACATATCAGATGTCTGAAGTGGATATGGAAGTGTTCCAACTTCATAATCAATAATGAGGTTATGCTCAAGGATATGTCTGCGATATCTATATCTGACTCCTTGGGGTGTTATGTTTATCATTTCCGCCAGTTTAGTGAACTTGGCGGTTCCGTCCTTCTCCAATTCTTTCAAGATTAATATGTCTGTTTCATCAACTCGAATTGAATAGGTTTTAGGTTCCATAATTTTTTGAGGAAGCCTCTCAGAGGCGTTTTGAACTTCGTCAATCCAACGTTCCCAGCGGAAGTTCCATGATTTGCTTTGAAAGTTGAACCAGTCGAAGTTAGGCGCAACTTCAGGGAAATTGGTAGTGTAGTAGAAAATGTGACGTGTAAATGCTTTTAACTGAGCGGCTTTGTCTAGATATTCTTTCAGTTCTTTTTCGTACCTTGCTGGAAAGGCAAAAGCGGCGTAGTATCCGTCGTATTTTCCATAACATCTGGCAATGTAGATCCAGTAGTCAAGGTTGTCGATAACTTGTTGCAGCTTCTTTTCCTGTCCCGGTTTCAATTCTGCAATGAGAACTGCTTTCATTAACCCAAGCTTGGAGTAGTCTAGATTAGCCATTATTTTAAGAAGACCCTCTTTCACCAACTTTTTTATGCGAAAGGTTACAGTTGTGGGAGGCAATCCTATTGATTTGGCTAGTGCCAAGATGTTTCTTGGACCGTACTTGCCGAGTCCTTCCAGTATCTTTGCATTGGTTGGATCTAGCATTTTAAGGTATCGAAGCATCCATTGGTAATCTTCGAGATTGCTCATCAGGTTGTCTCCCTTTCGGATTTCTTTAGTGTGCTAAGGCTTACTTGGGTCTTGGGTTATCAATGGGATCTCCCAAAACGTTCCAGTTGGGTCTTGGATAGGACAGTTTTACGTTTTGACAAGGCTCCTTAGTTAGGGTGGTTGGCCTGGAATGCACAGCGTCTATGGATTCGGTTGCGTGGCAAGGCAAAATGGTGCTGCTATAACAATAGACGATCGACAAAGCCACGAAGCAGATTAACAGGATAGAGGTTGTTCTTTCGTTCATTTGTTTTAACTCCATTATATAATGGAACAGTCTGTCTATTTTACTTTTCGCAATAATTTCAGAAATATTTGCATAAAAAGTAATATTCTAGTCAATGTCATATTTTTGTTTGCTCTACGTAATCGATAGTGTAGTCATAACTATCATGATGATTAAGCGAGTGCCTCATGGGCAACTGTTTTTTCGTATATCGTACGCTCTATAACCTGCATATACTAGGTCAATGATTTCTTCAACTTAGAAACGAAGCCTTCTTCATCTTCTGCGATTCTCTTCTTCACTTCTCTCCAAGCAGCTGGACAATTCTTATACTCTACACCTACAATGCCGTGAATTATTCTGTCAATTTCTTGTTTGTTTTCCTTCGTCACTTCTATTCCAGCTCTCTTGAAAAGATGCAGAATATGCCTAAAATAGCAAGTCATAACAGACCATCTCAACATATACAGGAAATCTATAAGTTTATAACTTTCTAAGCAGGATGTTAATGTGTGCTTTTTTCTATTTCTACAATTTTGCCAATGATTTTTCGTATTCGGCAACAATGTATTCCTTGCCTTTTTGAATTACTTCATGCCCTTCTTTTTCTAGAAGTTTCCTTATAGCTTCGACTCCGCCTGGATATTTCGGGTTTATCACACCACCAGTTTTCAAGGTGCGCCAGTAAGGAGTAACGTCTATTTCACCCTTTTGTCTCTGTTCCTCAGCGGCATTGGCTGCAATCCAAGCGAAAATGCCAGTGGTTATCGGACAACCAATAGTCGCTCCATGTTTTTTAGCAAGAGCGACACGCATTTCATTAATGGTGATAAGCTTTCCTTCAGGTACTCTTCTCATCAATTCATTCACTTCCATCGGTGCCGGAATGACTACTGTGCCTGTACCCCATCTTTTGCTCATCTTGTCGGTAATTTTTTCTACTTTTGGCAGACCCTTGCTGTCTTTCAATTTTTCAGACCAACTTTTTCTCTTTGACATGATTTTCCCCTTTGGATTAGTTTTCGATTTTCTTAATAAATCTTCAGCGCCTCATTAAATACCTACAGTTGTGCCCAAGACAAACATTTCGATAAAGGTCCATGCTATAAGAGCCACAAAGACAACTATTGCTCTACTTTCTTTCGCTCTGTAGAGAGTCATGGGACCAAGATAAAATTGCATTGTAAAGGAGTAGAAGCCCGCAAACAAAGAAACGTAGGGTAAGAAACCGCCGAGCAGACAAGGTCCAATCCCATAACACATGGCTTTCCAAGCGTTCAGAACAGAGCCTTCTCCGCCTATAAATCTGTAAATCAAATGTAGGAACAACGTCAAGAAAAAGAGATTCAGAACAGCAAAAGCAAATATCAAGACTGCCTCCATTAAGTATGCGTAAGCTCCGTAAAAGTCGAGGAAGTTGTTCTTCACGAGCTTGTACGCCATGACCTGTGCTTGATAAGACGAAGACAAGTCTGTGCTCTCTATGCCCAAAAAATTGACGACTGGTGTGACAACAGAAATTAACAATGTCACCCACATAAAGAAGACAAAAGCGGGCTTCCAACTCTCAGTTCGCACACTACTAAAGAAATCGCTGGGATTGGTCAACTGCATTATCAGTTTCTCCATCATTCAGAGCATACATCCTTCACGAACCAAAGGTTCAAAACTTGCGCATTTAAGTTTAATGTGCAGAGACTCTGAAATGCAAAATTCCATTTAGAAGTTTATAAAATCTTAACTAATGTTTATAGACTTACTTGAGTGAACGCTATGAAAGTCTTGTTCGTGTGTTCAGGTAACGCTTATCGAAGCCCCGTAGCAGAAGCCCTACTGAAGAAACTCAAACCAGAGATCAACGTTGATTCTGCAGGAATACATCCTGTGATTCCTATCTCAGAGGCTGCTAAGAAATACTTGGCAAGAGAAAACGCTCAAAAATATCTAAAGCATGCTCCAGAGGGTTTAGATGAGAAAGAACTCAACGACTATGACCCTATCGTCGCCATGAAACTTGAACATAGAGACATCATCCTAAGCAAATGTCCAGAATGCGAAAACAAGATAGTTGTGTGGGACATTGATGATCCATATTTTCTGCCGCATGGATATGCTGAGAAGATATTCAAGCAGATCAAAGACAAGGTGTTAGAGCTGGCTAACTCATTGTAAAAGCATGCAG